>CAYULV010000274.1:0-5224 GCA_964445655.1 uncultured Granulosicoccaceae bacterium | reverse complement strand
CATGTTGCAAGCTTGACCACGGAAATTGTAGCGATCAACGTGCAAACAGACATTGTCATCGTAGGTGCCGGCTTGGTCGGTATACCGTTGTGCCTCGCTTTGAGTCGCCTGGGGTACGCGGTCACGCTGATCGATCGCGAGACGACGCAGGTTGATGTGAGTAAAGATTCGGGAGCCGAAACGACAAGCAATCCACTGCATCAGCAATGTACTGCCTTGAGTTTGGGTTCGCAGCGCTGGTTTGATTGCCATGATCTTTGGGCTGGCATAGCTTCGGATGCGACGGCGATCGAGCAAGTGCATGTTTCTCAACGTGGGTTTTTTGGTGCTACCCGAATGTACGCTAGTGAATTCGGTGTCGACGCTGTCGGCTATGTTGTCAATAATCGCAATATGCTCAGGTCCTTGCGCACGCTGTTGAGTCAATCTGACATCAAGCATCTTTCAAATACTGAGTTTTATCGACTTGTACCCGGTGATGACAACAGTCGCGACTATGTCACCGTGGAATGCAAGCAAGGTGATAAAACAATTGACGTCCATGCAAGACTTTTGATTGCCGCTGATGGTGTGACATCGGCAGTCAGGGAATCGCTTGGTATTGCACAACAGCATTCGGACTACTCGCAGTTTGGCGTTCTTGGCAGCATCGAACTAAGTGATGCTCACGCTCACATTGCTTATGAACGTTTTACCGATGCGGGTCCGCTGGCGATGTTGCCACGTGGCAGTCATCATATGAGTTTTGTCGAGTGTATATCGGAGGATGACAGAGAGGCCTTGCAAGCGTTAAGCGATGATTCCTACCGTTCTCATTTGCAGTCGCGTTTTGGTCATCGTCTTGGCGTCATCAAGCGTGTCGGGCCGCGTTTCTTTACACCACTGGTACGCATTGAAGCCACCAGCCAAATTGCAGAACGTACTTTGTTACTCGGCAATGCTGCCCGATTGCTTCACCCGATAGCCGGGCAGGGCTATAACCTTGCCATACGCGATATTGAAGGCTTGCTGTCCTTGCTTGGTAATTCGTCGGAGTCAGATCCTCAAAGCCTCGGGTCAAGTTCGTTACTACAGGACTTTGTCAGACAACGACAGGGTGATCAGCAAGCAGTCGTTCGCTTGACCGATCTGTTGGCGAGGAGCTTTCGTGGTTCGGCTTCATTGCCGTCACATGTTCGCTCGCTAGGTCTCATGGGCCTTGACGCATTTGCACCGCTTCGCCAAGGCTTTGCCCGTCGTAGTATGGGGCTCAGGTAGTGAGTGGGTGGCGAGTCCCAGTTGGATGGTGAAAGATACGCTAGTCAGACGGCTGAACTTCTTTGTTGTCGCTGGCCTTATCGGTGCCATCGTTGGTTTCAGTACCTTGTTGTTGATCAAGCTGATATTACTCGTTCAGTTTGTTAGTTTTGGCGATGCATCAGAGATGCGTTATGCAGAAATTGCAGCAGCGCGTCCTGCTTGGCAATTGATTCTGGTTCTGACGCTTGGCGGATTGCTGGTCGGCGTCATCTTGCAGTTTCTTCCTGACAGGCGTTATCACGGTATAGCTGACGTGATGGAAGCCTGTGCGCTTAACAGTGCACGTATGCCAGCGCGTTCGGGAATAGCGGCTGCCTTGGCGGCGTCTGTATCGCTTGGCGTCGGTGCTCCCTTGGGTCGTGAAGGGCCGGCGGTACACATAGGCGCATCGATCAGTGCCTGGCTTGCAGAAAAACTTGGACTGGATCGCAAGCAATCTTTAGCGCTGCTGGGTTGCGGCGCGGCGGCGGCAGTTGCCGTATCTTTCAATACGCCTATTGCAGCGGTGATATTCGCTCTGGAAGTTATCGTTGGTTACTACACATTGCGTGTGTTTGCACCCGTGGTGATTGCTGCCATGGCGGCAATGATTGTGCGAGATCTCACCCTGGGTAACGCACCGCTTTTCCAGGTACCGGAGCACACACTCTCTTCGCATTGGGAGTTGATCATCTTTGCTTTGCTTGGGGTGCTCGGTGCATTTGTTGCCAAAGCGCTGATTGCCATGACTCAGGGCATTGGAAAAATATGGGAGTGGAGTGGAGCCCCGGGTTGGTGTCGACCGACAGTTGCGGGTGCCTTGATAGCGTGTTTTGCAATACCGCTACCGTTGATTCTGAGCATTGGTGCAGAAGGCACGCTGCTGGCTTTGCAGGCATCTTTACCTGTGACCATGTTGATCAGCTTGCTTGTTGTCAAGACCATTGTGGTTGCGCTTGCTCTGGGTAGCGGATTTGCGGGTGGGGTTTTTGGCCCGGCGATCTTTATCGGATCGGTGTTGGGGGGCTTGTTGTGGGCGTTATTGAGCGCCAGTGGGTTGCCATTGTCTGATCAGGGGGTTTACGCGACGATCGGTATGGCGGCGCTGGCATCGGCTTTGTTAGGTGCTCCGATATCAACCGTTCTTATCGTGTTTGAACTGACGCACGATTACAATATCACCCTGGGTGTCATGGCTGCCGCCGCATTTGCCAGTACTTTCATGCAACTGGGCGAACATAGCTCCTTTTTTCGATGGCAGCTAGCACGACGCAGTGTTAACTTGTCAGGTGGGCGCGATATCAGCCTGTTGATGACACGACGAGTTGAAGATTTGATTTCCGATGCTTTTTTACAGGCTGAACCTGGAATTACCGCCGGTCAGCTTGAATCCAAACTCGGATGGGAGCGGCATCGTTTGGTGATGTTTGTTGACGAAGAAGGTGCTTTTCAAGGTAGTGTGACCTTGGCGAATCTTATCTCTCATGCGATTGAGCACGGGATGGATTCGAGCGCAATGGATGCTGCATTTGATGCAGACTATGCGATAACACCAGATGCCAATATTGTAACCGCGGTGCGAATCATGGCGGAGCGTCAGGTTGAGTATGTTCCTGTTGTATCGCGAGGACGAGCGTCGAAGCCTGAACTTTTGGGGATTGTCGTCAAAAGTGAGCTTTTGGCCGAACACTACGATGTGGTAAAACGCGCACGTGAGGACGAGTTCGGCATAACCTGACTATGAGATAGCGCCACGAGACAATCCCCAATGAGTAAAACCTGCTTGAGAGAAACGAGATGAGTGGACCCGATTACCTGGGCTTTGATACGCTGGCATTGCATGCTGGCCAACAGCCTGATAGTGATACTGGTGCGCGAGCTGCGCCGATTTACCAAACGACGTCCTTTGTCTTTGATGATGCTGACAAGGCCTCATCGTTGTTTGATATTGCTCGAGCCGGTCATGTGTATTCGCGCATATCCAACCCGACAGTCGCAGTACTTGAAGAGCGCGTGGCTGTGCTCGAAGGTGGGGTCGGAGCTGTTTGTACATCAAGTGGTATGGCAGCTATTCATATTGGCATCGCGACTCTATGTGGTGCCGGTAGTCATATTGTCGCGTCTCGTTCCTTGTATGGTGGTACGCATAACCTGCTCAGTTACACCTTGCCACGTTTTGGTGTCGAAACAACCTTTGTTGATCCGCGTGACCCTGAAGCCTTCGCGAAGGCGATTCGTCCGGAAACCCGTCTGGTCTTCGCTGAGATAGTTGCAAACCCACGTTGCGAAGTGCTGGATCTGCCGAAGGTCGCGAAAATCGCGCATGAACAAGGTGTACCGGTTCTGGTTGATGCGACTTTGAGCACGCCTTATCTGGTCAATCCATTTAACCTGGGTGCTGACATTGTCATGCACTCCCTGACCAAGTTCATGGGCGGGCATGGCGTTGCGATTGGTGGTGCCTTGATTGATGGTGGGCGTTTTGACTGGAAGGCATCCGGGCGGTTTCCAGAACTCAGTGAGCCTTATGCCGGGTTTCATGGAATGAACTTTGTCGAAGAATTTGGCCCCGCGGCCTACATCATGCGAGCGCGCAAGGAAGGCCTGCGTGACTTTGGTTCCTGTCTCTCACCGACCAATGCCTTTCATTTGTTGCAGGGGCTAGAGACTTTGGCAATGCGAATGCAGCGTCATGTCGAGAACACGGATGCGGTGGTCGATTTTCTTGATGGTCACGAGGCTATCAATGTTGTACACCACCCTGCGGTGCAAAGTCATCCTGATCATGCGCTTGCCAAGGAACTCTTGCCCAAAGGCTCGGGTGCGGTGTTCAGTTTTGAGCTTGCTGGTGGGCGAGCTGCAGGTAGTGCTTTTATCGAAGGCTTGCAGTTGTTTTCGCATCTTGCCAATGTTGGGGATGCAAAATCATTAGTTATTCATCCAGCGAGTACCACGCATTCACGTATGGATGATGATGATCTGATTGCTGCCGGCATTTCACCGGGACTGGTCAGATTATCCATAGGCCTTGAGGATCCCAAAGATTTGATCAACGACCTTAATCAGGCATTGCGACGCGCCATGAAAGTCAATGCAACTCAGTCCACTAACAAGCGTGAAAACGTCGCATGAAAGTAATGCTGAACGGTACGTCGATCTTTGTTGGTACAGGTGGTGTCGACTGGGTTGAAGATCAGCCGTGTTTGTTATTGATGCATGGCGCGGGAATGAATCGCACCGTATGGGTGTTGTTAGCGCGTTACTTTGCGCGTCACGGCTATAACTTGATAGTGCCTGATCTCCCTGGACATGGGGAGTCGGATGGGGCAGCCTTGGCAACTATTGAGGCGCAGGCCGAACATACTTGGGCACTGGTGGATACACTAAAAGCATCCTATGGCTTGCCTGATACCCCATTGAGTGTGGGTGGACATAGTATGGGCGCATTGGCTGCGTTGGAGTTTGTTGCTGGCCGCCCCGATGCATTGGCAGGCCTGATACTGTTTGGCGTTGGCTATCCGATGGTGGTTGGACCGCCTTTGCTTGATGCTGCTAAAGCTAATAGCCATGACGCAATCGACATGATCTCGATTTACAGTCACACGCTGGCATCGCAACTCGGGCATAACAAGATCGCTGGCATCAGTGTCATGAATACGGCAATGGCGCTACTTGAACAGGCAGCACCTGATGTATTGTTTACTGACTTGAATGCGTGTAACTCTTATCAAGGTGGTGAAAACGCAGCGGCGAGAGTCAATGCGGCAGATGTGTCCGTGACCATCATTGCAGGTGATGGAGATCGCATGACACCGAGAAAGACAACGCAAAAGCTCGCATCGATACTCAACGTAGAGGTAGACACGATTGCCGATAGCGGACACATGATGCTATCCGAGCAGCCTGAGTCGACACTCCAGATCGTGCGTCGCGAATTGCTTGCCTG
>CAYULV010000273.1:0-5226 GCA_964445655.1 uncultured Granulosicoccaceae bacterium | reverse complement strand
TCCGTCCGGGTAATTTTTCAGCCATTGATCGTCAGTTCTGCGGTGGAACCGTGGTCGCGAGCCGCTGGGTAATGACGGCTGCCCACTGTGTCCATAACGCATTCAATAACCTGATCAGTAACACCAGTGTCCGCATCATCGAAGGTGTCAGCGACTTGCGCAATGATCCGATTGCTGAAGAGCATATGGTGGTCAATATCATTGTGCACCCTTTATATGACGACGCTGTCGATGCGTCCTATAACGACATCGCCCTGTTGGAGTTGGCGACTGAGTTGGATGCGCCGCCGGTCAATCTATTTGTCGAAGACAGCGAGTCTCTGGTCGGTCAAAGTGGTTGGATAGCGGGTTGGGGAGCGACTGCCTTCAGCGATACTGCGGGCGCGGTTTTCCCCGACAGTTTTCGCACTGCCACGGTGCCATTTGTTTCTCGTGATGTATGTAACGCGCCGATTTCTCACAACGGTTGTATTGTTGGATTTCTCACCTGCGCAGGATTTCAGGCCGGTGGCGTTGACACCTGTATCGGTGACAGTGGAGGACCTTTGTTTGCAGAGGTCGATGGCGTCATGCAACAGGTGGGTATCACGAGCTTCGGGCGAGGCTGTGCCGAGCCGAATTTCTTCGGCATCTATACGCACGTATCGTCGTATATTTCCTGGCTGGCCAACTACATAGCGGTTCCCGACCAGCCGAATCCGCCGACGGGTGATAACGTACCCCGCGCCAACGGTCAGCCGTTGACCGAACCAAGTGGTGGCGCCTCTTTTGCGGCACTTTGGTTACTTGGCTTTGTCCTATTGAAAGGTCTGTTGCTGTCAGGTTGCGCTGGCAACACTAATGCGGCGACAAACGCGGCCACGAAAGTGAACAATGGTGAAACCAAGGTGAAATCGATAAGCGTGGTAAAGGACGACGAATTACGCCCTGGCGTACGTATCAGTCAGGATGATGTCCGTATTGGACAAGCACGCGATGTCGTGATGGCCAGCATGCAGCGTGCAGGGTTTGACAACTTTGATTGTCAGGCTGAACGCGTTGCCATGGTGGGTTCCAAGCGAGCATTCCTGTTGGAACGTTGTAGCCGAGAAATAGCGATTTCGGATTGGCAGAAAACCGCAGCAATTGAGCCTGGCGATGGTGTTCTGTCAGCGGCCGACATGTCGGCAAATTCACTTGCCGTATATTTTATTGATGAGCAATTGGTTCGCATGGACGTAAACGTCTCAGGCGATGCCGATGAAACGACGGTGATGCTTGATAGGCATTTTTCACGACACGATGATGTGTGGTTGAAGGGAGCAGATCAGATACGCCGTCAGAACAGCAGTATTCAAATGATCGATGCGGACGTCGCCTCGAGAATTCCCAAGCTGTTCGAATAGAACTGATGCTTCTACGTCGTCGAGTTATTAGGAAATAATTGTAATCATGAGTCATTTTTCAGTTTCTCTTGCTCGACGCAGCCTGCTGTTGGCTTCTAGTCTATGCATGTTGCCGTCTGTCTTTGCACAGGACGCCGATACAACAATTAGTGCAGTTGATTCAGCCGTAACTCAACGAATCATCGACGGCCTTCCGGCATCAATCAGTGAATTTCCGTCAACGGTTGCATTGGTCGGTACTGGAAACTTCTCAGTCTTCGACCGTCAGTTTTGTGCGGGCACCGTCGTCGCCCCTCGCTGGGTCATGACGGCCGCACATTGCGTGCATACAGTGACCAATTCGGTGACCAACCCGAGCCGCTTGCGTGTCATCGAAGGCGTGACCGAACTACGAGAGTCTGAGGTGATGCAAGAGCATGTGGTGGTCAGTGTGATTCCGCATCCTGCGTACATCAGTGCTACGCCGACCAATTTCAACAACGATATTGCATTGCTTGAAATAGCCACCGATCTGGACAGCCCGCCGGTAAAGTTGTTTACCGGTGAAGCTGACACATTGGCAGGCGAATTCGGGTCTATTGTTGGTTGGGGTGCTGTCGATTTCAACTCCGATGGGCGCCAGATTTTTCCAATTGATCTTCGCACAGCGGAAGTCCCTTTCGTCACGCGTGAAGTGTGTAATGCACCGGAGTCTTATCAGGGCTTCATTCAGTCAACCATGGTCTGTGCCGGTTTCAGGCAGGGTGGTGCGGATACTTGTCAGGCCGATAGTGGTGGCCCCTTGTACACAACGAGAGACGGTGCTTTGGAGCAGGTGGGCATTACGAGTTTTGGCAATGGCTGCGGCGAACCGAACTTCTACGGTGTGTATACCCATATCCCGTCGTTTTTGCCATGGTTGTCAGATTTCATCCCGGTCACAGAGTCGGTCACAGACGGTATCGTGGTTGCTGAAGCCCCATCGTCCGGTGCCCCTACATTGCCGGGCGAAGATGATCCGATTGTTCCGCCCACTGGCACCAATGCCGAGTCGTTGAGTGGCGGTTCCTCCGGCGGTGCCTCCTTGGCCTTTTACTGGCTAATGGGATTTGTTTTATTGCGTGTCAAACGCAGGCGGTCTTAACACTGGCCATAGTAAGCGCCAGTCATATATTTGACTAAGGAAAGTACAGTTGCGGCTGTTCGAAAACAAGACATCGAACATGTTCACATCTTGAACTGTGCAGCGTCTTTGCAGCTTCTATAATGATGTTGCCAAGATTCCACGTTGCTTTTTCATTCCACGCCTGATCCTCTCCTATGGCTATCGAACCACCACTATGTGTTGACCTTGATGGAACCTTGCTCCGGACAGATCTACTGTACGAGGCATTGTCGGTTCTCGTCAGGCAGCAACCGCTGCTTGTGTTTGTTTTGCCATTCTGGTTGTTCACTGGTGGTAAGGCGCGACTGAAGGCTGAAATAGCCGCCAGGGTCGATATCTCTTCAGCTCAATTTCCATTAAATCAGGAGGTTGTGGATTTCACGCGGGCTGAGAAAGAAAAGCGCGAGACGGTACTGGTTACCGGTAGTCACCAGCGATTTGCCGACAGCATCGCGCAAAATCTTGATTTGTTTGATCGTGTACAGGGCTCGGATGAGAAAGTAAATCTGACCAATACGCGAAAGCGTGAGTGGCTGGTTGAGCAGTATGGTGAAGGTGGCTTTGATTATATTGGTAACGACAAGGATGATCTCAAGGTCTGGCCATCGGCTCGAAAAGCACTGGCGGTGTCCACTCACGACGGAATAGCCGCGAGCCCAGATGCTGGAATTGATCATGTGTTTGAACAAACCGCGCCAACGCTTAAGGAATACTTGGGATTGATGCGTGTTCATCAGTGGTCAAAAAATGTGCTGATACTGGTGCCGTTTTTTCTTGATCAACGGTTTACCGACGCACAGGCTTTGGTGACAATTGTGCTGGCGTTTTTCGCTATGAGTTTCCTGGCATCGGCGACTTATCTGGTTAACGACATGCTGGACTTGCAGGCCGACCGGCAAAACGTCGTCAAGTCAAAACGGGCGTTTGCCAGCGGGCGAATCTCTCTGAAACACGGTGTGTTTCTCGTTGTCGCTTTGCTGCTTGCTGTGTTGTTTCTAACGTTTCTGCTACCAAACGCATTTAACTGGTTGCTGCTTGTATATCTTGTTTCCACGGTGGCTTATTCCCTCGTACTCAAGCAGCGAGCGATAATAGATGTCATTGTTATTGCGGCACTTCATACTTTACGAGTTATAGGCGGCATAGTTGCCATCAATGCGGAATGGTCTTTCTGGCTGCTCGCGTTTTCCATGTTCATTTTCTTTTCTCTGGCGTTAGCTAAACGTGTGGCCGAGCTAAAAAATCTGGAAAGTGAAGGGCGCGAGGTAACCATCGGACGTGATTATCAGGTAGGTGATATTCCGGTCCTGCTGGCAAGTGGGGTTTCTACGGGCTTTTTATCGGTGCTGGTTGTAGCGTTGTACATCAACGGTGAAAAGGTTCAGATGCTTTACCGCACGCCGATGCTATTGTGGCTTGTCTGTCCAATACTGATGTATTGGATAGCGAGGGTCTGGATCAAAACATCTCGTGGTGAAATGCATGAAGATCCGATCGTGTTTGCGATCAAGGACACTGTAAGCCGCTTGGCTGTTCTTAGCATCATGCTGGCGGTTGTGGCTGCGATGTTTGTTGCATGGCAATAGATCCGTATCGCAGTTGGGGGTATGACCCTGCTGCCAGAGTCCGTGGCTATAAACCGGCATGGTCGGAAGATGTTTTTCTGCCGGGCAACAATGTTCATGGTGACGATAGTCAGGGCGATAGCTGGCTCCCCTATGGCAACGGACGGAGCTATGGCGATTCCTGCCTCAATCAAACAGGCACCTTGATCGATTCCAGGGCACTGGATCGTTTTATTGCGTTTGATCAAGAGACCGGACTGCTGACGGCTGAGCCCGGTGTGACACTAGCTTCGATTCTTAAATTGATCGTACCCCTTGGCTGGTTCTTGCCGGTCAGTCCCGGCACCAGCTTTGTCACGCTCGGTGGTGCGATTGCCAATGATGTTCATGGAAAGAACCATCATTGTGACGGGACATTTGGTCGCCACGTTTCTCGTTTTTCCTTACTGCGCAGTTCCGGTGATTTGCTTGAATGCTCTGCCGAGGAGAATGTGGATCTGTATAGAGCCACGATAGGTGGTCTGGGACTGACCGGTATGGTCACGAATGCGACGCTCCAGCTGATTCCCATCAGTAGCGGCTACATGGATGTGCGAATAGATACGTTTCAGGGGCTTGATGAGTTTCAGGCGATTTCCGACAGGCGTGCCCATGACTATCGCTACACCGTGGCCTGGCTTGATTGTGTGGCGGGTAAAAAAGAATTTGCTCGAGGGGTGTTTTTCAGTGCCAACCATGCCGATAACCCGCCTATCGAAAGTGCTTTTGAGCCAATAACACCGAAATTATCAGTTCCTTGCAGTTTTCCGGCATGGTTTCTGAATCGTTATTCCGTCAGGGCTTTCAACAGTACCTATTACTTTTTACACCGAAAAAAAAATGGGACAACGGTCAGCCAGCACTTCAAATCGTATTTCTATCCTCTCGATGCGCTTGATCGTTGGAACAGGATCTACGGATCCAAAGGGTTTTATCAATATCAGTTTGTCGTTCCACGGGAGGCCATTGAAGTGCTTGATACGGTTCTGAAACAGGTTGTCAAAGCCGGTCTGGGTTCGTTTCTGGCAGTGCTCAAGGAGTTTGGTGATCTGGAATCGCCGGGCCTTTTGTCGTTTCCGCGTCCGGGCTATTG
>CAYULV010000272.1:2495-5256 GCA_964445655.1 uncultured Granulosicoccaceae bacterium | reverse complement strand
AACAACCCGACTTCGAGAAACGCGGTCCCCGGATCAATCAGGTATTCGATACGTTCTCGCGGCAACAACTTGCCACGTGACAGATGACGCTCACGCGACTTCTCACTACCACCGCGCTGAATAAGCTCAGCCGTTGCTTCGACCCGGCTGATCTCATCGAACAATGCTTCATGATTGTTGCTGAACGCCTCGGCGTTGACATCGAGTTGTGAGTCGATCATCAATCAGACCGTTTCATTGAAAAGTTCGCGACCAATCAGCATACGTCTTATCTCGCTGGTACCCGCTCCGATTTCATACAGCTTAGCATCGCGCAACAAGCGACCTGTTGGGTAGTCATTGATATAACCGTTGCCACCCAAAGCCTGTATGGCTTCGAGCGCACACCAGGTTGCCTTTTCGGCGGCATATAAAATACACCCGGCTGCATCCTTGCGTGTCGTCTCACCTCGATCACAGGCCCCTGCTACGGCATAGACATAACTACGACAGGCGTTGGTTGTTGTATACATGTCGGCCAACTTGCCTTGCATCAATTGGAACTCGCCAATCGATTGGCCGAACTGCTTGCGTTCGTGCACATAAGGTACGACAACATCCAGACAAGCCGCCATGATGCCCAGGGGACCGGCGGCCAATACGACGCGTTCATAGTCAAGGCCGGACATCAGTACATGCACACCCTTGCCGACGGCACCAAGAATATTTGCCTCAGGCACCACGCAATCGCTAAAAATCAGTTCACAGGTATTCGAACCGCGCATGCCGAGCTTGTCGAGCTTCTGCGCAGTAGAAAACCCGGCTATACCACGTTCGATAATAAAGGCTGTGATGCCACGTGGCCCTGCATCAGGGTCGGTCTTCGCATAGACGACCAGAGTTTCAGCGTTCGGCCCATTGGTAATCCACATCTTGTTGCCGTTGAGTACATAACCATCACCAGATTTTTCCGCACGCAATTGCATGGAAACGACATCTGATCCAGAACCGGGTTCTGACATGGCCAGTGCACCTACCGCCTTACCCGAGATCAGATCTGGCAAGTAACGCGCCTTCTGCGCTTCGCTCCCGTTACGATTGATCTGGTTGATACAAAGATTGGAATGCGCACCATAGGACAAACCAACAGACGCAGAGGCACGGCTGATCTCTTCGATGGCAACACAATGGGCCAGGTAACCCATACCGGCACCACCATGACTTTCCGGAACCGTGATGCCATGCAGGCCAAGTTCACCCATCTGTTGCCAAAGGCTTTCCGGGAATTCGTTACTCTTATCGATTTCAGCAGCTATTGGTGTGATGACATCATTCGCAAAGCGCGACACCATATCGCGTAGCGCATCGATATCTTCGCCCAGATTGAATCGCATTCCGGATTGAAACATGTTCAATACTCTCAAGCTGCCTGATCAACTTTGCCGTGAGCAAGCGCCTCGATATGCGACCAGGCTTGCTCACGGGCTAACAATGCCTTCTCCATCGCTTCGTGCTTGACAGGCCCGAACCCGCGAATGTTGTCAGGCACCTGAAGAATAGCAGTCACCGCATCAGTATACTCCGCAGCCGTGGACGCATCCGGTGATCGCGATTCGAGCACCGTGACCAGCTTGACTAGATCTTCTTCATAACGATTGATCCATGCCCGCTCAGCCTTGCGCTCGGCACTTTTGCCAAACGGATCAAGCAAGGTCCCACGAAGCTTTCGGCCTTTTTGCAACACCTTGAACAAGGACAGTACCCACGGGCCAAACTCGCGCTTCAGTGGCCGACCATCGGGCGCGGTGCCACCGAGGATAGGTGGCGCCATATTGAATTTCAGCGAGTACTCACCCGAAAAATTCTGCACCAGTGACTGCTTGAACTCGGGTCGCGAGTACAAACGAGCCACTTCATACTCGTCCTTGTAACTCATCAGTTTTGCCAGTTGCATTGCCGCGATACGCGTTTGTTTATCACCCAGGCCCTGAGCGGCCATTGACTCGCGCAATGCGCCAATGCTCTTTACATAACGTTTGGCCCAGCCATTCCCTTGATACGCCACCAAATGTTTACGGCGATGTTCGATCAGTTCATCGAGTGACATCTCCTTTTGCCAGACTATCGGAACGGCGTTTGCGGTATCGGATGCTTTCAAGGCCGATTTCACGACTGCGGGATCAGCTGCCAGTTGACGCCCCCAGGCAAAAGCAAGTCGGTTTGCTTCAACGGCAACACCATTGAGCACCATCGCCTCATCCAGCGCTGCGAAACTCAACGGCACCAAACCCAGCTGCCAGGTATAACCAAGCATCATGATATTCGTTGCGATCGAATCACCGACAAGCTTGGTGGCCGCCGAACCAAACGTTTGGAAGTGCTGCGTGGATTTGACTACGCGACCGATAGTCGCTTCGGTTTCACTATAGCGAAATTTCAAATCCCGGTTGCCAATAAAGGCTGCCACGGGTGCAGTTGTCGTATTGACGACCGCATGCGTGCGCTCAGCCTCGCATAACACTACCCCACTACTTGATGCTGCGACAACGGCGTCAGCCGCAATCAACACATCGGCACCACCGGCAACGATGTTGGGACTTGAAACCATTGATTCTTCATTAGCGATGCGTACCTGACTCAATACCGCACCACCTTTCTGCGCAAGCCCGGCCATATCCAGAACGATCGGCGCTTTGCCATCGATATGTGCAGCCATGCCAAGCAGTGCACCGATTGTCAGCACGCCAGTACCACCGACGCCAGTAATCACGATATTCCACGC
>CAYULV010000272.1:0-2395 GCA_964445655.1 uncultured Granulosicoccaceae bacterium | reverse complement strand
CGGCGTTTTTCCGCGGCGCAAGTTTGCACATAAACAATCGCGTTACAACCTTCGAGCTCACGCAATTTACGCATGACTGGATCAAGCTCGTCGCGATGCTTGATGATTATTCCTGAGGCAAGAGATTCCTTATCGATTTTTTCGGGTTCATCGGTCAACAGATAAATGGGCCAGACCCCTTCGGCCTGCAGTTGCCGGGTTACCTTTCCCGGTGTCAACTCACCATCGATGTCCTGACCGCCCGTCATTGCCACGGCATCGTTATACAACACCTTATAAGTGATGTTGACCTTGGCGGCGACCGAGGCTCGCACAGCCAGATACCCCGAATGAAAATAAGTCCCATCACCGAGATTGACAAAACGATGCTTCTCATCAGTGAAATGACTGATCGAACACCACGGCACGCCTTCACCGCCCATTTGCGTAAACGTCTCGGTGCTCCGATCCATCCAGATCGACATGTAATGGCAGCCGATTCCCGCCATGGCCTTCGATCCTTCAGGGACTTTAGTCGATGTGTTATGCGGACAGCCTGAACAAAACCAGGGTTGACGATCAATGGGTGCTTGATGACGTGCCCTTTCATCCGCACGCTTTTGCAGATAGGCAAGTCGCTCTTCGATGCGCCGCTTTAGTGATTCATCAATGGAGAGCTTGAGCAGACGTTCTGCGATGGCACGTGCCACCCGTGATATCGACAAAGCGGTGGACAGTGGCAAGAACGGCTCATCATTATCATCAAATTTGCCGATAATCCGCGGGCGAACATCGGCGCGCCAGTTAAACAACTGCTGCTTGATTTGATTCTCGATAATTTCGCGACGCTCCTCGATAATCAGAACTTCTTCAAGGCCTTCCGAGAATTGTCGAATACCCTTTGGTTCAAGCGGCCATGGCATACGGACCTTATAGATTCGGATACCAATTTCCCGCATGCTTTGTTCATCAATACCAAGCTCGCGCAGAGCCTGCCGTGCATCTTCATAAGCCTTGCCTGTTGCCACAATGCCAAACCGCGCTTGTGGTGAATCGACTACAAGCTGATCAATCTTGTTGGCATGGGCGAAAGCGAGTGCTGCATAGGCCTTTTGTTCCTGCAGGCGTTCATCCTGAATCAGTGGCGGGTCAGGCCAGCGAATATTCAAGCCATCCTCGGGCAACACAAAGTCGCTCGGTGTGACGATGTCAAAGTTCTCTCGTTCAAGTGACACAACGGCACTGGTTTCAATCGTGTCGGAAATGACTTTGTAACCGACCCAACAACCCGAGTAACGCGACATCGCAATGCCAAGCAAACCCAGTTCGATAAACTCATGGACAGAGGAAGGAAATAACACCGGCATGACGGCTGCCATAAAGGCATGATCAGATTGATGCGGCACGGTAGAAGACTTGGCCGCATGATCATCACCGGCAATACACAGAACGCCCCCATGTGCAGAACTGCCTGCGGCATTACCGTGTTTGAAGACATCGCCACAGCGGTCAACACCCGGCCCCTTGCCGTACCAGATACCGACTACGCCATCCTTGTTCGCCTCTGATGACAGGGGCACTTGTTGCGAACCCCAGATAGCGGTCGCTGCAAGTTCTTCATTTACACCCGGTTGAAAGACCACACCGGATGGCTGCAGGAATTGGGCGGCACGCTGCAGTTGCTGATCGTAGGCACCAATCGGAGAACCCCGATAACCGGTGATAAACGCACCGGTATCAAGACCTTGGCGTTTGTCACGTTCAATCTGCACCATGGGCAGTCGCACCAGTGCCTGCGTGCCATTCATGAACGCACTGCCACTGGTGGCGGTGTATTTGTCGTCGAGGTGATGCGCAGTACCCATGAAACTGTCCCTCGGTTGGTTGCTGACACCACGTTGGACGACGAGGTGCGCTGTTCAATATGTCTATTGTGACTGCATTAGCAGGGCCAGAATTCCCTGATCACTTCCTTTTCACTAGCATCAGTAGGATAATAATCCTCATTATTGCGAAATACTAGGAAATAATTTCACCATGGTCGATGCTACTGATCTGAAACTACTACGCGCGCTGCAGGAAAACCCGGACAGCGGCATCGCAGAACTCGGTGAGCGCATCGGCCTCAGCCACACCCCGTGCTGGCGACGACTGAAAAAGCTCCAAAGCACAGGAATCATCAAAGGTCGCTCCGTTCAATTGGACGCCGACGCGCTGGGCCTGCAGATCACCGTTTTCTGCTTCATTCGTTTGAAGCAACACGACAAGCAGACCATGGAGGCATTTGAAGCCGCCGCCCGCGCTCATCCAAACATTGTGCAGTGCTATACGATGTCTGGCGATCAGGACTATCTGTTACGCGTGCTCGCAACCTCTGTTAAAGCTTACGAACGCATCATCAAGGATGACTTGTTAA
>CAYULV010000271.1:1926-5261 GCA_964445655.1 uncultured Granulosicoccaceae bacterium | reverse complement strand
CAACTGTATACCGTTTCGCCTTGTTTTCACTAGCCGGTACCATGTGGTTGAGGCTATGAGGAAATAGGTGTAGAGAACCCAGATCATTTTCTACGTTGAACACGTTTTCAGGATCAACTGAATAGTAGATACCGGGGGTAGTGTGGCCACCGAGAAAAATATTGGCAGAATAGGAATACCCGTTTTTACCCCCGTGTGTGTGCCATTTAATCCCTTCTCCATTTCGATAGATGTTGACCCAAGATTGGACGGCAATTGGGAATTCAAGATGTGGTACTAACTCCAGTACACACTTGATCAAGCGCGGCTGATACTTCTTGTTTTCAGCAAAAAAATTGTAAAGGTAGTGGTGCGACTGTGTCAGTGGAATACTAGCCTTGCCCTCGGCAGCTGGCGCACTGGCCTGTTTATCGAGCACTGCTTCGAGCTTCCGCTCTTTCTTGTCGCAGTAGGCTCGCATTTTTTCGCACTCTTCAGCCGAAAAAAATTTATACCCCTTTACTATATCCATAAAAAAGACCTTTACTGGTGCTCTTTTTCAATTCTAAATCCTTATGCCTCAAATTGGAATCCTTTGACCTGATTCTCGCCACGACGGGGCATGTTGATCATTCCAACTACAGGTCATGCTCAAAACATATTATCATTTGGGCATGACAGATTTTACTCAGCCCGGACAACAATAAATTGACTAAATTGATTGAGCTGAGTATCGAAAGTACACAGGCCCATGTGTAGCTGTGGCAAGATATCCAGAGGTTTGTTGGAAGGCGTAGGACGTAATCAAACGACCAATCGAAGCCACTATGGTGTTCAGGCTGCAGGCCAAGTGTCCGTGCTGCAGCTTAGGGATAATGGCTTGGAAGTTGTTTTTATGCTGACGACTTGCTGTAGCAGAGTAATGAGATATAAATCATCTACAACGCCCTCTCGTAGCATAAACGCACTTAGATATATTTCGCGTCAATTGATTTTTGAGTAGAACTAAAATTGCTTCAAGTTGACTAACATGGCTTTTCAAAGCTATTCATTTTTTGCTTATACAGCGGAAAGAAAAAAATCAATCAAACACATATAAAAAGGATAGAAGCATGGAAATTACTCTTAAACGCAACGTCAAGATCGTAGCGATTTTACTAATCGCTTTAGTGGTTACTCAGGCAGTGTTTACCGTTTTGTTCCAAAAGGGTATTGCTGGACCACGCCCGTTTCTGTGGGGGCTGGAAGCTGTTCTGTTCACAATTCTAGCTGCCTTTGCCGGAGCCGCGTTGGTGCAAGCCAGGAAATATCACCTTGGTTGGTCTGCCATCGCATTCAGCGCTGTCCTCAATGTTGTGCAGGTAAGCATTGGTCTCAAGCTGTTCGGACCATTTGGTGGGGCCGCCCAACAAATTGATGGAGCAGGTCCCCTTATCGGTGCCATCGTTGCATTTTCCTTCATGATCTATAACACGGCGAAGATTCTGCTTGGTCTCGCGGCACTTGTGTTCGGAATGGGCAAAATGGCTGCAGGTTCTAAAACATTAGGCGGTTTGACCGCATTGGTTGGTGTTGTCGCCGTTGTCGCCAATTCGCTCATAGTTATCGTTGGGCGCGATGCCTTTCTGCCGTCGCCTGTTGCCGGCGCATCGGGCGTTGTTGCCACGGTGTTGTTAGCGCTGTGTCTGATGAGCTTGGTTCACGATGAATAGAAAAACCACCTTTTACAAGCACGAAAACGAAACGAGAGATAGAGCTTGAGTCAAGTGGCACACGATCTCAGGATCAATGGCTGCTAGCCTTGAAGCGTTTCGCGATGTTTGTAATCGACTAGATCCTGTCACACCTGATCCAGCATGTGGGTATCACAGGAATTAACGACTCACCACCCTGAAGCAAGCGTGCTGTGGCCAGCCGTTTGCCGGGTGGTGAGGGGCATGGTTGGACCGATGGAAACTGCACAAGGATCAGGTAGACAGGACAATGGCTGCACGGAGCAGAAGTAAATGACTAACAGGGCAAGATCATGGTTAAAGTTAGTCGCCATGTTGCTGGTTTTTGGCTTCGTAGGCATGAACTTCATGGCATACATGCATGCCAAAGCCATGGTTAATTTTTCCGATATTCATGACAGAACACAAAGTCCTGAGGAACTCAGTTTAAGCGCGAAATTTAAGGTGCTATTGTTTGGTGTCAATTTACCTCGCCCTGACAACAATCGAACACCCGCTGATGTAGGGTTGGCGTTTGATACTCATAGCTACCAGGGAGCTGATGGTCATACTCTCGAAGCTTGGTCTATCCCTGCGGAAAACGAAGACTTTCTAATTATATTGTTTCATGGCTACGCAGATAGCAAAGAGACACTGCTACCAACGGCAAAACAGTTGAATGAGCTGGGTCTTCGTACGTTCTTGGTCGATTTTTACGGATCCGGAGGCTCTTCCGGGAATCGTACGACTGTTGGCTATCTGGAATCCAGAGATGTTAGTCAGTCATTTTACTACGCAAAAGAGAAGTGGCCCCAAGCGAAAGTGATCTTGTATGGATATTCAATGGGTGGTGCTGCCTTGTTAAAATCGATTGCAACTGAGGGAATTACACCTGACGGAGTTGTGCTCGAGGCAACCTTTGATCGAATGCTAAGTACTGTTCAAAATCGATTTCATTCAATGGGGCTTCCGGCAACACCACTGGCAAACCTGTTGGTATTCTGGGGTGGTTGGCAATCTGGTTTTAATGCTTTCAATCACAACCCTGCCGATTATGCACAGTTTGTCACTAGCCCAAGTCTGGTGATACACGGTCAACACGATCCAAGGGTAACAAGCACTCAGGCAGACGCCGTCTACCAACAGTTGAACGGCTGGAAAAAATTCTCGAACTACGCTTTGGCAGGACACGAGACTGTACTGAACACCGACCTGTCCAAGTGGCGAGAAGATATTAGAAACCTGGTCGCACAGGTGAAAAGCGACTAAAAAATCTGCATCCTCCGTACAAACTGATTACACCCCGGGGTGCGGTTAGAGCTGGAAATTGGAAATATGCTCGCGTATCACAGAAATGAACTCGAGTTCATTTAATATTGACTTTGAATTGGGCCAGGTGTATAAAGTCTTGATGAAATCAATAAACACCAACTGCGCGTTTGATAGCCGTCCTAAGCAGGAAGGCGGGTTTGTTGTGCGGATTTAGTAATTCAAATAGTTCTAGAAATTACCAAATCCCGCCCTCAAGGCGGGTTTTTTGGTTTTAGACAATGAGTTTTTTGCTGGTTAGCTTTCCAGGTGAAAGCACTCCGCTGTTAACGGAGAACGAGGTCAGTTCGAGTCTGACACCAGCAGCCAATTGTC
>CAYULV010000271.1:0-1826 GCA_964445655.1 uncultured Granulosicoccaceae bacterium | reverse complement strand
CCGCTGTTAACGGAGAACGAGGTCAGTTCGAGTCTGACACCAGCAGCCAATTGTCTCGGGGCGGTAGCTCAACTGGATAGTCAGCATCCGGCTTTTAACCGGAAGGTTCTGGGATCGTGCCCCAGTCGCCCCACCAATTTGCCGGTGTAGCTCAAATGTTGGAGTATTCGACTTTTAAGCGGTTGGATACAATTAAAATCTGAGTTCACTTAATGGAAACATTTGTTCATTTCATTGTTGACATTGTTTTTTTCCTCAGTATACTTGCGCGCCATGACGTATCAACGCAAACAATCTAACGTGTATCGTGAATGCTCAAAGCCTGCTAGCGGTTGGCAAGGCAAGGGTGTAATCGATCACAATTTATCTGAAAAGTATTCCATGAATTTACGATCATCAAGATTACCAACAGTTTTTTGGAACAGGCTCGTCCTGACAGACGAACCTGTGTGCTGAACCTGACCTGACGCGTTTCAGGAGGGTTCGGTCATCGAACCTTTCGCAAGCGCTCTAAAAAAGCCTCGGATGGTTCGTTCCATCCGGGGCTTTTTTTTGGCTTGCCGGAATGCTCTTTTACAATTTGGCGTTAAACGTACTTTTTCTCAGATTCAATTTCTTTTTTGATGAAAATCGAATCGCACTGGGGTGGGGTGCTAGCAATATCAAGAATTATCTGGCACGTCAGCTTATGGCGTGCAGGGTACTGACACCTTTGCGCTGCAAAGGCTGTGACTTTGGCAGAATCTGTTTTTTTGACAGGTCACTTGTCAGTATGTATTGAATTCGACTTAGCGGTCTGGCGCTTGATACCTGTCGGCAACGGCATATAAAGGGGTGATGCCCATGTCACCCCACCCGATGGTAAATCGGGCCATTCCAGACAAGTCCGGCCTCCTTAGTCTTCGTCGGCAATGACGGAGATAGCGGCCAAGCGATACGCGGTCAGTAGCCAGATTTACGCACCGGAACTGTGAAAACAGGCCCGGGAATGCGGGTCGGTGAAAGAACACGTGGTGGTGCAAACCGCGACACCAATATTGTCAATCGCGAGAGGTAACGGATAGTGCAGTGTAGTGCGAGCCTTGTTGGTAAGTGCGACTGTGCAGAGTGACAGGGCCTGGTGTGTATCCAGCGTCCGGTTGTTCGGTTTAGTAGCCGACAGGTGAACGACAGGCGGCGTGTTGTATATCGTGGATCAAAAGTCCACGACGCAACTGAGGAATGCACGTCGCAATGGGTAGTTCGCACAAGCAATCTTGTGCACTTGATTCCAACCAAGTCTATTAACGCAAAGACATTCTTCAGTACGAATTGACAATGGCTTAAAGCCGAAGCTATCTGTTGCTTAAGATGGTAATTCGGCGGTTGATCGGTCGCAAGCCGAGAAACCTTGGCAGTGAGCCGCACGTTCAGGTAATACCTGTTCAGAGTCCCGAAGACTCACGGTAGGCAAATTGCTGATAGATTCGTACCATAAGTGATCCGCCACACTTGATAAAAAAGGCAGTCATGACCACGGACGTATGCGCAGGCGCAAGCCCGGTATACGTGGACACGCGGGCAAGCGCTTTCTTGCAAGTTAGCGCGTACTCCTGCAAAGGCGTGGTTACCGACGGTGTAGTCTCAACCCGTCTTATCTCATTCGGCCATGCGTGCATTGCACGTGCTGGCCAACAGATTGCCCGGTTGCAGTGTTTAATGCAGCTATTGGCCATCAGAGCTGTCTCGTTCATGACACGCCATTGCCGTTCATGAATATCACAGCTTATTGACGGTCAGATCGAATTATTTCGATCCGGGCTACCAGGGACGAGTACCGGAAACGA
>CAYULV010000270.1:0-5296 GCA_964445655.1 uncultured Granulosicoccaceae bacterium | reverse complement strand
CAGACCCAAGCACTAGGCGCTAATCAGATTGTCAGTCAACGTCAGATAAACCGCATCGACAAACGTCGCACCTAACCTCTGACATCGATCCGGAGACCAGCCAACCTTGGGTCGCGGTGTGTCTTTCGTGTCCTTGAATGGCATTTCCAGTGTCATAGCCAGACAGTTGAATCGATTTGCCAGCTGGTTACTGCAAAAAGTCAGGTTAGCGCTATCAGGTTTATTTCTAGGATAGCCGTGGACGGTCTGAAAGTCCGGGTTAAGCGCCGCGACCGTATGCTTGAAGTTGACGAGTTGTTGGTCTTTTTGTGCATCCCAGCCAGGCACACCTTCGGTGCCTGCGATGAAATTGTATGGCAGGGCTTCATCACCGTGGATATCGAGGGCTAGATGAACGCCGGTCTTGTCCATCTGGTTTCGGGTCAAGTAGACCTCGGGGCTGTTTTCCATTGAGGGCGCGGCCCATTCTCTGTTCAGGTTCGCGCCTGCGGCATTGGTTCGCAGGTGTCCACGAAAGCTGCCATCAGGATTCATATTGGGCATGACATGAATAACGGCTTTTCGCCGCAAGGCTCTGCTGGTCGCATCGTCTTCATCGAGCAGTCGGTCCAACCATCCCTCAATCCACCATGAGGCCATGCTTTCACCGGGATGCTGGCGGGCAACAACCCAGATCGGGAAATGCGCTTCCCGTTCATCATCCGGATGCTCGTCTATCACCAGATAAGGGAGCTGCCGTCCGTCCAGAGTCTGACCGAGTGATAAGTAGCTGACGCCAGCATGGTCACTGACAGCACCGAGAAACTCTGCCTGACGCTCAAGCGAATAAGGCGCAAAGTAAGCAAAACGCATAACGTTGGACGCTGTTGCTACTGTCCAGCTCAGGGACTGCCCGTCGTACTCGCTCGGCAAGCGTTGCCATTCGAGGCAGTTGGACGAACAGACGACATTGAAATCTTTCCACCCTTCCGGATACGTCGTATCACCCGCGTTTTCGATCGAGAAGCAGACTCGTTCGCCTGATAGACCGGAGGCTTCAAAATGGAACCACTGTAAGAATTCCGACTGCCTGTCGAGATTGATGGTGAGTTTGACGCGATGGTCGCCGTTGGCCTCGACCTCGATCGATTGAACCGAGATGTTGCCACTATCGAACTGACTGTTTATTTGCAAGGTCATGAGAAATCGGTCGGGAAGTCTGGATCATTTTCTTCAGGCATAAAAAAACCGGCTGATCAGACGATCAGCCGGTTTTTCGTATCGTCACATAAGGACGACTTTACTGCAGGACACCATCGATCTGATAAACCGTGGCGCCAGCATCACCTGTGTCTATCAATGTGGCATCGAAACCACCGATAGTCAGGGCTGTTGCATCACCACCGATCGCGAATGAGTTACCGCCATTGGTGACCAGTTCACTCAAAGCTGACAAGGCGTCAGGGTCGAGGTTACCGCCAACAAAGATGTGATCCTGTTCACTAACAGTACCAGTCGCTGCCGCGAGAGCGGCGTCAGTTGGTGCAAATACAGTCCAGGTATTGTCTTCCAGAGACGGGCTACCGATGTTGGTGTCGAGAAATGCGACAAAAGCACCGAGGCCAGCACCTTGAAGAGCTGTGACTACTGGACCAGTTGTTCCGCCACCAGGCGTTCCGCCGCCGTCAGTCGTTCCACCATCAGTGGCACCACCATCGTCAGTTCCACCGTCAGTTTCGCCGGGCTCAGGCGCAGGCGGAATCAAAACAGCATCGATCACGTGAACGAAGCCGATGCCACCGTCAGCGGGTGCCAAGTCAACTTCGAGTATGTCAGCGCCATTGATGCTGAGACCTGTTGGTGCTGTATCACTCGAACCCAGCTCAACCGTCGCACCATTGGCCGTTGTCTGAGGAGTACCAACCGCGGCGCTGGCGGCTGTCGAATCCACAGCGCCACTGAGGACGTGGAACGTCAGGATCGGTGACAAAGCTTCTGGGGCATCAAGGAGGGTAGCAATCGCTTCGTCTTCAGGGTTTGAATCTTCAAGAGCAACGAAAGCATCATTATTCGGCGCAAAGATAGTAAAGGTATTTTCGGGGTTATCGAGCGTGTCAGCCAAACCAGGGACTGCATTGATTGCAGCCAGCAGAGTTGACAGATCATCCCGCGTTGCAATCGTGTCGAATGCAGTGCCACCCACGCCTGGAGTCGCTGCCGGATCAACCGGCGGTGCAGGAGTATCTGGCGTGTCGGGAGTGTCTGGAGTGTCATCGTCATCGCTTGATGAGCAGCCCATAACGAACATGCTCGCAGTGACGAGAGATAAAGCTAAATACTTCTTGATCATGAGTGATCCTCGTTTAAAAAGTGACTGAAATTACACACAGCAATTGGTATTGATTTAGATCCGTTTTGCTTGAGTCCGACTGGTCATCCTTAGTTTTCCAAGTAGCGTCAAGTGTAAGCGCGCCAGTTGTAAACAAGAACTGATTGTACGCAAAACATGGCAACCGACGCTCATCTTAATCAATGTGAGCGAACTCAACCATGAAGAGCCAGGTTCGAAAACCCGAATTATCGCCTAACTCACTGATCTCAATAAGAATTTAACTTACTTCGATCTTTATTGCGAACGTGACACCCGCGACTTTATTTTTGCTGGAACCAATATTGTGGCCACGCCACACCAACTATGTAGTGCATCAGCGCACAGAATGACAACAGGAAATTAAGGATGGAAGCCTGAAGTTCGGTAAAATTACCGACTTGGAGCGGGGAGTCAAAAAAAAGTCGGCCATCCTTGGCCGTCGTATACATCCTGTATCAATACCACTTGGAGGAGAATTTCCTGAAACAGCAAGTTTCAAGATGGGTACAGTCTATCCATGGACTTTGATGCGCGGTGTGAATTAACGACAACTGTTTGTCGCCATTCAGTCAGTAATGCCAGAGAGGCACAGGCGTTGTTCGGAACGATAGGAATACATGCTTATAGCCCGGTTTTTCGCACACTGATTATCATTGAAACGACATTCGATGCTGGGGCCGCTCAATGGCGTAGCTGGACTGCCGAATACCTTAAACGCAACGTTGTCGTGATGGACGAGTTGCGATATCGCGATCGTAGCGATGAGCTAACGCAAATACTGGGTTCTGAATACACAACAGCAGTCTATGCGCGCGCGTTCGATGCAGGACTTTTCGCATCCCTGGCGGGAACGGTTCGCCATGGCGGCGTGTTTATCTGGATAACCTCGCCGCTCGATAAATGGGCCGCAATTTCTCGATATGGACGTCGTCTGGTGGCGCTTCTCGACGTAATACCGACAACACCCGCGGTATCGGATATTGCCAACGCGGCATCGTCTTCTGAACAGGATGAGCTGCTGGCAACACTGCGCAAGGTTTGCGACGCTGACGGTAATGCGGTCGCTGTGCTTGTCGGCAAACGCGGACGTGGAAAATCAACCTTGCTTGGACGCTTGGCTGCAAGCCTTGCATCATCCGGCGACGACTTCTTGATCACAGCGTCTTATCGGGGGGCTATCAACAGCGCAACAAAGGCTGCGGATGAGTGTGAATTGACGTTTGTCGCAAGTGATCAAGTGCTGCAACGGTCGGCGAGTATCTTGTTGGTCGATGAAGCGGCAAACATCTCGCTGGATTTGTTAAAACAATGGGTACTGCACTACCCCAAGGTCATTCTGGCTACGACGATTGAGGGGTATGAAAGTGCGGGTCGCAGTTTCAGCATACGCTTTGCCCAATGGCTTGAGCATCATCGTCCGGGCTGGTGTCAACTGGAACCTGTGTGTCCGTGGCGATGGGATGCAGGAGACCCACTGGAGCGGTTTATCGACAATTTGTTATTGAGTACTGAACCGCCGATTTTGACCGCCCCAGATAAACTATCTGAAGCACCGACCTTCAAACAAGTTTCTCAAGATCAACTGGCATCTGATGATCAATTGCTACAGACAGTTTATGCACTACTTCGTGCCCATCATTATCAAACCAGTGTGCTTGATCTTCAGCATTTGCTGGACGCTAAAAACCTGGCTGTATTCATGGCCACGATTTCGGGACAATGCGTGGCCGCATCGCTAGTCGCCATTGAAGGCGAATTGGATGGATCGCTGCATGAGGCGATTGTCGCAAAAGAACGTCGTATTGCTCACCAGTTGCTACCTCAGCTGCTTGCACAAACAACCAATCAGACAACGGCATTGGACGCACGCTATGCGCGGGTAATGCGCATTGCCGTGACGCCAGCATGGCGTCGGCGCAAGATTGCTTCTGGTTTGTTGAAATTTATTGAAACTACACTCAGCAACTCCGTTGACATCGTCGGTGCAAGCTTTGCAGATACAGAGGCTGCCAAAGCCTTCTGGCTGCGACATGATTATCTGATCGTTCATCAGGGATATCGCCAGAATCCTCGTAGCGGGGCTCGTTCGCTAGCGGTACTAAAATCTTTCGATTCGGGCTATGAGGGTTTGTTGCAATCAGCACATCGACTGTATCTTGACAACCATCACGGCGGTGCCGACGATACGCTCCAGATCAATGACGATCCTCATTTGTCTGACAGGGCAATTCTCGAGCGGCTTGTTCGTGGGCAGCGAAACGTACACGATTCGCTAGGAGCTATTCGCCGCTTGGCGCGAGAAACGCCAGATAACGCCCTCTGGTTGGAACAACTGTATGCGCAGCTGGGCTGCCGCGAAAGCGACAGCCAGCGAAAGCGAGAGAAAAAACTGAGGCTCTGGTTGAGCGAGCAAACCATTGGCAAATCAGCCTCGTAAAGAGGTGCATGAACAGTGACTACTCCTATCCACGACGGCACTTTTTACGGACGCTAACGGGCGCTGCTGCGCTCTTGTTCGGCGTTGGTGGAGCCAGTAGATTTGCCTACGCCAGCGAAGATTCAAATCCTGGCGCTCGGCAACTGGCAGAGCGGTACGGTGCAGTGACACGCTACGGCATAACCCGCAAGGGTAAGAAAATTGGCGACCATGAAGTCCGATTTTCCAGCACTGGTGATCGTTTGAACGTTTCGGTCGAATCCAGAATCCAGGTAACCGTACTGAAAATCCCGGTATTTACATTTCACTACGTCAGTGAAGAGATCTGGGAAGATGATCAGTTGATGAGCGTCACTGGCACCACGACGGAAAATCGAACCGTGACCAAGGTGTCGATGTCGAACGATGAAACTGGCAGCCAGCTAATACGTGCCGCTGAACCCAAAAATGTCGGCCGCCTGCATTTCGCCAGCAATCACTGGAATGCGAATGTAATTGGCAGTCAACGC
>CAYULV010000269.1:0-5307 GCA_964445655.1 uncultured Granulosicoccaceae bacterium | reverse complement strand
TGGTTTACGCAGTTTGCTTGACGAAGCGGTCGGCAAAGATGCCATCATTCGCATGACAGGCCACTATGACCCTGACACCGCGTTCGCTGATGTGCTGACGCGCACAGGCGTTCAATGATCAGACAGTACGGTTGTCGTCTGTTCACTTTTCCTGCATTGGCAGCGATACTGGCGTTGCTGTTGTGTCACTTGATCCTGATCCGAACTGCCCATGCTGATAAACCTGGTTCTGCTGCCGCCTATGTCGATGAAACAGGTACTGCGCAAGCTGCCTGGATCAGTGCCATTGGCAATGACCGCGTTGACACGCTCGCACGTCTGCTTGAGGAACATTCGCCAGACTTGCTGCTGCCATTGACCGCAAGCAATGGCAAGACTGCACTGATGGTGGCAGCGAAGCTCGGTGACATGGCGTTTGCCAGATCACTGGTAGCCGCTGGCAGCGATATCAATTCGCGCACGGTGACCGGTGGCACAGCCTTCATGTTTGCAATTCTGGGTGATGATCTCGACATGGCTCGTTGGTTCAGAACGCTAGGCGCGGATGTTCATGTGCAAGGTACAAATGGATGGACTGCAGTGACTATTGCGTCGGCCAAAGGGTTTACCGAAACGCTTGATTGGCTGCTTGAGATCGGTGCGGATGGGCGAGTTCCTGATGTCTATCGGTTTACACCGTTGATGCGAGCCGTCGACAATGACCACTTGTCCGCAGCGCGCTTGCTGATCGAAAAAGCCCAAGCCAATGTCAACGCGGTAGACGAATACGACAACACACCGTTGCATCATGCCGTATCAGTCAGCCTTGAAACTGGTCAGTCTGACATGGTTGAAATGCTGTTGAATGCCGGTGCCAGTGCCCTCAGTAAAAACCGCGAAGGCGTGACGCCATTGGCTATTGCATCAGAGTCCGAAGCACTTTCGTCCATTCTTACAAGCTCAACGTCAAAGTAGTTTGGTGAAACAACGCAGGGTCGCGAAACAACGTAGTGTGCCGAGACCGCTTAGGGTCGTTAGACAACTTGGGATCACGAGACGACTTAGGATCGTGATAAGAAGGTTCGCGACACTAGTTCAGCGTTAAAATCGGACACCGGGAAGTAGGGCGGTTACGTGATGCGAAACACTAATGAGTTTGCGTCACCGCGGCATGCATTGCTTCTGGCTCATCGGATTCCAGTTGCGGCTCTAGTGGCTCGCACAAACCGTGACGAGCGAATATCCGGCGTGCCTCTTCGTAACCAATCTCGCTGATTCTTTTATATGACTTGAAATCCAGCAGCGAAATGGAGCGCACATTGGGTTCGATCAGAATATCGAGCATCGCTTTGGTTTCATTCATCCTTTCAATGCCCTTGATATCGGTTGAGCGTAGCAAGGTCTCTGCAATGCGTGGCACGCGTATACGTTGAGAAAACGGATTCACACGTGATAACAACACAGACCAACCCGACAGTGAGGTATCGAAGTCGTAGTAGCAGAACTGTTCAGGGATATGGCTGACATTGACGCCGATGATCTTGCCTTTGCTACCGAGTCTTTTGACCATGATGTCAACAGGGAAGGTATTAAGAACGGCACCATCAATCAATAGATCGCCATTAGGTGTTGGTACAGGGGAAAAGACGCCGGGTATTGAGATCGTACTGCGTACGACTTTCCACAAAGGGCCACGATCGTGTACGACTTCACGGCCATCTGCCAGATTCGATGACACACAGAAAAACGGCACCCACAGATCTTCAATTTGCAGATCGCCATAAACCTCGCGACAGAAGCGCGAGAGTTTCATCGATTTCATCAAGGCAACGACCGGTAAGGTGTAATCAAACAAGGCCTGTTTGTTGGCGAAAATTGCTGACAAGGCATCGATTTCCGCATATTTTCTGCCCATCGCCATTGACGCGCCAAGCAAGCCACCCATGCTCGCGCCGCCGACGTAGTCGATTTCTATATTTTGCTCTTCGATCAAGCGTTGCACCCCAAGGTGGGCATAACCACGTGCACCGCCCCCACTGAGTACGATCCCTCTCGCCTGTCCCGACAAGCGGCGGGCGAGGCGAGAGAAGTGCGAGTCGTCGCCCATTCGAACGTGATGAAATGCATCGAGTTGGCGGGATTGCAGCCAGCGAGCAGTATTTTTCGGGTTTAGCGTCTCTGGTGCATGCAGCAAGATAAGGTCGACCATAGGTCGGATTCGCGAGGCCGCGAAGCGTCCGTTCAAATTGGCCTCTATGTCTCGGATCGAATCGTCATTGTCGACATGTGCGCTGGCTAGATACAGAACTCGGTCAGCACGATTGACACAGCGTCTGGTCCAGGGCGTCCACTCCGGATCAGCCACATAGATGATCGAATCAAAGCGATTTTCCTTGTCGTCCAACCATTCGGCGACCGCTGCATTGAATATATCTTCAAACTCGGTTTGTGCGGCATTGGCCTTGCCATACAAGGTATCAAAGCCATTGGCGTCAAGTGCCAGTGTCGTACCGAGCTTTCGCATCTCACGTTTGAGTTGCGACACGAATCGCCGTAGTGGCAGACCATCGTCGAGCGGAACAAGGACAAAATTCTGATCGGAAGAGTATTGAGCGGTAGCGCGAACATTGGCCACATGACGACGAACCACCAGTCGTGACAGCGACATCAACATGCTTGCATGTGGTGCGATCAAGGCGTTGAAACTTCCCTTGTCGAGGCGGGCAACGCTGGACTCGCGGGCCGCCATAACGGTTGCGCTACGTCGGGTATCTGCCAGCAAGGCGAGTTCGCCGACTGTTTCCGGTGCTTTGACTACAGCCATGCGCTGCTTTTGCCCGTCGATGTCGGTTGTCTCGACACTCATCCTGCCCGACAAGACAACATAAAGCCCTTTAGCTTCTGCACCTTCCTCGAACAAGACCTGACCACTGTGATAGTGGTGCACGGTGGTCACTTTCAAGAGCTCGTTCATCGTGTCAGTATCGATGACGCCAAACAATTCGAGAAACGCTCGCGACAAGGTCACGCTACGTGACAAGTTGGCGGCGACATCATAAACATGGGCGAGAATCTTTGGATCAAGGTCGGCCAGACGTTCGAAGGCTGAACGTGGGAATGTCGCGACGCGAGTCTTTTTAATGGCGATCGCATTGACCAGAAGTTCGCCGCCATTGAGCACAGCAAAGTCACCCGCAGTATCGCCTTTGTAACGCGATTGCAAGTAAAAGGTGTCGTTACTATCGTTGTAGGGCAGATGCAGACCAATCTCACCATCGACGATCATGTAAAGATCGTCTGACTTGCGCCCTGCCTTGAACAAGGTTTCGCCAGCCGCGAGGTCACGCGAATCGATCACCGGGGTGAGTCGTTCCCACAGTTCCTTGTCGACAGACTCTAGTAGTGGCAGCTTTTTCAGCTGCTTGACGACGCGTGAGTTGATCAACAGAGCACCTGTTGTTTTGAGAAATCGGTAGCGGCGACAATGGTGGTTGTTTCTCCTGTGCGAGCGCGAACATCGCTGACGCCATATTCCATCGCAAGGCGGAAGCCGAATTTATCCAGAAAGCGATCGTACTGATCAGGCCCGACACTGCCAACGGCACTCAGTACACCGTTGTCGTCGACATCCAGTGTAATGGCGGCAAGTGGTACGGGTGCCGGTCCGCTCAAGACTTCACCTGCATTACTTGGGTCATACACACTCCGTTCCGAACAACAACTGATCAGCCCGGCTTTATCCTGGCGATTACCTTCCTTGTCGTAGAAGGTCACGGGTTCATGCCGATAGGAAATATGGCTGATGGGTTTGGCCGGGTGTGACATCTTGTGACTGCAGATAGCGGAGTACGCGACCACGTTAAAGTTATCATCGACACCACCGGGCCATTGGCCTGCGGCCTTTGCCGACGTGGACAACTTGACCAGAAAGCACGGGGTCGTGCGATAGGGATAACTGAAGATGAACGCATCTCCGGTCTGCAGGCTGTCCAGGGTAACCGGTGAATCATCTTCGAAACGTAGCTGTGTTGGCTGATAGGGTGTGCTGGCCGCCACGAGCGAGGGCAGTCCTGCAGCGCCACCCGCAGCGTAGCCGAGCAGTCCGCCGCAGAGTTTGTGGAAATGTCGTCGGTCCATAGTTACCGTTGCACCTGCTGAACGCCGCGTGTTTCACCCATTATACGGGGTGAATTATAGGGGGCAGGCGGGGCGGCGTATGGCCCTAAACGGACTTTATCTGGACTTTACGTGGGCTGGATTGGTTCTACAGACCTGTGAAGTCGATATTGCCGAACCACGCTGTACCGGTCTGGTCACTGTTATCCCCGTCAACCATGACCGCAAAGCCGCTCAGCTCGGAGATGGGCTGATCGAAGGCTGCGGCAAAGTCTTCTGCAACATTTCGCCGTTGGCTGATCCATTCACCGACGTGAGTGTCGCCTGACTGGACCGCGATCATGACGGCCTTGTCTGTGTAGGGGTTACGCCAGATTGTGCCGGTAGGCACGTTTGAAGCCCAAACGTAATTCACGGCAAGGGTCTCCCACGGAAGAAAACCGATTTGCGCCACTACGTAGAGTCGTGCCGGGAAATCATCGCCGTCACGGGCTTGCTCGTCGATATCGGAGTAGGTTCGATCGATTCGCCAGGACCAGTCAAGCCAAGGCGTTTTGTCGAGATCGATCGTTTGTTCCTTGTACAGTACAGAGGCCTGACCTTCGGTGCTGCCTCGTAATACACGGCGGCCCTCTTCGTCTACAAGTTCGTAGCGAGTATTGCCGCTAAAGCTTTTCTCGCTCCAGAGACCTAGAGTCGTATCCGGAAATTCACCCGCAGTAGCGCTAGATGTAGAGTTTGCTTTAGCCACACCCACTAGCATCATCGTCGCCAGTGACACCAGGATTGGCATCGCGGTCAGAGCCGCGAGCGCGATGAGGGCTGGGCCCAGTCGATAATTTTTTTTCGCATTCTCGTACATGTTTCTTTGGTCCTGCTGGAGGTGGGAAAAGTTCATTTGTACCTGTACGAGTGAACTTGCCTGTTGTTAATGTGATGCCGGATCCTCGTCCAATGTATACGACGCCGCCGATCCTTACTGCCTTACGGGGGTCGGACCCCGCTAAGTGTTTGATCTACCTGTATTTCCGAGAGGAATGCGTGTGGATTTTGTGCTTAGAAGGGTGTTTTCGGTGCGAAAAACGTCGTTTAGGGTCCGAGGTTGTGATCCGTTCCCATTGCGAATAACAGATCGGTGTCAAACCATCGAGTGATGTGGCTCGTATCGCGTATCATCACAGCGTTTTTCGTCATTTCTGTTCCTCATGCCTG
>CAYULV010000268.1:0-5328 GCA_964445655.1 uncultured Granulosicoccaceae bacterium | reverse complement strand
GCTGCACAATCATCGGCCAATACGCCTTCGCTTATCGCCACACGATGGTTGATTCCGGGCAACATCAGTGCATCATGCAGACTCACAACCGCCCCCGTTTTTGGTTCGCGCGCACCAAACACCAGACGCTTGATACGCGCTTGCAATAGCGCACCACAGCACATCAGACACGGTTCAAGTGTCACAAACAGCGTGCAATCTTCGAGTCGGTAGTTATTGACAGCCAATGCTGCCGCCCTCAGGGCCTGGACTTCTGCATGAGCGCTGGGATCGACACGCCCAATGCAGGCATTATGGCCTTCGCCAATGATGCGGTTGTCCTGAACAACAACCGCACCGACCGGAATTTCGTCCTGAGCCGAGGCCAAATCAGCGAGCTCTAGCGCCCGCTGCATATAGTCTTCGTCTAGCAATCCAGTGGTCAGACGACTAGCTGGAAACCGCTTCGCCTTCGGCAACAGCCTTCATGCTCAGACGGATACGCCCCTGCTTGTCGACCTCAAGCACCTTGACCTTGACAACCTGGCCTTCGGATAATTCATCAGCCACGTTCTGTACACGTTGCTCGGAGATCTGAGAGATGTGTACCAGGCCATCCTTGCCAGGCAAGATGTTGACGAAAGCACCGAAGTCCATGATCTTCTGAACCTTACCTTCGTAGATGGTCCCGACTTCGATATCAGCTGTGATCAATTCGATACGACGTTTGGCTTCTTCACCCGCTGTTCGATCACTGGATGCAATCTTGATCAAGCCATCATCACCAATATCGATCGTTGCACCCGTCTCCTCTGTCAGTGCGCGAATGACCGCACCACCTTTACCAATTACCGCTGCAATTTTTTCAGGGTTGATCTTCAAGGTAATGAAGCGAGGTGCGTGCTCTGACAGATCGCCACGTGGTTCGGCCAACACCTTGGCCATCTCGCCAAGGATAAAAATACGGCCATCTTTCGCCTGGGCCAGTGCTTTTTCCATGATTTCTCGCGTGATGCCATCGATCTTGATATCCATCTGCAAGGCGGTAATACCAGATTCGGAACCGGCAACCTTGAAATCCATGTCCCCTAGATGATCTTCATCACCAAGGATATCGGACAAGACTGCATAGTCGTCCCCTTCCTTGATCAAGCCCATGGCGATACCTGCAACAGGCGCTTTCAAAGGTACGCCAGCATCCATCAAGGAAAGACTGGTGCCACAAACTGAGGCCATTGAGCTTGAGCCATTGGACTCCGTGATTTCAGAAACCACACGAATCGTGTAAGGAAAATCCTCATCTGAAGGCATGACAGCCTGTACACCGCGTTTGGCAAGTTTGCCGTGTCCAATCTCGCGACGCTTTGGCGACCCAACAAAACCGGTCTCACCTACGGAGTACGGAGGAAAGTTGTAGTGCAGCATGAAAGCCATACGGGTTTCACCCGACAGGGCATCAATAATCTGTGCATCACGTGTAGTACCAAGTGTTGACGCGACGATCGCCTGCGTCTCACCACGGGTAAACACAGCCGATCCGTGAGATCTTGGCAGCACACCCGTTTGCACCGTGATCTGGCGAACCTTGTCGGTAGTACGGCCATCGATTCGTGGCTCACCCGCAATGATGCGGCCGCGAACAATTTCCTTTTCAAGTTTTGAAAATGCACCCTTTACATCGCCAGCGCTGTAGCCGTCTTCGCCATCAGCTGCGGCAAGCGCTTCAACCGCTTTGTCTTTCGCAGCACCGACTGCATCCTGACGTACCTGCTTCTCGGCAATCTGATAGGCCGCTGTCAGATCACTACGTACCGCCGCATCGACTTTCTGTGCCAGGTCGGTATCCGCTTCAGCTGCTTTCCAGTCCCACGGCGTTGCGTTGACCTCAGCGGCCAATTGCTTGATCGCAGTGATCGCCGTTTGTAACTGCTCATGACCAAACATGACCGCATCGAGCATGGTGGATTCAGACAGTTGATCCGCTTCTGATTCCACCATCAACACCGCTTGGTCAGTACCAGCAACGACAAGGTCAAGCTGCGTGCTTTCCATTTGAGTTGTCGACGGGTTAAGGATGTACTCGCCATCGATATAACCCACTTTTGCAGCCCCAACTGGCCCCGCGAAAGGAATGCCAGAACACGCCAGTGCCGCTGATGCACCAATGAGTGCAGGAATATCAGCACTGATTTCAGGGTCAAGTGACATGACCGTGGCGATAACCTGAACTTCGTTCATGAAGCCTTTGGGAAACAACGGTCGCAAAGGTCGATCGATCAAACGACAGATCAGTGTTTCACTCTCACTCGGACGTCCTTCACGCTTGAAGAAACCACCCGGGATCTTGCCCGCCGCATAGGTTTTTTCCTGATAGTTGATCGTCAGTGGAAAAAAGTTCTGGCCTGGGTTGGCTTCCTTTCGACCAACCACGGTAACGAGTACTACGGTGTCGCCCATGCTGGCGACAATCGCTGCACTGGCCTGCCGGGCGATTTCGCCCGTTTGCAGCGTGACAGTCTCGCTACCGTATTGAAAAGTTTTTGAATGTATGGTCACTAGTTAGATCCTTGATGGGTTGCTTGAGTAACGGACGGCGCGCATTTAGCGGCGCAGGCCAAGACGTTTGATCAGATTCTGATAACGGCTGGCATCTTTTCCGTGCAAGTAATCAAGGAGCTTGCGACGTTGATTGACCATACGGAGCAGACCACGACGTGAGTGGTGATCATGCTTGTGATCTTTGAAGTGTTCGGTCAGGTGTGAAATTCGCGCGGACAGCAATGCAACTTGTACTTCGGGTGACCCTGTGTCCGTAGAGTCGATCTGGTGTTCTTTAACGATTTCCGCTTTTTGTTCGGGGCTTAGGCACGACATTGTCAGGAATTCTCCGGATGCTATTTAAAGATGAAAAAAGATGATGAGGTACGACGAAAACCCCTCATTATATCAGTTCAGGACCACTGAATGACGCGTTTCGGGGTTAGAAACCAGTTGTCGCTCGCCATCTCACCAAGTCCAATCAGCCGCGTGGGCACCGGATCGCCGTCATCAGCCGGCCACGGCTCGTAAACGCGACACAGCGCCCGCCCGGATTCGTCGGAAAAGCTCTCTGTCGAGAAATCGCCGGGGGAAAAATCCATCATGCGGCGAATTTCCGCATGTTTTGGCGTATCCGAGGGTGTGCCTTGCCCGTGACGGAAGGCGACAACGGCCTCGGGACACAATGTCACTTTTGGCAAATGACCGAGGCCCGCATCCAACGGCAGCAGCAAGTCATCAAGCGCGGCAAAGCCGGCGTCAGGTTCAAGCGCGGTCAGCAACTGTTCCAACTTGTCGAAATCATGCATCGAAGCGACATCAAACGGCGATACCGCAGTGCGTCTGAGGACAGTCAGATGTGCTCCGCAGCCGATTTTGTCGCCAATATCACTGACCAGAGAACGAATGTAAGTCCCTTTTGAACAGCGCACACGCAGCCTTGCGCTATGCCCATCAAATGCCAGCACCTCAAGCTCATGGATTGTCACATCACGCGGTTTGCGTTCGATTTCGATGCCCTCACGGGCGAGTTTGTAAAGTGGTTTACCGTCGACCTTGATGGCGGATACCATCGGCGGAATTTGTTGTTGCGGCCCCTTGAAGCAATCGGTGATTGCCCGAAAGCGAGCGGCGTCAAGTTCGTCAGGAATCGCATCAGTGGAAATGACCTGACCATCGGCATCGGCCGAATCGGTGCGCACCCCCAGAACCATGGTCGTCTCATAGGCTTTGTCCGCATCGAGCAGGAAGGCGGACAGTTTGGTCGCTTCACCAAAGCAGACCGGCAACATTCCCGTGGCCAACGGGTCAAGGCTACCGGTATGCCCGGCTTTTTGTGCATTGAACAATCGCTTGGCGCGTTGCAAGGCGTGATTCGAGCTGCCGCCCTGCGGTTTGTCCAGCAGCAAAATACCATGCACCGGCCGCCGACTGGCCGCCGCGCGGGAATTACGTCTCGCCACTATTGTTGGGTTCGTCCGCGTCGTCCGCTTTGGAAGCCGAGTCAGCCGTGGTATTGCTTGCCACTGCATCGGCAATCAGCGCAGACATATGCGCCCCGCGTTCTGCCGAATCATCGAAAAAGAAACGTAGCTGCGGTACCGAACGGGTGTTCATCTGACGAGCCAGTTGATTACGCAAAAAGCCACTCGCAGAGACCAAGGCCGTCTGGGTATCTTTTTGCTCTTCAGCATCGAACAAAGAGTAATAAACCTTTGCCACCGACAGATCGCGCGACACCTCAACGCCTGAGATAGTCAGCATCGGAGAGAGCCGCGGATCTTTCACCTCACGGGTAATGATACCCGCCAGTTCGCGCTGGATAAAATCACCAACGCGATGGCTTCGAGGATAATCACTAGGCATGAGATTTACAGTGTTCTGGCAACTTCAGTGCGTTCAAATACTTCGATCTGATCGCCCGCTTGCACATCGGTGTAATTTTTAACACCAATACCGCATTCGGTACCCATATGAACATCCTTGACATCATCCTTGAAGCGACGCAGTGATTCGAGTTCGCCTTCGTAGATAACCACGTTTTCGCGCAGCACGCGAATCGGCTCATCCTTGCGCACAACACCATCGACCACCATGCACCCGGCGATAAGGCCAAACTTCGGCGACGTGAAGACTTCTTGCACATTGGCAGTACCGATAATTCGTTCGCGCACTTCTGGTGGCAAAAGTCCACCGGCCAGTGACTTGGCGAGATCGATCAGCTCGTAGATGACGCTGTAATAGCGCAGATCGATTTCCTGTTCCTGAATCAAACGGCGCGCCGCACTATCGGCTCGCACATTGAAGCCGACCAGTATCGCACTCGACGCCAAGGCCAGGTTGGCATCGGATTCGGTGATACCGCCGACACCGCCACCGACCACTCGTACGTCAACTTCTTCAGTACTGAGCTTTTCAAGCGAATCACGAATTGCCTCAAAACTACCCTTGACGTCTGTCTTGACCAGGAAATTGACGACAGGCACAGAGCCTTTGATTTGCGAAAATACATCATCCAGTCGTGCCGGTCGACGCTCCGCCAAGCGCGCATCACGCTGCTTGCCGAAACGCAGCTCGGCCAATTCGCGCGCGCTCTTTTCGTCAGCGGCGACGACCATTTCATCGCCCGCATTGGGTGTCGATGACAAGCCGAGAACGAGTACCGGTGTTGATGGACCTGCTTCATCAACCGCCTGACCATTCTCATCGAACATGGCACGCACACGGCCCGTGACCTGACCACATATGAAACTGTCACCACGCTTGAGTGTGCCTTCTTGAACAAGCACGGTTGCCACCGGGCCTTTACCC
>CAYULV010000267.1:0-5354 GCA_964445655.1 uncultured Granulosicoccaceae bacterium | reverse complement strand
CGCCGAGAAGATGAAACTTCTCTTCGATGCGTTCATAACCACGATCTATGTGATACACGCGACGCACAGTCGTTTCACCATCAGCAACCAATGCCGCGAGTATCAAACTCGCCGATGCACGCAAATCAGTCGCCATGACTGGGGCTCCACGCAAGCGCTCCACACCGCGAATAGTGACGGCATTGCCATCGATTGTCATATCAGCACCCATGCGCTGTAGCTCGTTGACATGCATGAAGCGATTTTCAAAAACCGTTTCAGTGATCTTTGCCGTACCCGAAGCCACCGAATTCAACACACAGAATTGCGCTTGCATGTCAGTCGGGAAATCCGGATACGGGGCTGTCGTGATGCTGACTGAGCGCGGTCGCTGTCCGTGCATGTCCAGCTCGATCCAGTCGTCGCCGACCGTGATATCGGCGCCACATTCGGCAAGCTTGTCCAACACCGCAGTCATGTTGCCCGGCACCGTATCCCGGACCTTGATCTTGCCGCGAGTTATCGCAGCACCAACGAGAAAGGTACCCGTCTCTATGCGATCAGGGACCACATGATATTCACAGCCGTTGAGTTGGTCGACACCCTCAACAGTGATGGTGCTGGTGCCAGCGCCTTCGATCTTCGCCCCCATGGCGGTCAGGTAATTGGCAAGATCAACGACTTCAGGCTCACGGGCGGCATTCTCAAGGACCGTCGTTCCCTTGGCCAGCGTAGCCGCCATCAAGAGGTTCTCGGTACCCGTTACCGTGACAAGATCAAAAGCGATACGAGCACCTTGCAAGCGACCGGCACGTGCGCGGATGTATCCGCCATCGATCGAAATCTCGGCACCCAGTGCTCTGAGCCCTTCAATATGCAGATTGACCGGACGAGCGCCAATCGCGCAACCACCAGGCAGGGACACTTCCGCCTGGCCGTAGCGAGCGACGAGCGGTCCCAACACGAGAATCGATGCTCGCATGGTACGCACCAGCTCGTAGGCGGCGGTGTAATCGTTGATGGTGGTGGGGTCGACATCGACCCGCATGTTGTCACCCATCGTCAACTGGCAACCCATACGGGCCAGCAACGACATTGTGGTGGTCACATCATTGAGATGTGGCACATTGGTGATACTGGATGTGCTGCTACCAAGCAAGGTAGCGGACAGGATCGGCAGCACCGCGTTTTTGGCACCAGAAATTCGCACGTCACCCGTAAGCGGTGCGCTACCTTCAATTAGCAGTTTGTCCATACGGACAAATTATATCAGTCCATCCACCTGGCAAACGCCTGCAAGTTGCACGAGCCCGTCAGGAATTCGAGCAAAAGAAACATCGTGGCCTGTCGAACGGCCAATCGCGAGCCATTCGATCATCAGTGCCAAACCGGCACTATTGCTATTCGACACGCCATCGAGATCGATGGTCAGCGAGGAGGCTTTTTCGATCATGGGCCGAACCTGCTCGAGAGCGGCGCCTGCCGTCTCGAAATTCAGCGTACCGGCGACGTGACAGATGTCACCGTCCTGGGTAACCGAGACCGAACCAGAACTGCCATTGGGGTTGCTCATGATCAAATCAAGACTTGTTATTACGCTGCTTGAGCGTGTCCAGCAACCCTGCGACGCCACCTTTCTCTATCTCGTTGCTGAACGCTGAGCGATAGCTGGTGACAAGGCTGATGTTGTTGACTTCGATGTCATAGATGCTCCAGCCATTTTTGTCGCGCAGCTTATAGGTGACGGGTACGTCGCTGCCTTTAGTCGGAGAAAAGATGGATCGAACCACTGCGCGGTCGTCACGGTTCTCAGGGCGAAACGGTTCGAACCGCATTGTTTCACCGTTGTATTCAGTCAAAGCACCTGCATAGGTTTTCATCAACAGAGTTTGAAATTCAGAAACCAGCTCAGTTCTCTGATTTCGGTTGGCCCTTTTCCAGAACTTGCCAACAGCAAGCTTGGTCATGGTGTTGAAGTCGACGTTGGGCACAATGATTTCATCGACACGTGACTTCAGATAAGCCGGATCAGCCTTGATCTTGTCCAGATCGTTCTCCAGCACACCACGCAACTCGACGATTGCAGCTTCGACCATCTCTTGAGCAGGATGGTCATCAGCCGCGACGGCCGGCGCATTGAATGCAATAAGTCCGACGGCAGCCACGGCTGCCAAAAAAGTCTGACGTATTTTGAGTGAAATGCTCATGTTTGCTCCGTATATTTTGGCCTAGTTTCCGCCAGAACGACTGAACAGTACCTGACCGATCAGCCGTTCGAGGACAAGCGCTGATTGCGTCAATGTAATCTCCGCTCCGTCTTCTAGAAACTCATCCTCGGCACCCGGATCCAGGCCAATGTATTGCTCGCCTAACAGACCTGCAGTATAAATACTCGCGGTCGTATCTAGCGGAAAATGCGAAAATTCGCTGTTAATACTCAGAGTCACGTTAGCCTGGAAGGTTTCAGGGTCATATGTGATGCTGCTCACCTGTCCGACCCGAACTCCACTGGCTGACACCGGTGCACGCGGCTTGAGCCCACCGATATTCTCAAATTGAGCAGTCAGTGTATAGCCGCCGCCGCCTGACAAACTGGTCAGGTTACTCACCTTCATGGTCAAAATGAGCATGGCTGCCAGAAACAGCACCATGAACAGGCCTACCAGGATTTCAATCGAACGTGTCATTTGTATCGCCTTTTAACTAAATAATACAATTTAAGGGCTATCGAACTAGAACATGATGGCTGTCAGGACAAAATCGAGTCCCAGCACGGCCAAAGATGAATAAACCACTGTTCGGGTCGTCGCACTACTGACGCCTTCTGAGGTTGGAATACAGTCGGCGCCTTCGAAAATGGCTATCCAACAAACCACCAATCCAAAAACCACTGCCTTGATCAGGCCGTTAAGGACATCATGGGTAAAACTGACTGCGCTCTGCATTTGTGACCAGTACGCGCCGGCATCAACTCCAAGCACTTCGACGCCAACCAGATACCCCCCCAATACACCAACAGCACTGAACATGGCTGCGAGCATGGGCAAGGCAATAAAGCCTGCGAGGAAACGAGGTGCAAACACACGCTTGAATGGGTCGACCGCCATCATCTCCAGACCCGACAGCTGTTCAGTTGCTTTCATCAAGCCAATTTCTGCTGTCATCGCCGAGCCAGCACGTCCGGCAAACAGCAAGCCTGTGACAACCGGGCCAAGTTCTCGTACCAAGGTCAGCGCGACGACGGTACCAATTGATTCCTCAGCGCCGAAGTCAATCAAAGTGTTGTAACCCTGAAGCGCCAGTACCATGCCGACAAACAGACCGGATACCAGAATGATGGACAAGGTCATCACACCAGAGGCATGCAATTGCTTCATCACCAGCGAGAATCGTGGCAAAAGCGACGGCACGGACAGGATCATTTGCATCAGGAACATCGATCCGCGACCCAGACGCTCCAGCATGTCTAGCCAGAATCGGCCAAAATTAGCGAGAAAACTTGTCACTTGACCGCTCCCTTATCGCCGAGTAGTTCGGTCGCATAATCCGGTGCAGCCACCTGAAACGGCACAGGACCGTCTGGCTTACCCTGCAGGAATTGCTGCACCCATTCTGAAGAAGATCGCTTGAGTTCCTCTGGCGTTCCGGTTTCGACCACCACCCCTTCGGAAATGATGACAACGTAGTCCGATATTGACAAAGACTCTTCAAGATCGTGAGAAACGATCAGGCTGGTCAAACCGAGGGCTGAATTGACGGTTTGAATCAGCTCAAGCAAAACCCCCATGGAAATGGGATCCTGACCGGTAAACGGCTCGTCATACATGATCATCATTGGATCAAACACGAGTGCACGGGCGAGCGCTGCGCGACGCGCCATTCCACCGGAAAGCTCGGCTGGCGAAAGATCGCGAGCGCCACGCAAACCAACAGCATGGAGCCGCATCAATACCAAGTGACTGATAAGACTCTCAGGTAAGTCAGTATGCTCGCGTAATGGAAAGGCGACATTTTCAAAAACCGAAAGATCAGTCAGCAAAGCGCCAGATTGAAACAACATGCCGAGACGTTTTCGCAATTCATACAGATTGCTACGATTGAGTTTACCGACATTCAATCCATCAACCGTTATGGTTCCTTTGGACGATTTCAACTGCCCGCCGATCATTTTCAGCAGCGTTGTCTTGCCGGTACCGCTCGGCCCCAAGATCGTAGTGACCTTGCCACGCGGAATATCGACATTCAGACCACGAAAAATATGCTTTGGTCCGCGCGAAAAATGCAGGTCACGAATAGATACAAGTGTACCGTCATTGGGCGTGCCATCCGCGGCGCCAGCTGCGTCGTGATTGTTGTTGAGTTGAGTTGAGCTCATGCGTGTTTTGCTCGCATCATCTATACCAGTTTCGATTTATACCCCTATTGTCTCGTAATCGGTACGTTAGTACCCGAACAACTGCGCCGAATATTTGTCACACGTAATACGATCTATACTCTCGAGTAGACTGAAATTCTTGTTCGGCAGGATGAAACTGCGGCCACATTCATACTAGACATGTCACGTATCGCACCTTTGTTATTAACCTTATTTCTAGCTACTTTCCTCGGTGCTTGCGCCACGAATTCGCCAACAGGTCCGGTATACGACCCGTACGAAAACACTAACCGAAAGATATACAAGTTCAATGATGCGCTGGATCGCGCCATATTGAAGCCTGTCGCCAAAGGTTACCAATTCGTACTGCCTGATTTTGTTGAAACAGGAGTATCAAATTTTTTCAACAACATTGACGACGTCAGTGTGGTTATCAACGATCTGTTGCAAGGCAAGTTTCGTCAAGCCGGCTGGGACGGCACACGACTTTTTTACAATACGACAGCAGGCCTACTCGGCGTCTGGGATGTCAGCACCCGAGCCGGTCTGGTCAAACACAATGAGAATTTTGCTCAAACACTCGGCGTCTGGGGTGTGGGTGAAGGTCCTTTCTTGATGCTGCCCCTGTTTGGCCCCAACCATGCTCGTTCAACAGCGGGTCTGGTTGTTCAATCGACCGCGCTGGACATTCCGGGCGAGGTCATAGACGACGGTACAACTGAAACAGCCCTGAATGTCCTCAATGTCGTCAACATCCGCGCACAGTTGCTATCCGCTGGCAATTTTCTTGATTCCGCGCTCGATCCTTATCTCCTTTTGCGTGATTTCTGGGTACAGAACCATCGCCGCAATACTTGGGATGGCAAGCGAGAGGTGGGCATCGGGACATCCGGCGGGGATGATTTTGACGAACTCGATGAACTCGATGAACTCGACGAACTCGACGAACTCGATGAACTCGACGAACTCGACGAACTCGACGAACTCGACGAACTCGATG
>CAYULV010000266.1:4142-5376 GCA_964445655.1 uncultured Granulosicoccaceae bacterium | reverse complement strand
TTGAGGAGGCGTGTCAGTTCGGCCTGTGCATTGAAATCGAGGTTTGCGAGGTTTTTGGCGTCATTGATGAGGGCATCCGCTTCATTTTGAAGGGAGCGAACTTGATTATTGATTTGCTGCAAATTCCGCGACGCCGTCAAAATGTTTTGAGCGAAATTTCGAGGATCAAATACAACGCCGCCGAAGCCAAACTGAGCATTGGCGACGTTGACCGAGCCCAGGCTGATGATCGCTGCCGCGATGATGGGTATTATTCTGCTGCGCATAGGATTTCTCCTCGTGTGTTTTCTGCTTCGGGAATGATGAGATCGGCGGCCCACTCAAGGCCACGTTCATTGAGCCAGTCAGCGGCAAATCCGTGCGCACTTGGGGCTGCTAGAATCCTGGCGATGTCGGCGAGGTCTTTTTTCGAACCCGCCCCGCAAAACGCCAGTCCGATCGGGCCGAGTGCAAGATCGAAAAGCCGGTTGCCTGCGCGAGACTGAAAATAGTATTCCTTCTTAGGCGTCGCGCTTGCGATAATTCCAATCTGTCGGGCATTCAGGCCGAACATCTCGTAAATAGAGCGCTGCTGAGGCTCGGTGGCACGGCCATTGGGCAAAAATATACGCGACAGGCAGGATTCAATAATCGCCGGGGCGATGGAGCTATTGGCAATGTCTGTCGGCGACTGTGTGAAGAAGAACACCGAAACATTCTTCTTACGAAGCACTTTTAGCCATTCACGAATGCGGCTCGCAAAGATCGGATTGTCGAGAAATACCCACGCCTCGTCCAAGGCCAGGAATGTCGGTTTGCCGTCGAATCGTGCTTCTAATCGGTGAAACAGGTAAGTGAGAACCGGCAACACCAGTGAGTTCTGGTGCATCAACTCTTCCATCTCGAAGCACTGCCAGTCACTGGCGCCAAGAGATTCGCAGTCAGCATCGAGCAATGCGCCGTGCGCACCTTCAAGCGTGTATGGCAGCAAAGCCTGCTTGAGCGCATTCGATTGCAATAATGCGGATAGTCCCGTCAGGGTGCGCTCTTTGCGCGGCGCTGAAGCAAGTGAGTTTAATGCGGTCCAGACGGTCTCTTTGACGTCTGGTGTTATCGCAACGCCTTCATGGGCGAGCAATCCATCAAGCCATTCAAGGGCCCATGCGCGTTCGGCTTCATCATCAATGTCAGCAAGGGGTTGAAAGCACAGAGAGCTATCGCCGCCGAGTTCAAAATGGTCGCCTTCGATGCCTGC
>CAYULV010000266.1:0-4042 GCA_964445655.1 uncultured Granulosicoccaceae bacterium | reverse complement strand
CCTGGGAGCGTTCCGAGCCATGCGTCGACAGAATTGACCGTCTCTCTGATCGTGACATAGCCCCGACCATCAATGACGCGTTCAACTTCGCGGATCATCTCATCTGCAAGAAGTGACGACTTGCTATGAACGACGATGGCGGTGGTCATGTACCCAAAGCCGACCAGATCATCGCCAAGAGATTGTAAAGCCGCATCAGCGTCAGCAGCTTTATTGTCTGCATCGCTGTCCACGAGAGGTGTCGTCTCATTGCTGAGAACTTCCCTCATGAGAGACATCAAAGACTTGCGTTTCGCGAACCATTGACGGCGATATTTTGTGAGAACTTTGGTCGCTTCCAACTTATCCATTGGAAGGTAGCGGGTCATCCAGCGATAACCGAACCCAAGATTGTTTAGATCATCAAGCAATCCTGGCTCCGTCATCGACGGAAAGCCCTGTATGGAAATTACTCTCAAGTGTTCGCCGCCAAGAACCGGCTCCAACCCGCCTACAAGATCAACGCCTCCGATAACCGCGTCCAAATAGGCTGGTGTGTGGGGTGTTTTGACCGGCCGGTGCTTCGGAGAAATGCAACTTTGCAAGTAAGTCAGCGTCTCATCGTCATCAAGAAACGAAATGTGGGGAAGCACGTTGCTAAAGAGGTCGAGCGCTTTGTCCGTCTCGTAGGTGAACCGTGTAAGATGATCTTTTCCGGATAGTTTTTCGTCGTCTACGCGTTCAATGAGGACGTCTTCCATGCGGCCAACGCTGTCGGCTGGAGGCATGAACGCGAAAGTAATGAAGTAGGCACTTTCATAGAGGTCGTGTCCCTCAGTGCGCCCCTCAAACAGAGACCGGCGTTCTTCGTCGATTAGCCACGCAACCGGATCACGCCATTCACTTTGCGAATAATTCAGCGCCTTCTTGCGTGACGCCTCGAAATACACTGCCCAGCCTGAACCGAACCGTTTCAGGGCGTTGTTGATCCTTGCGCATATCGCAACGAGCTCTTCACTGGTTGAGCTATCGAGATCCGGACCTCTGAATGCCGCCGTGCGCTGGAAGCTGCCATCTTTGTTGAGGACAATGCCGGGGGCAATGAGACAGGCCCACGGGATATAGTCTGCGAGCAAGCGTGGTTTGGATTGGTATTCGGATAGATTAATCATGCGAGATACCCCTTGTGGCGAACGTGACGGATCATGACTTCGAAGAATTTTGGGTCGCGCTTTGCTGCAAAAACGCAGATACCCTGAGCCACCGCCCAAAAGAGCAATCCGGCTGCCCACTGATGGAGGCCAAGACCAAGTGCAGCGCCAATGGTCCCGTTTAAAATGGTGGCTGCGCGTGGAGCGCCAGCCATCAGTATTTCCACTGTCAGCGAGCGATGAACCGGTATGGAGAAGCCGTCCGTCATGAGCTGATCGCTCCGGCTACAAACACTGGCCCACCAAAAACGAAGCTACATACAGTGAAGCCGGTGCACACGCCGCCAACGGCAACACAGGAACGCCTGACGCTGTCGAATACTCCGCGACGAACATAAAGAAGTGCATACGTTGCAATTAGGATGGCCAGGAGGAAGCTCATTAGAACGTTGCTCCGCCTGTGAAATTGAAGAAACCCAGGAAGAAGCTGGATGCAGTGAACGCCACTGAAAGGCCGAAGACGATTGCAAGCAGCTTTTTCATGCCGTTGCCCATGTCGCCGAATGCCATCGCAAGACCGGTAACAACGATTGCGATCGTACCTATCCCGCGTGCCACGTCGCCTTGAACGGACGTAACGATGGCGGTTATGCGGTCATCCCATGGAAGCCCCGTCCCCGTTGCGTGGGCGGCGCCTGCCATGAAAAAGTAGCACAGCACTAATAGCGTCGCACCTTTCATACTCTCTCGGTTGATAATCATTTTGAAGTCTCCTTTGCTTTTGATGTTAAGAGGCGAGGTTCGATCCGAATGTTTCCGCATACGAATATTCTGGCGCGTTGAACTGGCCGTTGTCGGTCGTTCCGCAATGGACGTGTCGAATGGATGATATTTCTCGGGCTTGCCCGCGTCCTCTGATGTAGATGACTAGGTCGATGGCTTCGGAGATAAGCGGGCGCTGCGACGTTCTGGATCGCTCGGCAACTAATTGCTCAAGGCGTTCCAAACCACTAAGAGCGCTGTTGGCGTGTATAGTGCTGATACCGCCAGGGTGGCCCGTATTCCATGCTTTGAGCATGTCGAGGGCTTCCGGGCCGCGTACCTCGCCAACAATAATCCGATCTGGACGAAGACGCATGGTCGACCGAACCAGGTCGGACATTGAAACATGTCCTGCGCGTGTGCGAAGGGCGATCTGATCCGGCGTCGCGCATTGAAGCTCGCGCGTGTCTTCAATGATGACGATACGCTCTCCTGTCTTGGCTATTTCATGCAGGATCGCATTCGCGAGGGTTGTCTTGCCGGAACCAGTGCCGCCAGCGATCAGGATATTGCATTTCTCTCCAACCGCTTGAGTAATAACTGCGCGTTGTTCCGAGGTCATAATGCCTGCACCAACATAGTCATCGAGCGTATAGATTTTGGTCGCTGCTTTCCGGATAGCGAACGATGGAGCGGTTGTGACCGGGGGCAGTATTCCTTCAAAGCGTTCCCCGCCGCCGGGGAGTTCCGCGCTGATAATCGGTGCGTCTGGCGTTGCTTCTTGGCCTATATGGCTGGCGACAAGACGAATGATCCGTTCGGCTTCATGAGGCGTTATCAAAACATCAGTCTGAATCCGCCCGGTCCCGTGCTTGTCCAACCAGAGCGTCCCATCCGGGTTGACCATAATCTCCACGACGCTCTCATCATCGAGCGCAGAGGCAATAGCATCACCCATCGCGGTTCGCAGCATGGTCTCTGTTCTGAGAATGGTTTCCTTGTTTAGCTTAGGCATCGACCGTCTCCCGTGTCGGAGCCGGTTCGTGGAGGCGCATCAATTCTTCTTTTGTGAAGAACGCGCTTTCATCGACCTTTATGTCTTCAAGGGCCGTAAAAATAACGCTCTCGCCATCTGCCAGAACAATCTTTAGACTTTGAAGATAGCGCTCAAAGCGTGATGCGCCTTGGGCTTGCGCTGCCTTCTTATCGCTATCGGGTACGGGTGGAATGACAGTCAAAAAGTACCGAACGAACAGCGTGAAGGCTTCCAGCGTGACAATCTGATTGCGCTTAAGTCTGAGTGATTGGCGCATCATCTTATCAAGACGACGAATAAGAGCCGCATCGCGTTTAACCTCATGCTCATTCATGCAGAATGCAGCCATGGCTTGGTTGACGATGGTGGAACAGTTCATGCCCGGCCGACGGGACATGACCAGCAGGCGCTCGAAATTTTCTTCGTCAAAATAGATTGTGCGGCGCGGTTTGGATGATGGCATGACTAAAAATCCACCAAATCGATTTTGGGCGTACCTTTGTCAGCGCCGTAAGCGCGTCGCACCGTTTCAGAACGATTGACTAATTCAGCCGCGCGACGGGCTTCGACATCACCTTCTTCTTCATCGAGATCGAGTTGAGGTTCGTCGCGCTCAACAACCTTTTCCTGTTCATCAATAGGTGGCATCTCGGGTTTGATGTCTTTGCCGCCCTCATCGAGTAGATCGGCCTCGTCGGAGTCATGAGCTGCGAGACGAGCGTCTACCGAGCGGGTTTGGCGGCCCCAATCATCGTCACGGGCGGGAGGGACGTCGGTGAAGGGTTGATTGGGACCGCCCAGGGCTGGTGTGGGCAACACCCGGCCTGTAAAGTTGGCGTCTTGGTAGTAGCGAAGCTTCTTCGCTTTGATCGGCGGCTGACCTGAAACAAGGATAACCTCATCGTCATCAGGCAATTGCATCACTTCGCCCGGCGTCAGTAACTGGCGGGCAGTCTCCTGACGGGAAACCATCACATGTGCGAGCCAGGGCGCGAGACGATGGCCAGCGTAGTTCCGCATCGCACGCATTTCAGTTGACGTTCCGAGTGCGTCACTAATCCGTTTGGCGGTTCGCTCATCATTCGTGGCGAACGCAACACGCACATGGCAGTTG
>CAYULV010000265.1:3514-5420 GCA_964445655.1 uncultured Granulosicoccaceae bacterium | reverse complement strand
CTTTTAAAATATCAGGATTATTGGCATACCCTATACGAACATAACCTTCCATATTCAAAACAGAGCCTGGCGTGAACATCACGCCGGTCTCTTTAAGAAGGGTGACACAAAAATCACGGGAACTCATCGATAAGTCGTACTTCAGTAGGGCTACTGTACCGGAGTTTGGCTTCACCCAGGATATGCGAGGCTCTTGCGATACCCATTCCTCAAGGAGCGCGAGATTGCCACGTGTTATTTCCCGGCTGCGCCCTAGCACGCTGTCGCGATGCTCCAGTGCAAGTGTGGCGAAATGATCGTCGATGACGCCCACGGAGATCGTATCGTAGTCGCGGTGAACGGTGACTTTTTCAATCAGCTCTTGCGGCCCCGCGATCCAGCCAAGACGCAAGCCAGCAAGCGCGAACGCTTTGGACATTCCCGCAGTGCTGATGCCTTTTTCGTATAGATCGGCAATCGAGGCTGTCACACCAACGCCATGTTGATCGGTTCCGCGGTAGACTTCATCACACAAAATCCACGCATCCGCTTTTCGGGCAATGGCAACAATTTCTTCAAGCATTGCCCGACCCATCAATGAACCCGTGGGGTTGTTGGGATTGGTCATTGCAATAAGCCGGGTGCCAGCGACAACCATTTCACGTAATTCATCCAGATCAGGAAGAAAGTTGTTTTGCTCGCGTAGTTGTAACGTGTGCACATCAGCGCCGATACTGGCCGGAATCGAATAGTGCTGCTGATAGGTTGGCACCACTGTTACGACACGATCGCCAGCGGCAACCAGTGTTTTATGAACCAGCATATTGGCGCCAATGGTTCCATGCGTGACGATGACGTTTTCTATTTTCTGTTTTTCGTAGAGCGCGGTGATGGCTGTACGCAATGGAACCGAGCCTTCGATGTCACCGTAGGTCATTTTAAGCGGAAGTAACTCGGCAAGGCTTGCCTCGGTTTTTCCAACCAATGTTAACAAGTCGTTAATCGTCAAGCTTTCTACGCAGGTTTCAGCCAGGTTCCAGTCGCACCGTGTCTCCCATTCATTCATCCAGATTTCGACGCCAAAGGGTTCGATATTCATGAGTTTGGTTATTCCGTTGAGTCTATGGTGAGATGTCCAAGCTGTAGTGGCTGGAACAGAGGGTCGTTGCTGGTGTCTTTCATCAAGTGTCGTATCGCTCTGTCAATCTAGCCTGTATATTCCCACAAAATCGACAGCATCTCCCTGGACACAAGCACTAGCTTGACTTGTGACTTGTACACGGCTGGGTCAGTTGTGTGCTTGTTTCTGTCGTTGCTCATCAATGGCCCAGTCGATATGTTCGTCGACCATCGCTGAGGTTTTCCCGCGTTGATTTTCCAGTGCTGCGGTGATCGACTCACTGTACTTTGCGTTACCAAGTGCAATGGCGATATTTCTCTGCCAGCAGGGAAAACCTATGCGCCGGATTGCTGAGCCTTCAAGTCGCTTGTTGAAGTCGTTCTCTGTCCAGCTGAATAGAGACAACAATTCGGCAGCGTCCAGATTATGTCGAACTGCGAAATCATCAAGTTTGGTCGGTTCGCTGAACTTATTGAAAGGGCAAACCAGTTGGCAATCGTCGCAGCCGTAAATTCGGTTTCCCATGGCACGCCTGAACTCCACCGGAATGGAATCACGTAGCTCAATCGTCAAATACGAAATGCAACGGCGTGCGTCGACACGGTAGGGTGCGACTATTGCGTCGGTTGGACAAGCTTGAATACACGCTGTGCATGTTCCGCAGTGTCCACTTGTGCGTGGTGGATCGATGCGCAAGGGCAGATCAGTGTACAGCTCGCCCAGAAAGAACCAGCTTCCGGCATCTTCAACGAGTAGATTGCTATGCTTGCCAATCCATCCAAGCCCGGCTTTTTCAGCAATTGCTTT
>CAYULV010000265.1:1536-3414 GCA_964445655.1 uncultured Granulosicoccaceae bacterium | reverse complement strand
GGTGCCGGGTTCAAGCTGCGCGGGTCTGCTTCGTTTGAGGCCGTGTCGTTCCATGTAGTTCATGTCGCCATGAAATCCATTGGATAGCCAGTTCAGCAAATGGGTTTCGTGCTCACCCAGGTCCGTATCGGTAATTGCGCAGTCCTGCAGTTCGAGTTCTGTAGCCCATTGTTTGATGTGGCTGCTTAATTCATCGGGCGCTTCAGTCATGGTGAACACACCATAACGCAGTGTTCACGTCGGTGTGTCGAGAAAGTGGCCATTCTTGTAATAGACAACCGTACCGGCATCACCGCCCCAAGTTTGCCAGGATGATTCTGGATTACGCAGCCAGCAGCCTTGCCTGTAACTGGCAAACTCATCGTGCAGGGTTCCTCGGAGCACCAGTAATTCTTCTCCGCGTGGATCAAGTCGTGGTCGAAAGCGTGTCGCTTCGTTCCAGCGTATCAACATCACGTTGCCTGTTCCATGACCATGTAGTGGCAGGACTTCAGTGCCTGGTGTGGGGCCGGGTAACCAGCTTTGTGGATCGTCGGTACCGATATGTCGTCGCTCGGTATCGGTTTGTAGCATCTGGCCGGCACTGACATAGAGTTGGGCTGATCGATCATTCTTTGCATGCAGGTTAAGACTTTGCTGCGCTTGTGCGTCGGCCGTAGGTAATCTTAGATAGTGCCCTTCTTCATACAGTTCGTCGCGTGTTGCTATATACCCGCGCTCGATAAGAATCTCCAGGGGATGATTCTCGCCGAGGTTTGCCGTTGCGCGATCCTTGAGCAGTTGCACCTGTGCGGTGAGGAGTGGCGTTGCGCGATTGTCAAACTCAAGAATGCGGACACGTACACCGTCAATGTGCGTTGGCTGCCAGTCGGCCGTTTCGGCGGGCAGTACCACACGTCGGTCGAATTCCACGTTGATCGGTGCATCGGGCACGATGAACCACCAGGGAAGAATCTGCAGCCTGGGCTCAGCAGGGGCCAGTTTTTGAGGATGATCGATCATCGGCTGCATGGTGCCATCACAGGGCCTGCAAGTGTTAACGGCAGAATAGTGCGAAAACCGTTGAAATTTCTCCAAACGTTCTCTATCCTCAATGGAGAATATTTGGAGAACATCTGTGGACGCCAATCCTCCGCTAACTCATCTCGAAGCCCGCGTTCTGGCGGCTATCGAGCGTTATATCCGAGCGCAGGGAGTCGCACCGACCATCGCTGAGCTGACAGCCGATCTGCGGCTGAAGTCAAAGGGCACGGTGCATCGATATGTCCAATCGCTGATTACCAAGGGGCGCCTGGAGCGGCACGGCAATGGCTGGCGGGGTCTGCGCATCATCGGTCTGGAAATGCCCGAGATATCGCCGAAGGTACGGCGTCTGCCGCCCCCGGTACGCGCCGGCACACTCAGCCACCTGACACCCGATAGCCAGGGCAGCAATGTAGGCCATCCGATCTCTTTGCCTGTTGAGACGTCTGAAACATCAAATACGACTTCGGGAGACTTCCGAATTCCCCTGTTGGGGCGCATTGCGGCGGGTCAACCTATCGAAGCCATCGAGGATGCCAACTATCTGGATCTTGCGGCTTTTTTCATCGGCCCTGATCGCTATGCCTTGCGAGTCACCGGTGAGTCGATGATCGATGTCGGTATTCTCGATGGCGACACGGTGATTTTGCGTAAACAGAACACGGCCAGAACCGGTGACATTGTTGTCGCTCTGATCGATGGTCAAGAGGCCACACTGAAGCGGCTTGGTAGTACCCGTGACGGAACAGTCGAGTTGATTCCCGAGAACTCTTCGATGGCCGTCATGCGTTACAGTGCGGCCCGAGTCAGCTTTCAAGGCGTGCTGGTGGGGCAGCTACGCAGTTATTGATCTGA
>CAYULV010000265.1:0-1436 GCA_964445655.1 uncultured Granulosicoccaceae bacterium | reverse complement strand
GTCACCGACAAGCTCTTGCGCCATTGCAAGTGTGATATGCGCATAGCCGCTGTACGGTGACAGTTCGACCGCTCTGGCGGCTGTTTCCAATGAAAGGTTGGGGTCGGTCACCGCATCGGCTGATTCGTCGTTGTGGTAATCAGTCAGCATCTTCCACGCGCGATAAACCAATGTGGTTTCGGTGTCGGTTTCATTTTCATCTGTCAATGAACGGCAACCGTCTATTTGTGCGGGGTTCGAGTCAGAATGCAGATCCACTGCAATAACACCAATGTAACAAGCCATTTCTTCGGTGCGGCTTGTAGCGTGGATATGGTAATCCCTGATTATCGGACCATCTGATTGCATCCAGCGCGCTGCTGAATTTTGAACATAGATGTAGTCCGCTTCTGACAACTCACTGCCCACGTCAGATTGTAAATTGAGCGTTTCGTTGTATGCGACCCGAGAACTTTTGGCATGTATCAGTTGGACGTTGATTTCGCTGCGGCCTGAAACTGCGGCGACGTGTAAATAAATCTGGTAATCCTCAGGCCAACGCTGACTACCAACAATCCTATCGTGTTGCCGGTGTAAATCCACATGGTCAAACCGAGACACGACAGTGCTGACCGTATCGACAACCGAGCGTCCAAGTGCCGTATCCCCACTAAGGTTGACACCAACAATGGTGAGCTTGTCTGGACGTGGACGATATTCTTCGGACGCTTTGGCGGTAATTTCACTGGTGGGCATGGCTGCACCCAATGGCAGTGCTTGTTCCTTGTCCTGCCCGCCTGCTATCGCGAACCAGACCAAGCCCGCAAACAGGCCCATGGCAAGGGCAGGGCCCGGAATGGCACGGACTCGATCCAGAATACTCGGCGCTTTTACAGCAGCATGATTGATTGATTCAGCGGCAGCTGCTTCCTGGCCCGGGTAGGGTGCGGAGTATGCCGCATCTGCGCTTACCTCGACAGCTGCTTGATTGCTCGCGTCCCTGAGATTTAAATGCGTATCGGCATCATGCGTTGAAGGTGACGGTTCCGCCCGTGTATGCAGCAGCGAAGGGACTTGGATTGGCGTGTCTGCCTGCTCAGTTGTTGACGTCAAATTTTCGTCTAAAGCGCCAGAGGGTGAAGTGCTCTCGACGCTCGCATCCTCTGCATGGAATGTTGCTTGCACATCGGCAGCAACAGCTTCTGGACGCGATATCGGTGTTTGATGGCTCGACGTGGCGCGTGCAAGTGCGGCTGCGGCAGGATTTAACTGTTCGGCGACGTCTTCTGTTTGAATCGATTCGGCTGACGGGTTTGTTTGCGCGATTGGATCGACCTCTGCTGGAGGTGTCGTTTCAACAGTATTGGTCACATCGCGGTAAACAAAGTGCGGAACATAAGAGCCCGCTTTCATCTCGATAATAACCTCGGTTTGGGGATTATTCTCATAGTAAGTGT
>CAYULV010000264.1:0-5428 GCA_964445655.1 uncultured Granulosicoccaceae bacterium | reverse complement strand
ACAATGGATCCAGAGCCTGCATTGACGATATCAAACGTGGTTCCTGACGTAAATACGATAGAATGAGGTGTATCGACGTAGGCAGAAGGGTCAACCAGGGAGCCTGTTGACATGATAGCGGTGCCAGTGTTGGCCGAATCTGCATTGACTGCGAATGTTCCGTTTCCTTCTTTAATCCGAACGAAAACATCGGCGCCGGAATCACCTGTCTGGATGGATTCTCCCAAGCCGATTGAGATTTCTCGGATATCATCATTGCCGTTGTAGACTGATGATCCACCCTGAGTGAATGGACGGCTCACACCGTTGGATCCGCTGAATAAAAAGTCACCGTTACTATCCCTTACGTTTGCAAGGTCGTATATTTCATCAAGACGTTGGGTGATTTCTGCATGTATTGCAGAGTGGGAATGTGCATCTAGTGAGGAATTGTTTGCAGTCAAGACAAGATCACGAATTCTTAACAAACTGTCGTTGACGCCTGTAAGCGCTGTTTCTTCCAGACCGAGTCGGGCTTCAGCGGTAGATGAATTTCTATCAAATTGCGCCAATCTTGCGTCAGCTTCAGCCATATTCAGGAGGCGTCCTGCTTGGGCAGGGTCATCCTTCGGGCTGTTCACTCGTTTTCCGCTGGCGATATCGGATTGCACAGCCGAGATCTCACTCTGCTGTCTAATCATATCGTTAACCGATTGACGATTAAGCATGGCAGTACTAACACGCATATTCATCTACCTACCGCATTTAATACAGTTTGGAAGAGCGTATCGGCGGTCGCGATAATTTGAGCTGACGCTTGATACGCCTGTTGATAGCGCGACAAATTGACCGCTTCTTCATCAAGATTCACCCCCTGGACAGACTGCTGCCTCTCTATGGCATTGGTATTGAGACTTTCCAATGCCAGACTGCGAGTTTGTAGTGATCGATTCTGACCACCAATGCTGGATACCAGCGAGCCATAGGTGTCATTAATAGATTGATTGCCAGATACAATTAGTGCTGTTTGTAACCCGGCCAATGCCAGACCATTGCTGTTACTACCACTGTTGGAAGAGGCAGCGTCTATACGGTGGACATCACCTGCGCTGGCGGTGCCGTTGATGGTCAATTCCCAGCCATTGTATTGGATGGCGGATCCAGATGTATAGGACTGTCCAGTGGCGAGTGTGCTGCCATTGCTTGTATCCAGTACATCGAAGGTATTGGGGTCGGTAAATACGATTTCTACTGAATTTTTCAGATTTGCGTTTTGAGGATCTGGAATCGCAGAGAGTTCCGAACGAGCTGTTCCAGTATTATCAATACTACTGGTAGCGGACAATGAACTTGCCAGTGCGAGTGCATCAGCCGACGTCATTGTGTTTTCTAAATATGCTGCAGCACGCCTGCTTGGAGATACGATGAAAATATCCCCTGTAGAAGGGCTGCCACTGACCGATAATTCTATTCCATCTATAGTCATTGGCAGTGTACCGACAGTTTGTTGTCCATCGCTGATACGAGTTGTTGTATACCCACTACCATCGAAACGAATACGATAGTCCGATGCCTCCAGGCTATTAACATCATTAATAATGGCTGCTACGTTGCCAGACCCTGTATTCAGACTGCTTGACATGACTTCCGGGTCGCCGGATGAAAAGATATCCGTGCCATTGTTGCCTTGTAGATCGATACCTTGCTTGTGCTGCTCATTGACCGAGTCAGCGAGTACCAAAGCCAGCCGTCCGACTTCATGCATTGCTTTGCTCAGGGTGTCGCGTTCAAAGTCGCGTAGCCCACCAATTGATCCGCCTTGGAGGAGGGTGCCTACTGGCTGCCAATTGTTACCGACATCAATTTCGATTTCCAATTGACCAGGAGTGCTTGTATCTTGCGCGATGCGTAGTTGCTGAGCATCGGCGCCGACAACAAGGGCCATGCCATTGCCTGCGTAAATATTCATGGCGCCATCATCTTGAACATGTGTTCGAATGTCCGCTAATTCTGAAAGCTCGGCAACTAATTGATCACGTTGGTCCAGCAGGCTGTTTGCCGTTTGTCTTTGTAAAACTCCGTTTCTGGTAATCAGCTTTGAGTTTATTTCTGCGATTGACGAAGAAATGTCGTTTACATCGCTGACCGATGCGGTCAAACGATCATTGACTTCTTCCTGTAATCCGTCAAGTTGCTGCTGCATACCTCTAAAGCGGGTGGCAAGTGATGAAGCTTGTTCAATAATTATTTCTCTGTTTGCTAGTGATGCTGGATCGGAGTTGGCATCCTGGATTGCATCGTAAAAGCTATTCAATGCGGGGGTTAAGCTCAATGCATCATCTGCCATGAAGCCGTCTATCTGACCGGCCATGTCGAGGTGGGTTTGATGCCTTGCATATGCGCTCGTAGTCTGTAGTACTTGAGCGGTAGCAAATTCATCTTGCATTCGTTCTATATTGGTGACTGTAACACCTGACCCAACTTGCAATCTTTCGTTAGGGTCGCTGACAACGGATTCAAGATTGACCCGCTGACGTGAGTATCCCTCAGTGTTGACGTTCGCAATATTCTGTGAAGTTGTGGCAAGCGCACGCTGAAATGTCAGTAGAGCACTTGCACCATTGGTCAGTAAGTCGCTCATTTCAAAGCCTCGCGACTATTTTCTATCTGTTGCAAAATACTGATAGCCTTGTCGGCATACTTCGGGTCTGTTGCGTAACCGGCGCGTTGTAGTTCTTCAAGAAAGCGTGTTGGATCAGAGGCATGTTCCAGTGCTTTTTTGTATCTGGGGTTTTCAAGAATAAAGTCAGCAAACCCATCTACAGCGTCTGCGGGATTTTTGAATACCCGAAATCGATCAACAATTTTCTCAGGCTTTCCGTCAATATATTCAGTAGTCAGAATGTTTACCGACTCTACATCTTTACCAAACGATTTAATGCCGAATAGGTTGTACGAGGGTTTTCCATTTTCATCAGATGCCACTTTTTGCCCCCATCCGGACTCCAGTGCTGCTATTGCAAGGATTGCATTCGGTGATGTTCCCAATCTATTCGCGTTACGATTTGCATGCGGCATAAGTGGGTCAATGAAAGCCCTTTTCTGATTAGATAGTATCTGCGGATTTGAGCTTTGACTCAGCCCTGCTGATTCTCTAAACCGCTCCAGATCGCGCGTACTCAGACCCGGGATGTGAGATTTCTCCGACAAATTCAAAGCAACACTGACGGGCCTTGTGAGTTCGGACCCGCTTTCCGTCGCTTTCAATTGGGCGGAATGGGTAGCGATTTCCTCGTTTGAGAGCGACTTGTTATTGACGCTGTCCGACAATTGTCTTTCTATTGCCTGAGCGACACCAAATTTTCCTGATTTACTGATGACGGATGCAAGATGTTTATCCATCATATCGTTGTAAATGGATTTTTCGTTCGACCCTCCTTCATCCATGGTCGTACGTCGCATGGACTTGAGCATGGAATGAACCAGAAGCGATTCGAACTGCTGTGCTGTATCGCGTATATTTTTCTCGCGTTCGCTCGTAGTCTCAACCCGGCTATTCTGCGGTTTGAGATTTACAGAGTTTTGATCGACTGCGAGAGTATCCATCAGATAATTATCAGTTGAGCCCTAAGTGCGCCTGCTTGCTTAAGTGCTTCGAGAATGGCTACCAGATCGCCGGGTGCTGCGCCAACACTGTTAATGGCAGTTACGATGTCTGCAAGCGTAGTACCTCGCTTGATTTCAAACATACGGCTATCCTTTTCGCTTATCTGAATGCCAGTATTAGGTTCTACAGCGGTTTCACCATCTGTAAATGGAGCCGGCTGAACGATTTCCGGGTTCTCATTGATTGTGACGGTAAGGCTACCGTGAGTCACAGCAGCAGGGCCTACCGTGACATGACTTCCGATGACGATCGTTCCAGTACGAGAATTGACAATTATCTTTCCAGCAGATGTGCCTGGGTTAATTTCGATTTCTTCCAGATACCCTACGAAGGCAACTCGTTTGGATAATTCTTCAGGGGCTTTGATCTTGACCGACACAGCATCAAGTGCTTGCGCCAGATCAGATCCAAGAGCGACGTTGATCGCATCGACCAAACGTCGCGCCGTCGTAAAATCCGGTTCGTGGAGATTGACGATTATGCTATCCGATTTAGCGAATGAGTTTGGCACACTGCGCTCGACGGATGCACCTAGTGGAATTCGTCCAACACTGGGAACATTGATCGCGATTGACGAGCCATCTGCACCTGACACACCAAGACCACCTACTGCCAGATTGCCTTGTGCAACCGCATATATCTGACCGTCAGCACCTTTAAGCGGGGACATAAGCAAGGTACCGCCACGAAGCGACTTTGAGTTTCCCAAGGAGGACACGGTGATATCGATTTTTTGACCGGGTTTGGAAAATGGTGGCAGAACTGCATGGATTGACACAGCAGCGACGTTCTTTGGCTGCAGCGTGATATTTGGTGGAATCGTAACGCCATTTTGAACAAGCAAGCTTCGAAGGCTCTGTTCGGTGAATGACACCTGATTGGTTTGATCGCCGGTACCATCCAGGCCTACAACCAGGCCGTATCCAAGCAATGGATTGTCACGCACGCCTGCAATACTGGCGATGTCCTTTACTCTTTCGGCGAAGACAGGTTCGGCTCCCCCGATCAATAGAAAACAAATTAACACGGTCGCCAGTCGCGACAGAGTTGTTCGTCGTACTGGTGCGGTGTCAGTGTGTTTCAATTTTGATTGAAGCATTGGAAGCTGCCTTGTCAGAATGGCCATAGTGGGCCGTTAAGAATCCTTGTAAGCCATCCCGCTCGATTGCTATCTGCTAACAAGCCGCTGCCTCCATAGGTGATGCTGGCGTCCGCGATTTGAGATGACAGGATTGTGTTGCTTGGTGTGATGTCCTGGGGGCGAATTTGACCAACAACGCGAACGATTTCGCTGCCTTGGTTAAGCGTCAACAGTTTTTGTCCTCGAATCCATAGGTTTCCATTTTCCAGAATACGATCGACCGTCACCGCAACGCTGCCATTCAGTCTATTACTCTGGCTGCTGTCAGCAGATCCCGCGAAGTCACTGTTGGCGGAAATTTCATTTTCCAGAAGTTCGCGTCCTCGGCCCGTCAACTTGCCACCAAAAAGTGTTGGCGATGGCAATGAGATGGACGTTCCTTTATTTGCGTTGGTCGAAGCTGATTTGGTCGCATCGGTACGCTCATCGAGAATGACATTAATGACATCGCCAGCTCTTCTTGCACGGATGTCTTCGAAGAAAAGTGTATTGGTGCTTACCTGATAGATAGCTCCATTTTTTTCGATATGCTTTGGCGTCTGGCTGCCAACCGACGGAGTAGGGTCTGGTTCGACCTGCCCAGGAGCAACACAGGCCGAAAGGGCCAAACTCCCGAGCACTATGCAAAGACGCATGTATGT
>CAYULV010000263.1:0-5429 GCA_964445655.1 uncultured Granulosicoccaceae bacterium | reverse complement strand
CGCATGCGTCCGGCGTATCAACGACAGCAGGACAAAGGTGCAGTCTTTGGTCTCAATTATGGCTGGGAGCATCCCTTGTGGTTTGGTGGCGAGGGGACCTCACCGACTGAGAACTATGGCTTTGATCGTCAGGACTGGTTTGAACCGGTGGGTCGTGAGTGTCGAGCCTTGCGCGAAAGTGTTGGCATCATTGATGTGTCCAACTTTGCCAAATACCGCATCAAAGGCAAGGGTGCCGGTGATTGGCTTGATTTGGTTGTGGCCAATAAAGTCCCCCGTGAGACAGGGCGTAGTTGCCTGACACCACTGCTTGGCAAGCGCGGTGGTATTGCAGGTGACTTTACAATTACCCAGCTTGATGAAGATGACTACTGGATGGTCGGCTCAGGTATGGCCGAGCGTTATCATCAACGCTTCTTCAAAGCAGTACCCAGACCCGCGTCGGTAAGCTTTGTTTCGCACACGGTATCGCATTGTGGTTTTAATGTTGCCGGGCCGAATGCGCGTGAATTGTTATCACGCTTGACCAATGAAGATTTATCCAATGAATCATGGCCGTTCATGCGTTCGCGGCAAATTACTGTTGGTGGTATCGAGACGATTGGTTTACGCGTGTCCTTTACCGGCGATCTTGGCTGGGAGCTATATGTGCCTGAAGAACAGCAACTGGCCTTGTACGATGCCTTATTTGAAGCGGGGGCTAGTTTGAATGTGGTGCCGGTAGGTGGCCGTTCCTTGTTGTCTCTCAGAGTAGAGAAAGGCTATGGCAGCTGGGGGCGTGAATACTCGCCGGAGTACTGGCCGCAGGAAGTCGGTCTGGAGCGGCTGATCAAGCTCGACAAACCAGAATTTCTTGGCCGCGATGCATATCTTGAACTAAAGGATAAGCCGCCGCGCGAAAAGCTTGTCCTTCTCGAGATCGACGTTGCACATAACGCTGATGCCACAGGCGGAGAGCCCGTCTTTTTGCGCGATGGCACACCGGTCGGTCGCGTCAGTTCGGGGGCCTATGGGTTTGGCGTCGAGAAGTCTCTTGCCTTGGCGTTCATCAAGACAGACAAACTGGAACACAATCGAGAGTTTCATGTCGCTGTGTTGGGCTTGAATCATGACGCTGTGCTGCTTGATAACGCGCCGTTTGACCCAAAAGGTGAACGGCTTCGTGCGTAAATTTTCCAATTAGGGTAGCCTGAGAGGTCCTTTGAACCGGACTTGCTATCGTCATGGAGCGCATCGATCCCGACCGCGCCAAGCCTGATGCTGAGACATCTCTCAGCTACGAAAACCAGACTGCTGACAAAGTAGTCGATATCGCCATCGCGCGTATGAAAGTCGGTTCGGTGGCAAAGGAAGACCGCGGGCAAAAATTCAAAAAATATTCACTTGCAGCCGCCTTGATAGTCGGGTTCGGTTTATTGCTTGTGTTTGGTTCAGAGAGGCACCAAAAGCCTAAAACGGTGATTGCCGACAACGGGGACGTGACGGTAAGACTGACGCAGAACAAGAGTGGGCATTACTTTACCCGCGGTGAGATCAATGGGATGGCAGTTTCGTTTTTGGTGGATACCGGCGCTAGCAATCTAGCCATACCTGAGCATATTGCAAACGATCTCAGCCTGAAATCCGGACGTAAAGTGCAAAGCTATACTGCAAATGGCATTGCCACCTCCTATAGCACTAGCCTCGATAGCGTATCGGTCGGTGGGATAACCCTCGGCAATATTGATGCTTCGATTTCCCCAGGTCTTGTTGGTGACGAGATACTGCTTGGCATGAGCTTTCTTAAGCATTTGAATCTTGAACAAAGAGATGGTGTGCTGACCATTAGCCATAACTAGTAACAAGGGCTGGTCATCCATTGTGTTGACTCCCGAGTGGCGATTTTCGTTTTATTACGCAGCACTATTTGCGTCAATTGGATCCATTGGACCGTTTTTCGCTGTCTGGCTCGACAGTCAGGGCATTGATGCGAAGACCATTGGCATCATCGTCGCTGCGCCCTCTATTGCGATGTTGTTCACGACGGTACGACTCGGACGTTGGGCCGATCAGCTAGGGAGTCGACGAACAGCGATCATTGTTGGTAATGCACTGGTGTTGTTGGCTCAATTGGTATTCTTCTGGCCGCAAAGCCCTTGGGTGATATTGGTTGTCTGGATGTTTTGCGGCATCATCATGTATGCAAAGGTTCCGATCACCGATGCGGCCGCATTGAGTCTGACCGAACGCCGGGGTACGGACTTCGCGCGGGTGCGTGTGTTTGGGTCGATAGGATTTGTTGTTGCCTTGACATTGAGCGGTCTGGTTTATGACCGCGTCGGCATGATGGCCTTTGTGCCGATACTGCTGCTAGGGAATATCTTGCGCCTATGGCTGTCAATTGAATTGCCGATTGTGGGTCGTCGCAATCCGTCAAAGGTGATGAAGGTAACAGGTGTTGATGCCAGTGCGCAGTCAAGTGATTTCTATCAACTTGGCATAGTGCTGACAATTGTAGCTTCTGGTGTTATCCACTCATCACATGCGGTATTCAACACCTTTGGTATTTTGCTGTGGACGCAGCATGGATATTCCGAGACTACGGCGAGTCTGTTGGTAGGCATCGGTGTGGTCGCCGAGATACTTTTGATGTGGCGATTCAAATCAATGACTAAACGACTCTCAGCCCGTAGTTGTCTGATTATTGCAGCCGTATGCGGCATGGTGCGTTGGTCCTTGCTGGCTTTGGCTCCTCCGTTGTGGCTCATGTTTGTCGTTCAGATGCTACATGCCGTGACATTTGGATTGACGTTTCTCGCCACAGCCTCGTTTATCGCGCGCCGAGTAGGCGAAGACAATGCTGCCCGTGGGCAAGCATTGAGTGCAACCGTGATGACGGCCTTGATGGCAATGATGGTGTATTTGTCAGGTTATTTTTTTGATCTGCTGCAGTTGCAGCTTTACTGGATAATGGCCGCCATGTGTGTATTGTCCGTGGTGCTGGTGCTACTGAGTTATCTAACGTCTTTGGAGTAGTTCAGAGGGAAATAATCCATTCCTTTATTGTCTGCTGGACTTGAGCAGCTCAAGCACTTCATGAAGGTCAGTACAAACTCGATGCCCAAGGGATAGTAATTCAGGCGATGGCTCGAGCAAGTCAGGTATCTGTATAACCTGGAAGTTCGCTGCGAGACCTGCCTTGACGCCAAACTCTGAATCCTCCAGTACCAGAGTTTGCGAACCGATAGCAGATACTGCGGATGCCGCTTTAAGGTAAATCTCTGGGTCCGGTTTCCCTTGTGCTACCTGATCACCGCCAATTACATATTGAAAATACTGCAATAAATCGGCATTTTTTAGTTTGATTTGTGCAAGCGATGTTTTGCTTGACGTGGCGACGGCTGTTTTAATCTTTTGTGCGTTGAGCCAGGTAAGCAGTTCGATGGCGCCTGGTTTTAGAGCCACAGGATCATTTTCCACTATGGCGTGATATCGATCAGCCCAGTCTTTTCGAAACGCTGAAACGTCGATACTTTTTGCCAAGGCGCTCGATATCGCAGCGACCAGTGAGGCTTCATTTTTGCCGATGAGCTGGTTAAATAGCTCGCTGTGATCCGGTAAGCCATAGGCAGAAATGGTGTCATTGAATGTTTGCAATGACAAGGACTCACTGTCAATAAGCAAACCATCCATATCGAAGAGAACAGTATCGATTTGATGGAAATCGGAGTCTATATGTGCGTGAGTGATATTTATGGCCCTTTTTGACGTCGTTGATAATGATGAGGGGGTGTAAGCAAGGATCTAACCGACATAATTTGTAAAATTGAAAAAACCAACTCTTTGGAGTTTAGCTTCAGTCAGTAGATTATCAATTTGGGCGAGTGGCTGGCACAATATTGCTACTGAGTCAATTTTTCCTGCTTCTCGTACCAGTACTTTGCTGCCTGGGCTGCCTTGTTACGATTTGGTACTCCCAACGTCTTTAGTACGGCCGTGACATGAGCCTTGACGGTAGATTCGGCACAGTTGATTTGTCGCGCAATTTCTTTGTTCGAATGACCATCAATAAGACACTTCAGCACTTCCTGCTGCCTATCGGTCAATGCGCGATCGTTTGGTCTTGAGGATTTCTCTGTCACGCTCCACTGGTCATTGAGCCGATAGTTTATAAGCTGCTCCGGTACATATAAACCGCCTGCCAAAACCAATCGTAATGCGTGAACCATAATCTCCGGATCGATATCTTTGGTAATAAATCCCTTGGCTCCTTGAGTCAATGCTCTATCCATGTCATCCAGGTTATTTGAAGCGGAAAGCACGACAACTGGTATTGGCCGATTGTTTTGTTTTAAGTTGTATAAAACGTCAAGTCCGTTGCCATCAGGCAAGTTGAGATCGATCAGGATGAGGTCAAATTCAACTTCACCTTGCAGGGCATCTATTGCCGAGGCTAGTGTCTCGGCAACAACGATGGTTACGTTTTCTGCAATGTCGTTCACATACGGTTGCATGCCTGCTCGTACTATCGGATGATCCTCAACTTGCAGTACGGCAACGGTCTTTGACAATCTGGACATGAATAAATACCTCTTTCATTGATGGCCATATTAATACTTATCAACTTAAATATCCTGCCCGCAACCGGTCTTTATCAAATCCGCTACCTGTCTGGAACGTGTGGCAAATTATCCAACCGGTGAGCCTCCCTGTTAACTCGATTTAACGAGCAATTTCGACCGTGCCAAAAAATTAAACTAGCCAATCGGCTAGTTTTTATTCCATCAATTGCCAATAATTGAGCTTTCTTTGGCGCAGTATTCATCCGGTGATACTAGGGGCGAAGCCAAGTGCCATCTCCATCCGACACGAAATAACTCTTAAGGCAATACTCCTGGGCGATATATGAAGTAGGTGGGCAATGGATCATCGTTGATGAGGTATGTGCAGTGACGCTCATGCATCCGATTACAGTTGATATGCTCTTGCCGGCACTTGCTTTCCGGCAGCGTTTAAACCAATAGGGATGAAATAAACGTATTTATGATGAGATCGCTTGTTTGTTGGCAGTAAATTACTGCATGAGCTTATCTAGTACATCGATAAAAAAGATATGGTTATGAAAGCGGTTGATAGTCTCATCCTAACCTTAGTCGTACTACCTTTGATTGAATGCTTACTACCATAAGGAAAAAGTATTGCGTCTATTACTGTGGTTAGGGTTAAGAAAATAAATCAGTAGTTATGCTTTAGCACTCTTTCCTTGCTCGAAAATATATTTGAAGTTTCTGAAAGAGGGGTGATAGAGCTTAAAAACAGAGGGGGTGTTAGAGCATTCTGGCTTGATGGTCTGAAGTAAATAAAACAGTCAATACAGCGAGGTGGTGTATGTCGGAGTTGCTTGACTGAGCAGTATGTTTAAAATTGTATATCGGGCAATTGATTAAAGA
>CAYULV010000262.1:3612-5455 GCA_964445655.1 uncultured Granulosicoccaceae bacterium | reverse complement strand
ATAGGTATTTGTTGTCGCTATTTCGGCACCGGCGTTGAAGTAATCACGGTGTACCTCGCCGACAAGATCCGGGTTGTCCAGTAATGACTTCACCGACCATAAAGAGGTTGTTTCATCACTTCGCTTGATGATCTCCTGGCCCATACCACCGTCTAGAAGGGTAATGCTCATTTTGTAAAGAACTCTGTGTTGCTTATTGTGGTGCTGGAATGAGTTTGAGTATGCGTCCGTTACTGTTATCAGTCAGAACGTACAAGTATCCGTCAGGTCCTGTGCGAACATCGCGTATGCGTTCGCCCAAATCCGTTAACAATGACTGCTGCTCAATCGTTTCGCTGTCAATGGTTACCCGTCGTAGCTCGCGTGCTTTAAGTGCAGCAACCATAAGATTACCTTGCCACTTCGGATACTTGTCGCCCTGTACCAGTGCCATGCCAGCGGGCGCTATGGACGGTGTCCAGTGCAGCATTGGGTCAACTGTTCCATGAAGCTCGGTGAAGGGTGATATAGCGGCTCCGGAGTAATCTCTGCCGTGAGTCGTGATTGGCCAGCCATAGTTGCGTCCAGGCACAATGACGTTGATTTCATCGCCACCGTCAGGGCCATGCTCATGCGCAAAAACCACGTCTCTCTCTGCATGGACGATAATGGCTTGCGGGTTGCGATGGCCATAGCTCCAGATCTCAGGCAGGTTACCTACACCGTCGATAAAGGGATTGTCAGGCGGCACCTTGCCATCATCGAGTAGACGAACAATCTTGCCAAAATGGTTGTCCAGCAGCTGTGCCTGTTCGCGATAATCGAAACCATCGCCCACGCTTAACAGCAGACTGTTGTCTGGCAGAAAGGCAAGGCGGCCTCCGTAATGTACGGGTGTGTCCTTGAACGGTTGTGCGGTAAAGAGAACTTCAACATCGACCAGGGCATTGCCTTCGAGTCTTGCTCGTATCAGGCGAGTGGCATTGGCTTTTGCGCTGCCATGTGCCAGCGTCAGGTAGATCCATCCATTGTTGGCGTGATCAGGGTGCAGAACGACGTCCATCAAGCCCCCCTGACTTTTTGCGTAGACAGCCGGGACATTGGCAAGCGGCTCGGATACCTGGCCTTGGTCAACGATTCGAAGATTGCCTGAGCGCTCGGTCACCAGTAGCCGGCCATCGGGCAGGAATGCCAGCGACCAAGGGTGGTCCAGATTCTCGGCAATGATTTCGACAGCGAGCTCATTGGTCGCGGATTCATCAGCGATCACTGGTGTGACGATAGCCAAGCTGATGACAAAGCCCATGGCAAAGCTGATGGCAATTGCCAATCGATACAGTTTGTGTATAAGAGTGAGCATGAAAAAGTAAGCGCTGGAGTTAGAGTTAGGGTAGGGAAACCGGGTCAAGCCGGATTCAACTCGGTTACAATACTACGCCATGAGCAACGCCAAAAGATCGCTTTCAACATTGTTTACCGGCTTCGGTTTGTCTGCAGTCGCCACCTATGTACTCGCGAGCGTCTTTCATACCCAGACCATCCTCCACGGGCTGACCTCGCTCGGCATCACTGTCTCGCTCATGGATCGACTGCGCATGACCGGTGGTGATCTGTCAGGCTTGATGGCGTATTCCTTTGTTATCGCGATCGGTTTGTTGATCGCCTTTTCGGTGATGGGTTTACTGGGTCGCAGCTTGCCGCTCAGCCCCTGGGTTCGCTATCCAGTGGGTGGCGTGTTGGCCATGTTGACGATGTTACTCCTCATGAAAGCCGTCTTTGCCATTACACCGATCGCCAGTGCCAGAGAGTTGCCTGGTCTGCTACTCCAATGTTCGGCAGGTCTGATCGGCGGATTGGTATTTGC
>CAYULV010000262.1:0-3512 GCA_964445655.1 uncultured Granulosicoccaceae bacterium | reverse complement strand
GCCACGATCGACATCGAGATTGCCGACAGCGTGGGATCGACGCGAACAAGTTCGCCACGTTCTATTGCATCTCGTGCCAAGGACAAAGGTACCCATGCCAGGCCGAGGCCAGCCACCGAAAACTGTAGAGCGGCGGTAGTCAAAGCTGTTTCTGCAACCCAATGTACCTGTACCGACGCATCAATGGATGCGTTTAGCGCGCGCATGATCACCGGTCCAAGAAATACGTCGCTCGGATAAGCCACAATGCGCAAGATGCCAGCCTCGAGTTCCTGTTGGAAAACATCACGTTGTTGACTGGCGACTACAGGAACGAGTGGTTCCCGTGCCAGTAGTTTGCTTTCGACGAATTGATCTTGCTGAGTAGCTATCTCATCCTCGAGCTGATAGACCAAGGCGATGTCCGCCTTACGTGTGAACAACATCGCATGGCATTCATCTCTGTTGGCTGAACGTAATCGGATACGAACACTCATCTGATCGGTAATGGACCGAACCAGTTGCGGTGCGATGGTTGTGCTGATGGCATGTTGGCTGACCAATACCAGCTCTTCGAGCTGACTGTCACTGCGATGCAAAGCACTTTTCAAATTACGCAAGGACTGGGCGAGCTCACGCAGTACAGGCTCATGCTCGATAACGTGTGCGTGTAATCGTATGGGTTTGCGAGAACGATCGAACAGCTCGGCACCGATGGCAGACTCGATGGCGCGAATGCGCCGTGAGAAGGCGGGCTGGGTCAGAAAGCGTTGCCGAGCCGCTTCGCTGAGCGAGCCAGTATCAATGACAGCTAGAAGATCATCGAGCCACTCGAGTTTCATGCTGTCTACGGCCTAATATGCAATTTGCGCATATTATGACCGGTAAATGGCATTTGCTAAAGGACATTTTTCGCCGTATTTTGCCCTTTTGGAACCTAATAAGGCGCTTTCATGCATCTTTCTCGTTTCCCGCGTGTTCATCTTGCGCATTTGCCGACACCGCTGGAAAGGCTAGATCGATTGAGCCAAGAGCTGGGTGGTCCGGAAATCTGGATCAAGCGTGATGATTGCACCGGCCTTTCAACCGGTGGCAACAAGACGCGAAAGCTTGAATTTCTGATGGCGGAAGCGCAGGCTCAAGGCGCCACCTGCGTGATGACGCAAGGTGCAACGCAATCCAACCATGCGCGACAAACAGCAGCCTTTGCCGCGAAGTTAGGGATGGACTGTCATCTGTTGCTGGAAGATCGAACAGGTTACGCACAAGCCAATTACCAATACAACGGCAATGTGCTTCTCGACCATTTGCATGGAGCCAGCAGCGAGATGCGTGAAGCGGGCCTCGACATGAATGCCGAGATGGAAAAGGTTGCCGAAGAGCGACGCGCCAGTGGTCAGTCGATCTACACCATACCAGGTGGTGGTTCCAATCCGGTCGGCGCATTGGGTTACGTTAACTGTGCGATGGAGCTTGTCAATCAGGCGAATGATCGGTCGTTGCGCATTGATCATCTTGTGCATGCGACAGGCAGTGCAGGTACACAAGCGGGTTTGGTTGTTGGGCTGCAAGCGATGAATGCAGGCATTCCGTTACTGGGCATTGGCGTACGTGCGCCGCGTGATGTGCAAGAAGGCAATGTTTTCAAACTTGCAGAGGCCACCGCTGAACTGTTGGGTTGCCCCGGTGTTGTAGATCGAAGCGATGTCGTGGCGAATACGGATTATGTTGGAGAAGGGTATGGCATACCGGCGCCGAGCACGCTTGAGGCAATAGCCCTGTTTGCACAGCTTGAAAGTATCTTGCTCGACCCCGTTTATTCGGGTAAAGGCGCTGCTGGATTGATCGATCTGATACGCCAAGGGCGGTTCGTCAAAGGGGAGCGCGTTGTGTTCCTGCATACGGGCGGCTCAGCGGCTCTTTTTGGTTATGGCCACTGTTTTACTGATAATTTGCAGCAGGGCTAGACAAAGTTGACTTGATTTCGCATCGATTCAAGTGTTATCAAGGTGGGTATTCGAAGTAGAAATGCGGTTAATAGTAGAGGTGGAGTACTTGTCATCAAGGCTGTTCTTTGGCGCGGTGGCAATTCGTGGAATTGACTTTCATCAAGGGGAGAATAGAAATTGAAAAAACTAAACTTTAAACCGGTGGTATTTGCATCAGCCATGGTGCTTGGTAGTGGTAGTGCAATGGCCGCCGAAAGCGTCAAAATTGGTGCACCTGCCTGGACGGGAGCTCAAGCGATTGCGCATCTGATTCAGGAAATTGTTGTGACACGTATTGGTGGTTCGGCTGAATTGGTGCCGGGCAATAACGCAGCGATATTTCAAGCGATGGATCAGGGCAAGGGTGATATTGATGTGCATCCGGATGTTTGGTTGCCGAACCAACAAACTTTTACCGATAAGTACGTTGATGGGGCAGGTACAGTTGCGCTTAGCAGCAACTTCTATGAAGGCAAGCAAAGCTTTTGCGTTTCGAAAGCATTCTCTGAAGCGAATAATGTGACGTCTATTTTCGATCTTGCCCGACCAGAAATTGCCAAATTGATGGACAGCGACGGTAACGGTAAAGGTGAGGTCTGGATTGGTGCGCCAGGTTGGGCGTCTGCCAATGTCAATGAGGTCAAGGTACGTGATTATGGCTTGATGCCGTTCATGGAACCAATTCGTGCTGATCAAGCGGTAATGACTGCGCGTGTAGGCGATTCAGTTAAGAAGAACGAAGGCTATGCTTTCTACTGTTATTCACCGCATGCCATCTGGTTCCAGCATGACATTGTCCGTCTTGAAGAGCCTGCATTTGATCCCGAAAAATATATCGCTTTGCAGCCGTCCGACGATCCAGACTGGTTCAAGAAGTCGACAGTCATGACCGAAGACGCACTAAAGAAAGTACAAATCGCTTATTCAAAATCGTTATCAGAACGTTCACCGGCTATCGCGGACCTGTTGGCAAACATTGCGCTCGATGGCGATGTTGTCAGTAGTTTTGCCTTTGAGATTGAAGGTGGAAAGGATCCGGCTGATGTTGCCAAGGATTGGGTCGCAGCCAACTCGGATCGCGTTGATTCATGGCTCGGTTTGTAGGGTTGTTTTTTTAAGTCAGCTATTTGTTGTTACGCGTGGCATCAGGACGTTCGAAAGTTTACCCGAGCGGTATGCTGAAGATCTCCTGCGGAAAAAAGTCCTGATGCTACGTGCCCAACCGCCCAAGAGACGTGTCAAATTCGCATGAGCGTGAGTGAATCCGCCGCCATTGCCCTGAAAGATGTTTGGAAGATCTTTGGCGACAAGGCTGACATTGCCTTGGCTGATATCAGAGCCACGGGTATTGGAAAATCCGAGGTGCTGGAAAAGTACAACTGCGTTGTGGGTGTTGCCGACGTCAGTTTTGATGTACAGCCTGGCGAAATATTCTGTGTGATGGGTTTGTCTGGTAGTGGCAAATCAACTTTGGTTCGGCACATCAACCGCTTGCTCGAGCCGACTGCAGGTTCCATTGTGGTCAATGGTTCTGATGTGATGGTC
>CAYULV010000261.1:0-5505 GCA_964445655.1 uncultured Granulosicoccaceae bacterium | reverse complement strand
CCGGCATCCTTGGCGATTTCCCGCGCTTTGACTGCCGCTGCCCGGGCATTGGGTTCAGGGACCAGATAACCCTCGATATAGACATAGTCAGACTGACGAATCGCCTCTTCATCGAGCTCGGCGACACTTATTTTCTGTGTGATTCCCAGATAGGTATTCATGCTGCGTTCCGCATCGGGGGTAATCATGACGATGCATTTTCCGGTATGCCCGGCGTCGAGCGACGCTATGTCAAGGTTGGTGGTGACGCCATTTTTGGCCAGATCCTTCAAATAGAAGTGTCCGGTCGTATCGTTGGCGACCTTGCAGGAATAGAACGAGTTGGCGCCAAGCTGTGCGCTGGCCACGATTGTGTTGGCCGCCGATCCACCACCACAGGGACGCGGTTCGACACCATCGAGTGCTGACAACAGCTCGTGATGACGATCTTCCTCGATCAGAGTCATCAAGCCTTTGTCGATTTTTAGCTCGCCAAGTTTGGATTCGGGAATTTCGAATTCCAGGTCGACGAGTGCGTTACCCACGCCATATACGTGATACTGGGCCATCTTTGAGGTCTCGGACATTAAAAGTGTCCGGATTATCGCTGGTTGTCGCCGGTATAACTATCTACAATTGACGCTTTTGCGATTTCGACGAGGTTTTCATGCGCACACACCTTTGCGGGGTGGTTACTACCGAACAGCTGGATACAGAAGTCAGCTTCTGTGGCTGGGTGCACCGACGCCGCGACCATGGTGGGGTGATCTTCATCGATCTCCGTGACCACTCTGGCCTGGTTCAGATTGTATTTGATCCAGATCGAGCAGAGACCTTTGCCTTGGCAGAGGAGGTGCGCAATGAGTTTGTGCTCAAGATTCATGGCCGAGTGCGGCACCGGCCTGAAGGCACGATCAACCCGGACATGACAACGGGCGAGATTGAGGTATTGGGTCATGAACTCGAAATTCTCAATCGCGCGGCAACGCCACCGTTTCAGCTCGATGATGACAATGTCTCGGAAGAGCATCGTCTGAAATACCGCTACATCGATATCCGACGACCGGAAATGCAGCAGCGTCTGCGCATGCGCGCAACGGTCATGCAGGCGCTGCGTCATGCGCTCGATGCTGACGGTTTTGTCGAAGTCGATACACCCATGCTGACGCGGGCGACGCCTGAAGGCGCGCGTGACTATCTGGTGCCGAGTCGCACGCATCCGGGTGAATTCTTTGCCTTGCCGCAATCACCCCAGCTGTTCAAGCAGCTTCTGATGATGGGAGGTATGGATCGTTACTATCAGGTGGCACGCTGTTTTCGCGATGAAGACCTGCGGGCAGATCGACAGCCTGAATTTACCCAGCTCGATATCGAGATGTCCTTCATCGACGAAGACACCATCATGGGTTCGATGGAGAACATGATCCGGCAGCTCTTCAAGGATGTGCTTGATGTTTCCCTGAGTGCTCAATTTCCCCGCATGAGCTATGCCGACGCGATGCTCAACTATGGGTCAGACAAACCGGATCTGCGCATTCCTTTGACCCTGACTGAAGTATCCGACTTGGTGGCAGATATTGAATTCAAGGTATTTGCCGCACCCGCAGCTGACCCCAAAGGACGGGTTGCAGCATTGAAAATACCGGGTGGTAACAAGCTGACACGCAAAGAGATTGACGGTTACACCGACTATGTAGGGCGTTATGGTGCGAAAGGTCTTGCGTATATCAAATGCAACGATATCGCGGCAGGTGTGGACGGATTGCAATCGCCGATCGTCAAGTTTTTTCCTGCTGAAGCCTTGCAGCAGATTATTGAAAGAACCGAAGCTGTTGATGGTGATCTGATTTTCTTTGGCGCTGACAAGACCAGTGTGGTGGAAGCAGCACTTGGGGCCTTGCGCGTTCAGATTGGCCACGATATGGGTTTGGTCGAAGATGCCTGGCGACCGCTATGGGTGGTTGACTTTCCGATGTTCGAGTACGACGAACGTGAAAAACGCTGGCAAGCCTTGCATCACCCATTCACGGCGCCAACGGCTGACAGCATTGAAAACTGGCAGAAAGAACTCGATGATGATCCGGGCAAGTGTTTGTCCCGTGCCTACGATATGGTTCTGAATGGATCAGAAGTTGGCGGTGGTTCCATTCGTATCCATAACACCGATATGCAACAGAAAGCGCTGGATGTACTCGGTATTGGCGAAGCAGAAGCCGTGGAGAAATTCGGCTTTTTACTCGATGCCTTGAAGTACGGTGCGCCACCGCATGGTGGAATTGCCTTTGGTCTGGACCGGCTCATCATGTTGATGGCCAATGCAGGAAGCATTCGCGACGTCATGGCGTTTCCGAAAACCCAAAGCGCGAGCTGTTTGTTGACCAGTGCACCGAGTAGTGTGTCGGAAGCGCAACTCAAGGATTTGCATTTACGCACTCGTGCTCGCGCCAAGGACTCAGCAGCCTCAGCTTCTTCGGAGTCTGCACCTGCATCGGATGCCTGAATACAAGCGTCCTGAATCGGTCATCGTACTGGTTCATTCGCGTTGCAAGCAGGTTCTGATGCTGAGTCGTCTGGTGCCGGTTGATTTCTGGCAGTCGGTCACGGGGAGCCTGGAACCCGGGGAATCACCGCAGGCCGCGGCTGTGCGCGAACTGCGTGAAGAGACAGGTATCAAGGTTCCCGATCAGGGAACCTTGATTGATCACCAGAAAAGCGTTGTTTTTCCCATCGTACCTCCCTGGTTGTCTCGCTACGCACCCGGTGTAAGCTTCAATCGTGAGCACCGATTCAGTGTTGAGGTGCACATCGATGAACCGGTTAAAATCAATCCGACCGAGCATGTCGCGTGGCGTTGGCTATCATTTGCCGAAGCAGCGAAATTAACCGGCTCGGCCAGTAACCGCGATTTTATAAATAGTTTCCACAACGATATTCTTGAAAAAGCGCAGCAACAAAATTCGTAAGGCTTCGAGTCGTGATGAGATCACGATTCTGGTGCATGGTATCTGGATGCATGGCACGTTCATGCGGGTGATGGGCAAAATGCTGCAGTCTGCCGGGCTGAACACACATCTCGTCAGCTACGATTTCCTGCGTTCAAGCCCCGCCGAGAATGCCGCCAAATTGCATGAGGAAATCACCGCGCTGAATGTGAAGACTATCCATCTCGTCGGTCACAGCCTGGGTGGGATTGTCATACTGCATATCCTGAAAGCTTTTCCGGACCTACCGCTGGGCAAGGTAGTTTTGATTGGCTCGCCTGTACGTGGTAGCCATGTTGCGAAAAGTATCCACAAAAACGTTTTTCTCAGACCCTTGCTGGGCCGGAGCGTAGAAGAAGGGTTGCTTGGCGGTGCGCCTGATTACGCGATTGATCGGCCACTTGGCATTATCACCGGATCTGGTGTGTTGGGTCTGTCGGCGCTGCTGTATCCTTCCGGCGAAAACAGTGATGGCGTGGTCAAGCACAGCGAAACACAACTGAAGAATGTCAGTGATCAGGTCAATATCCCGTTTTCGCACTCTGTCATGATCTTTTCAAAACAATGTGCCGGCCATGTCGTGCGCTTCATCCAGACCGGTAGCTTTCATTAGTGTGCTGTTTACCCGGTTGCTCGTTGCGCCACACTGGAAGCACGTTACAATCGCTAAAAACCATTCGAGGTAAGCATGGCCGGACATAGTAAATGGGCCAATATCCAGCATCGGAAGAATGCTCAGGATGCCAAACGCGGAAAATTGTTCACCAAATTGATTCGAGAAATCAATGTGGCGGCCCGAATGGGCGGTTCTGATCTGAACTCGAACCCGCGCCTGCGTTTGTCGGTCGACAAGGCGCTTGGCGCCAATATGACCAAGGACACCATCGATCGAGCGATAAAAAAAGGCGCCGGCGAACTGGATGATGTCGCCTACGAAGAAAACCGATACGAAGGCTATGGCGTCAATGGTGTTGCGATCATGGTCGATACCATGACTGACAACCGTAACCGAACGGTTTCTGACGTAAAGCATGCCTTCACCAAATATGGTGGGAATATGGGAGCAGTGGGGTCGGTGTCCTATCTGTTCGAGAAGTTGGGCATTCTGAATTACCCTGAAGGCAGTGACGAAGATGCCATCATGGAGGCGGCTCTGGAGGCAGGTGCCGATGATGTTGTCGCCAGCGAAGATGGTTCCATCGAGGTACTGACCACCGAAGAAAATTTTGTCGACCTCAAAGAAGCAATGACAAAGGCTGAACTTGAACCTGTACACAGTGAAGTCACCATGCGTGCGTCGACTGAAGTAGAGCTCGATACCGAGCAAGGTCAGAAACTTCTCAAGCTACTGGATGCTCTCGAAGATATCGATGACGTTCAGAACGTATTTACCAACGCGGAAATTCCCCCTGACAGTTACGCTTCCTAGACCGTCAGTTCTCACGGTCTGAACCGAGATTACATGCTTGATGCCAGCGCCTGAAAAGCTCTTTCGTGTCATGGGAATTGATCCCGGATCGGTTATAACCGGTTACGGCATCATTGAAACTGACGGCGCACGCAGCTTTCACTTGAGTCATGGGCATATTCGCGTCAAGGGCGAGAATTTTGCGCAAAAGCTAGGTCACATTCATCGCGCTATTAATGAAATCATCGATGAATGGTCACCCCGTGAAGTAGCCATCGAGCAGGTTTTTCTGAGTAACAATGCAATGTCCGCGTTGAAGTTGGGGCAGGCACGAGGTGCTGCTATCACGGCTGCGGTAACGCATGATCTACCGGTTAGCGAATATGCGCCGCGGTCCGTCAAACAAGTGGTTACCGGAACCGGTTCAGCGGACAAGGTGCAGGTCCAAACCATGGTTTGCGCTCTGTTACAAATTGACCGACCTATCCAGGTTGATGCTGCGGACGGTCTGGCGATCGCTTTGTGTCACGCGCATTCGCGACAATCGCTCAATGCCGTCGCACCGGCGCGGCGCCGTACACGTGGACGAGGATTGCGACGATGATTGGCCGTCTTAGCGGAAAACTGATTGAGAAAAACCCACCGTCGTTGATGCTGGACGTAAATGGCGTTGGTTATGAAATCGATGCACCGATGTCGACCTTCTACAAGCTACCCGCAATCGGTGCCGATGTTGGTTTGTTCACCCATCTGCTTGTGCGCGAAGATGCACAATTGCTGTATGGCTTTGCTACAGCGTCGGAACGATCCGTGTTTCGCCTGTTGCTTAAAGTCAATGGTGTGGGGGCCAAGGTGGCATTGGCCATTCAGTCGGGTCTGTCGGCCGAAGAGCTTGCCAACTGCATCGCCAATAAAGATGTTGCAGCACTGGTCAGAGTGCCCGGTATCGGCAAAAAAACAGCCGAACGCGTCCTGCTTGATCTCAAAGACAAACTGGATGCTTTTGCCGGTAGTGACGCTAACCCGGTGTCGGCGTCGGGTGGTGAATCTGTGCGAACGCAAGCCGAAGAGGCCTTGGCCTCACTCGGTTATAAGCCTGCTGAGGCGAAGCGCCTGCTCGACAAGAGTGCCGGCGAT
>CAYULV010000260.1:4210-5533 GCA_964445655.1 uncultured Granulosicoccaceae bacterium | reverse complement strand
AAATTAAACCAGCGGTTATATGAACTTTCGTACAACGATAGCCGCAGTAAGTGCAACGGCTCCAGACAAAACAGCGCCCCAAATCATGTCAACCACGCTCATCAACACCGGCCAGTCACGCACTGTCGCAAGATTGGTCATATCGTAAGTCCCGTAAGCCATCAGCCCGACAAGCGCCCCGGTCAGAGCAACATTCAGCAAGCTGATATCCGGCTCACCCGGCCGCACGGCAAGATAGACAAGCCCGGCGGTATACCCAAGGTAAAATACGGCCGCTGGCAGCGCGAGGATATTGCGCTTCAACAAGTCGCCTAGCTCAGTGGCATAGAACTGTCGCGCGACAACTCCCAACCAGATGCCATCAATCACAAGAAACGCGAGCAAGGCCGCGGCGTAAGCAACCAAAAATACCTTCATGCCATACCCTCAATCATCGTAGTAATTCAAGCGAAAGATGCCGGACTGTAAAGCTCACACGGCGCCCCGCTGACCGGATGTGTAAACCCGAGATACTCGGCATGCAACATGAGCCTTTGATTGTCGGCCACTCCATATAAACGATCACCCGCTATCGGATTATTCAGACCCAAAGGATGAGACGCATGCACTCTCAATTGATGAGTACGGCCGGTAAGCGGAATCAGTTTTATCAGCCGTCCATTACGCGTCGTTGATGCAGCGTGATACCAGGCGGTCACTGAAGGTTTGCCATTGGTATAACAAACAAGCTGTCTAGGTCGTGTTTCATAATCTCGCCTGATCGGCAGACTGATCAGCCCGCCCGACGCATCAACCGGTGAAACCAGTTCCGCAATATAGCGTTTGCGAACACCCCGTGACTCGAACAAACGAGCCATTGCACGATGCATATCCGGATTTTTTGCCAGCAATAGCAATCCTGAAGTATCCATATCCAGACGATGGACAATCAAGGGACCGGTGGCATCCGGTCGCGCAAGCGCTACCCGCGTCGCAACAGAATCATTGACGGTCTTGCCTGGTTGGGACAACAAGCCTGATGGTTTATCAACAACGATCAGATCGTCATCCTCAAAACACACCGGTAAATCCGGAATTTCAGCGAGTGAGACATGCATATTGCTATGACATGTCCATAACAGCGCGACGTATCAGGTTCAATCCCATCAGTAAAAAGAAAATCAACACGGCACGATGAAATCCATCACCGCTCATGCGGTTGCGAATTTTCTCCCCAAGCATAAAGCCGAGCATCGCCGGTAACACCAACATGGCTGACAGTCCGCTACGATCCACTGACATGATGCCGTTTTGCATATAGGCCACACCCAAAGCCATACTGCC
>CAYULV010000260.1:0-4110 GCA_964445655.1 uncultured Granulosicoccaceae bacterium | reverse complement strand
CAAACACACCGATTCCGACAGTCATTGTCAGTGCCAGACGCCAGAACGTTTGCAATACCCAGACTACCCGGCCACTACGAATAACCTGCCAAAGATTGGTGACAAACATGGGTATGACAACCAGGGTGACCGCACTACGTGCATCGGTCACTTGTGCCATCAGACTGACTGCCGTGGTCGGTAATCCAATGCCAATGGTGCCCTTGACCATACCAGCCAGGACATACACGACAATGGCGATCAAGACAAAGCTGTCAATGCCTAGCATCAGGTATCTAGATTCAGCCAGCTGACATCCGATGCTTCAAGACTGATATCCAGTGCCTTGATCGTCGAGACCAATTCACCTGCACTTCTGGGCCCTACCAATGCAAATGATGGAAAGGCCTGATGCAACACCCAGGCGAGTGCTACATCATTGGCTGAATAATTTTGTCCTTGTCGAGACGCCAATGTCATTGCACGTGTGCGCCGTTCCTGGTTTTCAGGACTATCAAAACAACGCAGCGGGGATGTTGAATGAGGAAGCCGACCACGCAGCGCTTCATCGAGAAAATAACCCCTTGCCTGAGACGACCAAGAAAAGTGCGTTATCTGCTCTTGCGCCAACCATTCCAGTGATGACATATCATTGGATGAAATACACCCGGGCCAGACAGGTTTTTGCATGACGGCCAATGACAGATTGTTATTCAACACCGACATCATGACTTTGTCATGACGTAGCGCGTAATCACGCGCTTCTCGAAGACGCTCAGGTGTCCAATTGGAACCACCCACTATCCCGACCTGTCCTTTTTGATGCAGTTCATCCAGTGCATCGACAAACTCACCAACCGGCACATCCGGATTGTCGCGATGCATGATGTAGATTGGTGCTTGCGCCAATTTCAAACGGCTCAAGGATTCTTCAAGCTCGATGCCGATACTGCGTGGCGTGCAATAGGGTGAATGCGCACCTTTGACAACGACAACGGCGGAATCAGCAACACCACGTGACGCCATCCACTGCCCCAGAACGCGTTCATGCAAACCATTGCCATAGATGTGTGCAGTGTCGAACACATTACCGCCCGCTTCCCAAAAGGCATCCCAGACTAGTGCACCGTCGCCAATATTCATCTGGTTGTCACAACCCATCACCAAGCGGGACAAGGCAGAGTCAACTCCCGGTATTTGTTGGGTCGGCATGACTGGCAACCCCTTAGGCAATACACCTGGCGTCACCCGATTGGTCTTGACCGCCTCACCTGCAGCAACATAGCCCACTTCTCGTCGCCATTGATCAAGCACACGAGCATTGCCAAAACTCTCCTGCCAGTTCAAGGCAGGCGATGAGGCTTCAAGCAAGCCGTTTTCTATAGCCTGGTTCGCCACATCGATTTCAAAACTGTAGTGATGCTTCAGATCGGTAAACGACTCTTGACGGGTGCCTGACTTATCCGTGATATGAATTATCGCATCACATTGCTTACGGCCATTGCCTGGCAACCAGGGCTCAGGCAATTCGATCATGCCGGTCGTTCCATGCACACGAGTAAGCCCCGCTGCATTCTCTGCGACAGCCGTCGTACACAAGGCACTGATACCTGATTCAAACATCAACAAGGCGCGCGTACATTCATCCACTTTGGTCTTTGCCAATCGCCCTACCGCCTTGACTGACACAGGCTCTGCATAGTCAGCACCAATAGCAGCCCCAGCGATCATGCGTGAGAACGACACCGGATAACACCCTACATCCAGAATACCGCCGCCACCAAGTGCGTGGTTATAAAGACGGGAATCAGCATCAAACGGTGCATTGAAACTGAAATTGGCCTCGATGTAGGTCACCTTGCCGATAGCCCCCGACCTGACCAGCTCAGCCACACGATGAATCTGTGGATGACAGCGATACATAAAAGCTTCCATAAAGAAGCGATTTTCCTGTTTCGCAATCTCGGTGATGGTTTCCACCTCACTGGCAAACATGCCTGCGGGCTTTTCACACAAGACATGTTTTCCGGCACGCAAGGCCAGCACACTATGTTCCAGGTGCCAGGGATGTGGCGTGGCGATGTAGATGGCATCGACCGCCTCATCGGCGACCAATTCTGCATAACTGTTGTAACGCTTGTCTGCCTCAATACCATGCGTATCGCCGAACGACGCAAGGCGGGCCTTATTTCTGCTGGCAATTGCAAGCAAGCTCGAACCCGGCGCATCCTTGAGCCCACCGGCGAATGCGGCGGCTATATTTCCAGGCCCGATGATTCCCCAAGCAACCGCCATGCATTTCTCCAACTCCAAAAGTGTGCCGATATTGTACCGGTAAGCACACCCATTGAACCTCAGGGAAGAGCGTGTTAGCGTCCACCTGTCTCGAACAACATCAAAATGTCATACCCATGTGCGGAATCGTTGGACTATTTCTAAAAAACCCGGACTTGCGGCCAGAACTTGGCAGCCTGTTCAGACCCATGCTGTCAGAGATGCAAAGTCGTGGTCCGGATTCCGCCGGTGTCGCACTGTATCGATATCCGGCGGCTGACGGGTTTACCAAATACTCCTTGGCACACGACGACATAACGTTCGACTGGCAGGCATTGACAACGCATCTCGCCTCCACACTGAGCTGTGAAGCGAGCATCGAACAAAACGATACTCACGCCCTGCTGATCACCAATGCCGATGAAAGCGCTTTACGATCATATTTGAAAGAACACGCCAACACGGTACGTCTGGTCGGCTCCGGGCAACTCCTGGAGATATTCAAGGAAGTGGGACTTCCTGATTCCGTCTACGATCGATTCCAGTTGGATGACGCCAGCGGCAGCCATATGATTGGCCATACTCGAATGGCCACAGAAAGTGCGGTCACCACCGCCGGATCACATCCGTTTGCCACGGGTGACGATCTTTGTCTTGTGCACAATGGCAGTTTGTCCAATCACAATCGCTTGCGGGCCGCACTCGAGAAAGCAGGTCTGGAATTTCAAACGGACAACGACAGTGAAGTCGCTGCCGCCTATATGACATGGAAACTTCGACAGGGGGCCACTCTGCATGAGGCGCTAAGCGATGCCCTTGAGGATCTAGACGGTTTCTATACGTTTTGCATTGGCACGGCCAATGGCTTCGCTGTGTTGCGGGACCCCATAGCCTGCAAGCATGCGGTGCTGGCTGAAACTGACGATTGGGTCGCCATGGCGACCGAATACCGTGCGATTGCCACCTTGCCACAGGCCGAGAAGGCAAAGATCTGGGAACCCAAACCCGCGACCATCTACAGCTGGGGTGATTCATCGGAGCAATTGCACTGATGAGATCACTAGACTTTGCCAGCGATGGCTTACGACACATCAACAAAACCCTGCAAGCCTTGCCTGACACGACCAATGAACGTGAATGGCAAATCAACAACCCACAAGGACAGCACGCCATCGCCTGCGGTCTGGATTCGCCACTGGACGTCACCATCAATGGACACGTCGGATTCTATTGCGGTGGCATGAATAAAAAAGCGGCCATCACCGTCAATGGCCATGCTGGCGTCGGACTGGGTGAAAACATGATGTCAGGCTCTATTCGGGTCAGCGGTAACGCCAGTCAGGCAGCAGGCGCTACCGGACGCGGCGGACTCCTGGTCATCGAAGGCGACGCTTCATCGCGTTGCGGCATTTCAATGAAAGGTATTGACATCGTCGTTGGCGGTTCGGTCGGTCATATGTCTGCTTTCATGGCGCAAACCGGACGTCTTGTTATTTGTGGTGACGCTGGCGAAGCGTTGGGCGATTCAATCTATGAAGCCGAACTCTATGTACGCGGCAATGTAGAGAGTCTCGGGGCTGATTGCATTGAGAAACCCATGGAAGAAAAACATCACGCATCGTTACAAGAGCTACTCGATGCAGCGGGACTCGATCATCCCAGCACTGATTTCAAACGCTACGGGTCAGCGCGCAAGCTCTACCATTTCGATATCGACAACGCAGACGCGTACTAAGCTTCAGGCAATAACACTTCCATGCAAGACACACCACGTACCACGCCGCGTCAGTCGGCAACCTTTGACGAATACACGCTCTCGGAAATCCGACGTGCCGCTGCTACCGGTATCTATGATAT
>CAYULV010000259.1:1254-5533 GCA_964445655.1 uncultured Granulosicoccaceae bacterium | reverse complement strand
CCAACGGCACCCTTGCCGTCAACGATACGGTGGTCGTAAGACAAGGCCACGTACATCATTGGACGAATGACAACCTCACCGTTGATCGCAACCGGACGTTCCTGTGTAGCATGCATGCCGAGAATGGCACTCTGTGGTGGGTTGAGGATCGGCGTCGACAGAAGTGACCCGAATACACCACCGTTGGAGACTGTGAACGTGCCGCCACTCATCTCTTCTATCGACAATTTACCCGCTCTTGCCTTATCTGCGTAATCCGCTATGCCCGCTTCCATATTGGCCAGCGACATGAATTCCGTATTGCGCAGGACCGGCACCACAAGTCCGCGTTCAGACGAGACAGCCACGCCAATATCGCAGTAGCCGTGATAAACAATGTCGTCTCCATCGATGGATGCGTTGACATCCGGGTAGCGCTTCAGCGCTTCAGTCGCGGCTTTAAGGAATATCGACATGAAGCCAAGCTTGATGCCGTGACCCTTTTCAAACTTGTCCTTGTATTGCTTGCGCAATTCGATGAAAGCATGCATGTCGACTTCATTGAAGGTCGTCAGCATGGCGGTGTTTTGCGTCGCTGATAACAAACGCTCGGCAATCCGTGCGCGCAAGCGCGTCATCGGCACACGCTTCTCGGTTCGTTCGCCATCGCCAATGGGTAAGGCAAGAACCGGCGCTGCCACAGGAGCACTTCCCGCGCTTACACCCGCACCCGCACTTGCACTTGCAGGCGCTGCAGCTGTTGGCGCAGCAGCAGCTTTGCTTGCCCCTGCGCCCCCGCTGACATGACGTTCAACGTCTTCCTTGCTGATGCGACCGTTCTTGCCAGTGCCTTTCACATCGCCAGCTTCAAGACCATGCTCGGCGAGTAGCTTTCTGACAGCAGGACTGGTTTGCCCGGCAGCTCCGGATGCGTTATCGCCGGATGCCGGTGCAGAGGCCGCGGCGGCTTCGGGCGCTGCGCTTGCCGTCGCTCCCACTTCTATAGAGCCGATAACCTGATGCGCGAGCACCGTCGTGCCTTCGTCCTCAATGATCTTGCCCAGCACGCCGTCGTCGGCCGCCGGGACTTCCAGCACAACCTTGTCGGTTTCAATTTCCACGATGACTTCATCGCGCTTGACCGGATCACCCTCTTTCTTGTGCCAGGTGACGATCAAGGCGTCAGCTATGGATTCCGGGAGAGTGGGTACTTTGATATCAGACATCAGCGTGGGCCTTTGGGCGTCATGTATCTTGAGACGAGACTATTGTAGATCAGCTCGTCTGACTATTAGGGATAAGTCCGAGTGCTTCTTCGACGAGTCGTTTCTGTTCGATCAGGTGCTGACTCATGTAACCACTCGCCGGTGATGCCGACGGTGACCGTCCAGAAAATTCCACCGGTCCGACCGAGGCAGGTGAGACCCGCTCGATGCGATGACGACTGGAGCGCCAGGCACCTTGATTACGCGGCTCTTCCTGACACCAGACAATGGATTTGGCATTCGGATACTTTTTGACCGCCGCCGTCATTTCTTCGTACGGGAACGGATAAAGCTGCTCAAGTCTCACCAGCGCGACATTGCCGATCTCGGCCTTGCGCCGCGCTTCGAGAAGATCGTAATACACCTTGCCGCTACAGAACACGAGTCGATCCACGTCGTTTGCCTTGATATCGTCTATCTCATCAATGACCGGATGAAAATGACCATCGGCAAGATCTTCGAGCGTTGAAGTCGCCAGGCGATGGCGCAAAAGGCTTTTTGGCGACATGACGATCAACGGCCGTCGCATGGGACGCAGCATCTGACGACGTAACATGTGATATGCCTGAGCGGGTGTGCTCGGCACCAGCACTTGCATATTGTCCTCGGCGCAAAGTTGCATGAAGCGCTCGATGCGCGCTGAGGAATGCTCTGGCCCCTGCCCTTCATAACCGTGAGGCAACAGCATGGTCAATCCACAAAGTCGGTCCCACTTGGTTTCCCCGGAACTGATGAACTGATCGATCACCACTTGCGCTCCATTGGCAAAGTCACCAAATTGCGCTTCCCAGATAACCAGCGTCATAGGATCGGCTGTGGCATAACCATATTCGAACGCGAGTACCGCTTCTTCAGACAGCACGGAGTCGATAACCAGAAAATTTGCCTTGTCGGTCAACTCGCGCAATGGCACATGAGCGCCACGTTGATTCTGATTATGCAGCACGGCATGGCGATGTGAGAACGTGCCTCGTCCACAATCCTGACCTGACAGACGAACCGAATAGCCGTCATTCAACAAGCTGGCATAAGCCATGGTTTCCGCATAGCCCCAATCCAACGGCAAGGCGCCGGCTGTCATCTTGCGACGATCTTCAACAATTTTATTGACACGCGAATGCAAGGCGAGACCATCAGGCAATTCGTTCAGCTTGTTGGCAAGCGATTGCAAGGTCGCAAGTGGCACCTTTGATTCATAAGGTGCTCGCCAATCGTCGCCGACAAAGCGGCTCCATTCGACTGCAAGCTCAGGGGCTTCGGATTGACCGACCAGAATATCCGGCGCAACAGTCTTGCCGTCATCGAGTGCCTGTCGATAGTCCTGCACCATCTGATCAGACTCTTCTACACTGAGAACGCCTTCCTGAGCCAGTTGATCTGCATAAAGCTTGCGAGTTGTCGCCAATGCCTTGATCGTCTGGTACATGATCGGCTGTGTTACCGACGGCTCATCGGTTTCGTTATGCCCATGACGGCGATAACAAACGAGATCGATAACTACATCCTTCTTGAACGCCATGCGGAAATCGAGCGCCAGCTGTGTGACAAAGAAAACCGCTTCGGGATCATCACCATTGACATGAAAGATCGGTGCATTGATCATTTTCGCGACATCACTGGCATACAAGGTTGATCGCGCATCCGCTGCATTACTAGTGGTAAAACCGATCTGGTTGTTGACGATGATATGCACGGTGCCCTTGGTCGAGAAGCCACGCGAATCCGCCATATTGAACGTTTCCATGACCACGCCTTGACCCGCAAAAGCGGCATCGCCATGAATATTGATTGGCAGCACCAGGTCCCCATCCTTGTCACCATAACGATCCTGACGTGAACGCACCGAGCCCTCGACAACCGGTGATGCTATTTCCAGATGCGACGGATTGAACGCCAGCGCAAGATGCATATGACCCGATGAAGTCTTGATATCGGAGCTGAATCCCTGGTGATATTTGACGTCACCGGCAGACAAGCTTTCTTTTTCTTTGCCTTCAACGTGCTTGCCTTCAAATTCCTGAAAGAGCTCTGCCGGATTCTTGCCCAGTATATTGACCAGCACATTCAAGCGACCGCGATGTGCCATCCCGATAACCATGTCTTTAACGCCTGCCGCACCCGCACGCCTGACCAATTCGCTCATGACGACAATAAGGCTTTCCCCACCTTCGAGAGAAAAACGTTTCTGACCGACATAACGTGAACCCAGATGCCGCTCCATGCTTTCCGCTGCGGTGACGCGTTCCAGAATCCAGCGCCGTGTATCCGCATTTAGTGTCGGTGCGGAGGCAACACTTTCGATACGTTGTTGCAGCCAGTCTTTTTGCGGCGTGTAATCGATGTACATGAACTCGTAACCGACTGACGAACAATAACAACGCTCCAGGTGATCAATGATGTCGCGAAGTGGCGCATGATCAATCCCTTCCAGTGATGGCGTTGGAAATACGGTGTCCAGATCGGCGTCAGACAAACCGTTTTCATGTAAGCGAAGTTCTCGCACCATGGCGTCTGTCTCGACACCCAGTGGATCAGTCTTGGCCAGCTGATGCCCTCGCACCCGATAGGCATTGATCAATTGGGTAACGTAAATCTGCTTGAGTTCGGCTGCCGTACCGCCAGCGCCCGCACCTGATGCCGCGGGACGCACAGCACTTCCTTGCTTGATCATGTCGGCGAACTGCCGTCGGATTTCGGAATGCGCGACCTCGCGCGAATTCTCGGCAACCATAGGCAAGGCGGCGAAGTAGTCTCGCCAGGATTCATCCAGCGAGTTCGGATCAACCAGGTATTGCTCGTACAGGCTTTCTAGCCAGGGGGAATTGGCTCCGCCCAGCAGTGAGGTATCCCACTGCTCTTGCATTGAGGCTTGGGGGCTCGCAGATTTCGGATTTGCGCTCATTCGGTTAGTCCCTAACGTATCCCTGGAATTATCACATAGCGTGGGGCTACAGGTGAGCCGGTATGTTATCGATGATGACCTTCGTAAACTCGTCTGTATTGAGTTTCCCACCAAGGTCCCGTGTACTTTGCCC
>CAYULV010000259.1:0-1154 GCA_964445655.1 uncultured Granulosicoccaceae bacterium | reverse complement strand
GGGTTGAGAATGATCTTGGCCAACAAGGCATCGAACAGCTCAACGTGGTGATCAACATCCTGATACTGCTCATGTACTTCGGCGACCACAGATTCGAACAGACCATCGGTCACTCGCTGGATCGTGTGCTTTGATGAACTCGTCATTGATAAGTGACTATCGCCATATCGAAGCCCTTTTCTGCGCGCCAGTTCGAAGGCAAATCTGGCCGCCTGCTCGCAAGGCTTGCGCTCGACCATACGCAGCGAAACCGCCGCATCCTTGCCCACCAGTTGACCGGGATCATCATAAGTACCGCCCGTCGCGATACGCACAATGTGCAGATTGACGTCTTCCTTGAAATTGGTGTGGATGCCTTTGATCGAGATTGCTGGACGGTAAATGACGCTGAAATCGCAGCGTCGTCGAATCAGGGCGTTTGGTGAGCGCTTGTTCGTGATAGTCGGGTACTTGACGGCAAGCTTGGTCTGCCGCATTGAATCCTCTGCCTCATCAATGACATCATCACCGCGCTTCTCGCGATTGGGCAAACTCCAGTCCACCGGTATGAATTTGAACTCGGCGGGAAGGGATTCTGCAACGGCATGGATCGATTCAGCGAGTTCCGGGCCTATGCCGTCACCCATCAATTCAGTTATCTGTATCGCGCTCATCGCTTGATCCTTGTTGCCTTGGTTAGTTTCGAAGCTGTCATCTGCATGAGCTTAGTCCCATTCTTCATCAATAGTTTCGTCTGAGGTGTCATCGAATGAACCGGTCAGATCACTGAATTCATCCACGTCCGGGGTTTGCTCGTAGCGCTCGGGATTCGCCCAGAATCGGGCATTGAGCCAGTCTGGCGGCGCTTTGTAGTCGCTCAAGCGAAATTCGAATATAGCCGAGCCAACTGTGGTTTTCATTTGTCGAAAGCCGAATGCAAACAAAGGGTCTGGCGTCCAGTCGCTGGGCAACTTCTGCAGCTGCACCAACAGTTGATGCGGGAACAATCGACACGCATCTCCCAGCTTCTGCTCCAGGTCCTGCCTCAGGGCGTCTTTGCGGGCAACGTCCAGAGACAAGGAGCTGCCATCAAGAAACAGATAGCCCGTGGTCAGTTGCGACCCGGTCTCAGGCGACCCGGACTGATGCGAGCCAGTCGATCGCGGCCCGACCGA
>CAYULV010000258.1:3048-5582 GCA_964445655.1 uncultured Granulosicoccaceae bacterium | reverse complement strand
TTGTCGTCGTCTTCGTCGATATAGTCAGGGATGGTGTCGTTATCATGATCCAGAAAACTACCGGCATCTGAAGCGTCTGTTCCATCGACAATTTCTACACTGTCGGGAACACCATCCTGGTCTGAGTCCACTGCATCGATTGATGGGTCGGCAAATTCTGCAATTCCATCATTATTTGGATCAAACAAGGATTCGACGGCATTGTCATCGTTGCCAATCTGATTGTTATAGTCGTTATCGTCCAGATAAGCGGGTACACCATCGCGATCGCGATCATAGTAGGGAAGTGCGCCGGCTTCGAATAAATTCAATTGGCCGTCACCGTCACTATCGGCATCTTTGATGTCAGGGATGCCATCGCTGTCAGAATCGAGAAAGCTGGAAGCATCGGACGGGTCGGTATTTTCCGCAAGTTCGATAGTGTCAGGGACGCCATCGAGGTCCGTATCGGGGTTAAATAGGCTGATCGGTTGACTGGGATCCACAGGTATCGGGTTAGGTGGATCAACCGGCTGTACTGGATCTACCGGTACTGGATTTGGCGATTCGATTGGATCAGTACGTTCTACCGGCACCGGTATCGGGGCGGGAGGATCAGCTGGTTGCACCGTGTTTACAGGTGGACGGCCATCCGGGAAGTAGAGCGCCAGTAACTCGTCAATTCGATCGACTGCATCCTGTGCGCGTTGCGTATCGTATGACGCAGCTAGTGGATCCCAAAAGTCGAAACGGTGACCGGAGAACAGTACTGCAGACATTCTTGCGTACCATGCATCGTAGTCGGCCTGTGTAAATGGAATGGTAGATTTGAAGCCGACCATCTGGTCATAGATTGCAGCAGATGGCTGCAGATTCTCAAAATCAATAGATGCTTGCAAGGCAATATCATCACTGGCGCTGTGTCCCCAGAGATGGAACAATGGCCGAACATCAGCACCTGCCTCACGAGACAAACGTAGCAGGCGATCATTCCTATTATGGTTATTGCGATCGAAGTCGAAACCTGATTCGACAAAATCGACATTCAGATTGCGGTTGAATTCGGTCAGTGCGTTCCACCCAAACAAATCGGCATACTGGATGTAGTCCGCATGGCCGCGATGCTTGTAGGCTGACTCTTCGTGTCCCATTTCAATATCGTTTAAAAACTGGTCACGCAGCGCCCAACTTACAAACACATCATCCATTGTGCGTTCAGTGCTTCTGGCATAGTGCAGGGAGCTTGAAAAAGCCTCTTCCAGCGGCATACCGTAACGCTGTGTAGCAATGTAGGGGTACAGCATATGTACTGCTGATTCAGTTTCTCTGGAGAACTTCGTCATGTAGGTCGCGTGACCATGCTCGTGTAACATAGTTTGGTCAAATGCATGGCCGAGTACCAATGGCGACCTTGGTGTCGGTGAATCAAAATTGGGGTAATTGCTCATTGGGTAGCCGGGGAAAAATGCGACGCCGCGAAAAATCACATCCACCTGCATGAACAGGAACGGTTTGTTTCTTATCCTAGGCTTGCCCATGTAGTCTGAAATCAGATCCAAGTGCGCGTCATAATTATCCAGGATCTCGGTTAGGTCGTCGAAATCAAAGTCTCTTATCCACTTGGAAGGCACGCTCATCATGACTTTATCGGTTTCGATGTCGGTCCAGGAGCCTGGCTGATTGCGCTCAGTGTTATCCCATTGTCCCGCAGTGATCTGATCGAAACTACGTGCTGAAAAATAGGGTGCACGTACGGTGTTTTTTAGTTCAATGTCGACCATCCCAACATCCGCTAGATGAGGTACCTCGATATAGATATTACCGCCCACGGGATTAGCGATGAGCGTGGTTGCACTGGTAATTGGATACCGTTTGCTCACTCTGCCAATGCGCTTCTGGTCAGGTCTTGACGACAGATCCCAGGTATGCGCGCCTACCAGAATCTGGAAGCCACTGTTGACCAATGCGTTAGGGACGGTGACTTCTGCAATGGAGCCGGCAGCCAGATACGCACCCGTTGGGCGACGTGCCGGCGATCTAGAGTATAGGTTTGGCCGCCCCCAGTCCAAAGGAACCGAAGCGTCGATTTGTGTCTCGTACACCACATTAGCATTTGCTGGTGGTGACACCGACCCTGGAAAATAGTCTGCGGAACCGAACGCCAAGCCATCAAGCAAGGCAGGATTTGATTCGATCAGTTCGGCGTCAATGGCATCAAATACCGCAAGATAGACAATATTCATTGTCCGTTCCAGTTCGCGCCCGTCAGTATCGCTGTCTGAAAGTTTAAATGACTGCGTACCGTCTGACGTGAACAGAGCGCCATGGACGCTCTCGTAGTTTTGAATCACGCTGTAGGCCTTTTGAACTAGAGCAGCATTACCTACTAATGTGTCGGCTGCGCTGAGATCTTCAATCGTGTCGCGTAGTTCGTAGAGTTCAGCTGTCGTTAGTACATCGATGCCATCAAGATGCCTTACGAGGGTGTCCAAGGCATCGCCCAGCGGGCCGGAGGCGTCTGGTTGAGCGAATACTGTTAGCGAAGATGCGTTGTT
>CAYULV010000258.1:0-2948 GCA_964445655.1 uncultured Granulosicoccaceae bacterium | reverse complement strand
AGCACAACTCACTATACGTCTATGATTTTTTTTCATTGAACGAACGTATCACTTTAGCTGGATTATGAGAAAAAAATAAATCAAAAACCGTCAAATCTTATTTAGAAAATATCAAATCCACTCAAATTTGATATTTACTGAATCGACTTTTATATTGCCGCATCGTGAGATCGCCTAATCCCACTAGTAATCATTGATATTGCGCTTTAGGAAGCTGAGAGATTTGTGGGCTATGCTTGATTGAAGCGATGCCTCTGTCTTCAAGTTTCATACCAAATGGTAGTTCAATAAAACCAGTTGCAATCAATGCTTATGTTTAATTGGGCGTTAGTTCTTGAAAGTTATTTTTAGTGGAAAACAGGTCACTACCAAAGTAATGAACTATCCCACTAATTGCGTCGCGCCGAATGTATATTCAGGTCTCTTCGGGCTAACTCTAGAGAATTAAAGCCAAATGACAAAATCTGCATCTCTGCTGATGATATCGGGTTCGCTTCGCACCGAATCTTTCAATCGTAAACTGTTACAAGAAGCGGTTCGCTGCACATCATGTGAAGCTACCGTCGCTGATATTGATTTACCGCTATATAACGGTGACGTAGAAAACGCGCAAGGTGTGCCGGAAAAAGCAGTGACGCTTCATCAGCAAATAGAGTCAGCCGATGCGGTTGTCATATCAACTCCAGAATACAATCAGGCCATGTCAGGGGTGCTCAAGAATGCGCTTGACTGGGTCAGCCGGGTAGAGGGTAATCCGTGGATGGACAAGCCGGTTGCAATCATGTCGGCGGCAGCTGGTCGTACGGGTGGGGCGCGTGCTCAGTATTCATTACGCCTGGCGATGAACTCGTTCCAGCCGCGCCTCCTGACCGGTCCGGAATTGATGGTGTCCAGCGCGCATGGCGAGTTCGATGAAGCGGGCAAACTAACCAATGAACGTTATTTGATGACACTGCAAAAATTGATGGACAAATTAATCCACAGTATTGAATAGAGCGGCAGCTTCGGTTTCAAGAACGCATACGTATGCCCTCGGGATCGAACAAAGGTTTCAAGATTAACTTTGCTGGTCGGCGTGCTCCGAGAATTTCAATTTCAAACTGACCATCAACGTTGATGGTTGCCAGCTCTTTAGGTATGTAGCCTTGTGCAAATGAGGCCTTGACGTGATGCCCATATCCGCCTGATGTCACCCAGCCGACGACGCGCCAATCGCCATCGATCTGCAATTCGGGACGTGGGATTTCGCTACCATATGACGTAAATCGATTAGCACCAAAACCGTGAGGCTTGGTAATGCCTGGGACAGACTGGCTGCGCTTAGCCCATATGGGTTCATCACCCATCACATCGGCAGTGTCTGCATCGACAACAAATGAAACGAGCCGTAATTCCCCTCCGGTTTCCACTTCTTGTTTGGCCGCATCCTGTCCAATGAAACCTGGTTTGTCATATTTGACAAAGTGACTCATACCGGCTTCGAGCGGACCATAGATTGGCCGTAATTCAGCAAACCAGGTTGGGAAGTTTTTTTCAAGACGCATGGACAACAAGGCCCGCATACCGAAGTCGATGATGTTGAAGGGACGACCGGCTGCTTTGATACCGGAATAGACCTTTCGTTGATAAGCCGCTTGCATCCAGATTTCGTATCCGAGATCGCCGCTGAAGCTTATTCTGTTGACGAGGCAGGGGGCGCCATTGACATCGAATTCGCGAAAGTCCAGAAAACGAAAACCATCATTCGACACATTGACATCGCACAACGAGGACAAGACATCACGCGAGTGTGGGCCAACAATAGACAAGCCGACCAGATCGGTACCGTAAACATGAATGGATACCGAGTCATCTTTTGGCAAGTGATGTTCCATCCACCGTACATGGTATTTCTGGGCGGCGATGGAGCCCCACATGTAGAAAACTTCATCAGACGCTTTGGCTATCGTGAAATCGCCGATCAGCTTCCCAGCCTCGTTAAGCATGGGCGTCAATACAATGCGACCGGTGGCTGGCATCCTGTTAGTCATAAGTTTTGACAAGAAAGCTTCAGCGCCGGTGCCGCTAATTTTGTATTTCGCGAAATTGGCGATTTCCGTAACGCCAACACTGTTCCGTGACTGTTCGACTTCACGCGCGATGGCTGGGAAATCGTTGGAACGGTGAAAGCTGAGCTTGTCTTTTGCCTCTGTGGCGGAGCTGGCAAACCATAAAGGAGTTTCAAGCCCCCAGCTATCTCCCATGACAGCATGTAAATCGTCTTTGTAGATATCGTAGAGTGGCGTGGTTTCCTGCGGTCTGGCGGCCGGCAGTTCCTCATTCGGAAAGCGTATCGAGAAGCGACGTGAATAGTTTTCCCGAACCTTGGCATTGGTATAACGCAGAGTCGCCCAGTCGCCGAATCGGGTTACATCCATTCCCCACAAGTCATAGCCCGGATCGCCATGGACCATCCAGTTTGCCAGCGCGTGTCCGACGCCACCGCCTTGTGAAAAGCCTGCCATGACGGCACAGGCGCACCAGAAGTTGCTCATCCCTTGAACGGGGCCGACCAAAGGGTTTCCGTCAGGTGCGAACGTAAACGGCCCGTTAATCACTTGTTTGATACCGGCCTGTTCAAATGCGGGGAAATGTTTGAAGGCAAGCTCGAGCGATGGCGCAATGCGATCGAGATCAGGGGCCAGTAATTCGTGGCCAAAATCCCAAGGAGTCTCGACCGGGGACCACGGCTTGCAGGCTTTCTCGTAGGTGCCCAAAAGCAGTCCATTGCGTTCTTGCCGGGTGTAGATCTCGCCCTTGAAATCAATCACACCGACAAGCTCGCGCCCCGTTTCCTGATTGAATGCGGTGACCTCAGGCATCTCATCGGTAAGCAAATACATGTGCTCCATGGCCAACACGGGTAGTTCGAGCCCGGCCATGCGACCGATCTCTCGCGCCCAGAGACC
>CAYULV010000257.1:3059-5586 GCA_964445655.1 uncultured Granulosicoccaceae bacterium | reverse complement strand
GTGACGTATGCCGGAATTTTTACGCGTTTCCCATCAAGCTCATCCACGACAGGCGCGTAGTTGAACTCTTCCTGCAACTGGTTCAGACGTGCGTTGGACTCGTCACTACCATCAAGCAGCTTGTCCACTTCTTCCTGAGACATTGTGGCAAAAGGATTTTCGGGTTGGACAAAATCATCGGGAATCAGATCTTCCCAGTACAGGGTCGTGATTTCGGATACGTCCTCATCTTTATCACTGGAAAACGGCCACCAACCAGCTTGCCCACTGACACTTATCAAAAGAATGCAGACCGTGATGGTTGCCATCCAAAGTCGTTTCGAATTCATACCGACACTCCTTGCATTACCTGTAACTTAAATTTTTTGTGACAGACCATCTGCCAGCGATTTGCGATACGCCTGCAGAGCGGGAATCATCCCCGCTATAAGCCCGGCCAATGCCACACCGATCAATATCTTGATTTCAGCGTTTTGTGGCAAACCAAGTTGTACCGCCAGACCGAATCGCTCCTGCAAATAAACTGCACCGACACCCACTATCAAATAGTGCAAAAGCAGCCCAGCAATGATTCCGCCCAATGCCAACAATGCAGATTCTATGCACAGCAGCAGGAAAACGTGAACCGGGCGCGCACCGACAGATCTGAGCACGGCCATTTCCCGGCGCCGCTCGTTCAAACCTGCCAACAATACTGACATCAAATTCACCAGCCCTGCGATCACCACAATAACAGAAACTATCAATAACGCTATTTCTGCGACACTTACCAGCCCCCATAGTTCTTGAAGCGCAACCCCGGGCAGAATCGCCAACAAGGGCTCTGAGCGATACGTATTTATGGCCCGTTGCTCACGAAACACGGCCGCTCGCGATTTCAGACCGACCAACAGCGCGGTGACCGCGGCAGGTTCCAGCTCCATACCGCGTATTACATCCGCAGGGGTACCCTCGCCTTTTACCGTCGCGCCATTACGCCAATCGATATGCATGGCCTCAATCCCTTCCAGGCTGACATGTATGGCGCGATCGACCGGTGTGCCGGTAGGTTCCAGAATGCCACTGACCCTGAACGGCTGTTTATCGTGCTCTACCAGAGCGACACTTCCCGTACCGTGTGCGACCACGATTTCCTGACCAATTTGATAGCCCAGTTGTCTCGCTACTTCACTACCGATAACCGCATCGAATACATCCTCAAAACGCTTGCCACTGGCAAAACTCAACAGACGCTTATCGGCGTAGCGGTAATGTTCGAAGTAATCGTGATTGGTACCCAACACGCGATACCCGGCATGAGAATCTCCCAACGATATCGGTATGACCCAATCAATCGCCTTGCGTTCCTTGATTTCCTCGACACTCTCCCAGCTGATGTTACTGGTCGCATTACCTATCCGGAAAACCGAATACAGCAACAATTGTATCGAGCCACTTCGAGCGCCAATGATCAGATCCGTCCCTGATACTGTTTGTGTAAAACTGGAGCGAGCATCACGGCGGATTTTTTCAACCGTCAAGATCAACGCCACGCTCATGGCTATTGCCAGTAAGGCAAGCAATGCGGTTGACCAGCGGCTACAAAGACTTTTCCATGCGATGGCTATCATTTCAGCTCACCAGACCAATCGGACGGGTTGGCCGCCGTATTGATTTCATGTAAATCAACACAACGGTCAAACGAGTTAGCTAATGTGGAATCGTGACTGACAAACAACAAGGTTGAACCGGCTGAGTCGATTTCGCTGAACAACAAGTCCAGAAACGCCTGCCGTGAATCGTTGTCAAGCGAGGACGTTGGCTCATCAGCTATAACCAGCGGCGGTTGCCCGATCAATGCGCGTGCCACTGCAACGCGCTGCTGTTGTCCGACACTTAGCTGTGACGTGATTCGATGCCGAATTTCATCTGGTGCCAAGCGCATTGCCTTGAGCAAACGATCAGTTTCCTGATCAAGTGTTTGACCATCTTTACAAGCACGCTGTTTACGATCGGACGAAAACCGGCAGCTTAATTGGACATTGTCCGCTACCGATAAAAATGGCAACAAATTGAATTGCTGGAATACCAACCCTATCCGATCTACTCGAAATTGATCCCGCTTCGTTCGCCGTAGCGAGTCCAACGGCTGATCATCAATGATGATCTCACCTCGCTGCGGCGAAAGTACCGCAGCGATGAGACTGAGCAAAGTCGTTTTTCCAGAACCCGATGGACCCCGAAGAAACACATGTTCACCTCGGGGTATCGAGAAGTCCTCGATCGCCAGAACTGGCTTGGCGTTCACGCTCCACGCGAACTCCACGTTGTTCATCTGAACGATTGCTGAGGACTTGTCACTACTCACGTTATCACTCGAGGGCTAACGGACTTTGCCACCAACCATTTCATTTCACCCCAGCAAGATTTAGTGTGGTGTTTTCAGGGTTGAGTTCCGCCAGCGTCTGCCCCTTTTCGCCGATCACCTGAACGTCCAGATCTTCGAATCCAGACCAGATGGAAAATATCGAGAGGTCGATCGCATTCA
>CAYULV010000257.1:0-2959 GCA_964445655.1 uncultured Granulosicoccaceae bacterium | reverse complement strand
TCCAGATCTTCGAATCCAGACCAGATGGAAAATATCGAGAGGTCGATCGCATTCAAACTGGAAATATCACCGCAACTGTAAGAATAAGTCACCAACACGGTTGAATGAGATTCCCCTTCTTCACCGTGATCGTCATGGTCGGCATGGTCATCTCCGTGCTCATCTCCGTGCTCATCTCCGTGCTCATCTCCGTGCTCGTCATGGTGCTCGTCATGGTGCTCGTCTCCGTGCTCGTCCCCATGCTCGTCATGGTGCTCGTCTCCATGCTCATCCCCGTGCTCGTCATGGTGCTCGTCTCCATGCTCGTCATGATGCGAATCGCCCTCCGCCATGGAGTCTTCAACCAGTACAGAATCGATAGCGCAATCACCACCATCAAATGAAAACAATTGATCGGGATCATTAAGTTGCTGCAACGCGTTATCGACCAAGGCGTGCTGATCATCCGTGCTTGGGGCGTGCTCGAAGCCGACCAGATTATTCCATGGTGTATCGAGTTCAATAAAAACAGCAGAGTCTGCGATCGCCACGTTCATGGCTGCCGCACCGTGTACATGGCTGTCCAGATCGCGTTCTGTTTGTGCAACCGCAGTAAGAGAATAGCCTGCAGCCACGGCGGCAAGCGCTTTGAAATATTTCATGAAATGCTCCTGAAAGTTACAGAGTGACGAATGTCATCCTGTTTGAAGTTAAATTGTCGAAACTTCAGGAACGTAAAGGGGGTCCGCGAATGGGCTGTGTTTCTACCGGTGAATTGGCTATAGCCAGATCCAGCAACTGAGATTGTGCCAAGTGAGGTCTTGGCGCTGCAATATTGTCACAAAATACTGGCAGCACCCCACCCATACCAACATAGGCATGGTAGATCGCGCAGTCACTTAAGTGATTTTCAGCATCAGCAACCTCGGGATCAGACAGATCATGATGCTGGTGTTGATGCAGGTGCTGGTGATGATCGTGACCGGCGAGAGCATCGATATCAGCGCCATGCCTGTCAGTCGTCAGCAGGTGGCTGACAACATGGACATTCGCCGCCGTCTGGCTGAAACACATAGCCAGAAGCAAGAAAAAATGAAGGAAGTAGCGGCGGTTCACACGCAAAGTATAGCGGTAAAACTATTGACGCGGACAGGAATTATTGTTGCGATTCAGTGTAGCCACGAGTTTTTGAAGGCACTGACGAGACAGGCATATTGCAACTGAAGGTTCTCGGCAAATCTCGCAGCAATCAGTCACTGCCAGACCACACCTGTCGTGGTACGTAGACGTGTCCATCGGCGAGCTTTCTGGCGGTTCGGATCACTCCCGCCGATAACGGCCTGAATCCATTATCGTCGCATTCAAAGTCTACCGTGACATCGAGCACACCTGATGGGTGTTCAACGCTGATTGTCGCAGGAGACACCTTTCTGACTTGGCATAGTCCTTCGGCGATAGAGCCCGGCGTCATGAGACACGAGGCTATGCATTGAGCACCAGTAACAGACATGGTCGGATGACATTTCCACGGCATGAAATACCGAGCGGCCAAAGTACCGCCATCGCGCGCGGAGGCAAGCAAGCCAAACTTTGGTACAACAGACTGACTGACATCGCCCAAGCCCATCGCGACACCTGCCGCCATGCGCACTGATTCAAGCTTTGCCATAAGTCCCTTGTTACGATTCAATTCAGCAGCACTCTCGTATCCGCTAACTCCAAAACTTGTTGCATGTGCAATGACCAACGGCATCGCAACATCCATACAGGTCACTGATATACCGTCAATCGTATCAATGAGATTACCCGTCGGCAGCAGGCTGCCAGTGGCGCTTCCAACCGTATCCATAAATTTCAGCAATATGGGACTCGCCGTATCTGGCACACCGTCGACAGCCGTATCGCCCTCGTAAACAACTCCTCCTGGAAACGTATTGACAGTCGCTACAATTCGAGCATTGGTGTTTACCGCTCTTATCTTGACGTTAGTGATCTCGGAGTCTGGCACCAGCAGCCCCATCTCGATGGCAGCGGGAGCAACCCCAGAAAGTATATTGCCGCAGCTCGGTTTGAAATCAACAAGTTTGTCGGTGACGGACACCTGTGCAAAAAGGAAATCAATATCAGCCCAGGGATCAGATGACTCGGACAACATGGCCACTTTAGTTGTAACCGCATTACCCCCACCGATCCCATCGATATTCAGCTCATGACCTGCACCCAGTACCGACACAAGCACGTCTGATAACGTCTCTTGATCGGCAGGCAAATCAGATCGTTTGAAATACGGGCCACGAGATGTGCATCCACGCATAAAGATGTAGGGGATGCGAGTCTGACTCATAGCGAAGGCCACCGCACGATGCAGTGAAAACACCGGAAATCAGGCAGATTCGTTTTATGCAACGACCTCATAAAATCACCGCTTGCTTGTTTTTAGCTTGGCAAAATACTCAACACAAAATCGGCTAAAGGCTTTCAACAACTCTGTTGGACGTGTTGATTGCAAATGACAAAGCACTATTCGACTATGCTCAACATCATCTGACAAGGGACGTACCACAAGCGCTTGACCATCATAAGTCAAGTCCCCCGATGGTCTGGTTACCAGTATCGAATAGCCTAAACCACGCCCAACCAGGCCACGCAACAATTCCAGCGATGAGGTTCGATAAGCTATACGAGGTTCCAGCCCGACGCGCGTAAACAGACTGGTGAAGTAATGACGACTTGGCGATATATCGAGTAGCACCATCGGTTCCTCGACAATATGCTTGAGCGATGTTTTTTTTCAAGCCTGCCAGGGAATGGTTTGCTGGCAATACGACTTGCGGACGAGCTTCAAACAATGGCGTCCGGTAAAGATCATCGGGCAATTCTTGATCATAAACCAGGGCCACTTGCAGATCTCCTTTACGCAGTCCGGCAATCAATTGATCCTGGGTACCTTCGCTGATCTTCAACTCGATATCAGGATAAC
>CAYULV010000256.1:0-5601 GCA_964445655.1 uncultured Granulosicoccaceae bacterium | reverse complement strand
ACTGAACACGCTGGCTCGTTGCGCTGACGCGACCGACAGGCATCTGGGCCTGCTCGGGCGGTCATTGATAAAAACCGCATCAGTCGCGCGCCAGGTTGGCCTATGGCGACATAGCGAGACACTGGTTGAATCCGATCATCTAGGTTTTCTGCCGCCAGCATCTGTTTTGCTGGTCGCCACCGGCAGTCAGGCAGAACCACGTGCAGCACTTCACCGACTCAGCACGGATAGCTTTTCCGATCTGACGCTCGATGCAGGTGACACGGTCATTTTCAGCGCTCGCGCAATACCCGGCAATGAAAAAGCCATTGAATCAATGATCGCGCGCTTCCAGGCACGTGGTATCAAGGTCATCACAGCCAACGATACGACCTCGCCGATCCACGCGTCGGGACACCCGGGTGCCGAGGAACTCAAGGAGCTTTATCAATGGATACAACCGGACGTTTTGATTCCGGTACACGGCGAAGACGAACATCTCGAAGCACAGGCGTCCCTGGCACGTGAACAAGGCATTCGATATCAGTTAAACGGGCGTAATGGCGACTTGTACATGGTGTCGCCGACCACCGCCATTCGCCGTCAGGTCATTCCGGTTGGGCGGTTAGGTGTTGGCAAACGCTCTCTCGAGCGGATTGCCTGAACAAGCGCTAAGGCGTAGCGCTCGGACCCGTTGAGTCTGGATTAGGCCTATGCACGAGATTAAGATGGATTAGCTGGTAGCCCTCGCGCCGTAAACGCTTGAGACGCCAACCGTGTTCCTCAGTCAGGCGCATTTTCTTACGCACGCGACACGCAGCGGTATCGATGCGACGGGTGTCCATGGTCGGCGGTAATGACCACACGGATGTCATGAGTTCACTGTTGCCAACAATGCGGTCTCGGTGTGAAAAAAGGTACAAGGCAAAATCGAATTCTTTCGGACTGAGATCAAGCGCTTCCTGTTCACGCATCACACGGCGTTTTTGCAAGTCGAAATGAAAATCGGCGAACTCAAACGATGCACGTGCTGGACGTGAATGGTAACGCAAGGCCGCTTGAAGTCTTGCCAGCATGACCCGTCGACTTTCATCAATATCAAAGTACTGATGTGCGCCCAAGTCGAGCATATTGCAGATGGAATCCTCATCTCTGCAATCAGAGAACACAATAACCCGAGCGCCAGGCAACGTCGCCGGCAATTCGGTTGCTTCACTTTCATTGATGCGACGGTGACAAATGATGGTGGCGTGTGCATCATCGCGCCGACGTACGCCGTTGGCAGGTTCTGTCAGCGTACTGAAGTCTGGATATATCTCAACACCATATCCAATCTCTTCAAGTAGGTCGACGATTTTTTCCTGATCGTCGCGACGGTTGGCGACTAACAATATCTGGCTTTCCGGACTGGTGCTCATGCATCGATTCCCAAGTCAAGCAAATGATGCCAAGCAACTATCCCTCTGGCGTTATCCAGTAAGTAGCAGGCAAAAATATTAACAGCCAAACTGTACATCCGCACCTCGCCAAGTTGTATCAAAAACGGGTGCTGGCCTGAATCCGTGGCCCTTGATCATGTACCGTCAACACATTCCACATTTGGACTCGCGTGCAATGCGGTGAACATGATTATACACAGCCGAGGCTGCATGTGAAGATGTGGTGACGGCTGATTGGAAAATGAAGGAAAAAACGGAATTGAAAAACCACAAACATAAAAATGCCTTGTTTTCCAGTACTTTTTCATTTGGATACAAACTTTACTTTGCTGAATTCATCAAGTGATCATGAATGTTCGAGCGAATCAATTGCTTGGAAGGCAAAGTTGACAGCAATTGAAGACACATCAGGTGTAAGCGATTACATCGAGTCGTTACCGCGCACATCAAGGCTGACACTTCGGCCCAAGCGACATGAGCCCATCCGCTATTGATCGCACGTGCAGATCAACAATACCCAGTTTTCTAAGCGCTGAATCGAGTTGGATTACATAGTCGCCATTTGCTCCTGACAAACCTTCAGCACGATTGATCTGCTCAACAAGACACGACATTGGCGCGGCGCCAAGCCAGGACGGATTATCATGACAAGCTACCCATGTCAGTGCATCGAATGACGTTCCATTCAATCGTTGAACCGTTAGAAGCACCCGTTCATAACCATCTTTCTCGCGGTAGTCAAGTTCATCGAGTATCTCCTCCTGCTTGTCCAGCGGTAGCTGCAACGCAAGACCATGGCAATTGGCGCCCGGCTCTGCAACGAGGGTTACCACCCTACCTGGGTTTCCAGGTGTGCCGCGGTGATCATGAGACCCCTGCCAGAATCGCCGGGCATACCCCTGGACACTAACGCGTTGCCGGTCAGCCACAGGAAATCCCGGACGCCAGATCAGAGAACCGTAAGCAAAAATCCAGACTGGCGTTGTCATTGAAATTGTTGATGAAGTTGTCAATGGAGTTATCAATGTGCGTGAATTGGAATGTTGGAACTCACTTAACTTGGACAGGTCCTAACAGCACTGCCAGACTTTTCTCAACCAAAGAACCTTTGAAGGCGTGTAGAGATGATGTTAGTCCTAGCCGGATATGTCCAATGCGCTTTGACATAAAAAATATAGTATTTACCACCTTTCTAACCGTGATCTCATTGACCCTGATCTCAGGGCCAGTTACAGCCAACACGATAGAACACGACAAAAACCTTGAGCCCGTTACCGACTTTCTGTCGTTCGCAGCAGCCGCTGATCCTCAGTTCAACAAGCGAATCAATCACCCGATTGTGGCGTTTCAAAACGATATAGCCGGATTTTTGCTGAACAAGTTGTACAACGATAAAAACTATAAAGGACTCATCATCGCGGGCGACCTCACAGAGCGCACTTATAAGTGGGAAATTCTGAAACTGTACAACTCCTTGCTTGCCGATGAGGAAAACACGCTAAGCCCGATTCTTGAGCACAGCAAAGAATTGGACAGGCTGTACGAAGGCCTCGGTAATCACGACATGATGAAAGGCACTTGTTGTGGCGGCGAGGGCGTCGGTGAAAATTGCATCTGCGAGGGCAATCTGACCAATATTATCGGCCGAGATGATAGGCAAGATCAAACAGGCTCACAGCCGCCGCATTACTCTTGGGAATGGAACGGTATCCGTTTTATTCAACTGAATCTTCTGCCGGCAGATGAACCCGAAACGGTGTGGAACGGTGCAAGTCGGGATCCACAAGATGCCTTGCAATTCTTGAAGGACGAGCTCGAAGACGCTGGCCCCGATAAAAATGTCATTGTTGTTCATCACTATGGAATGGATAGATTCTCTAATAAATGGTGGAGCACTGAAACCAAGAATGCCTATGCTAAGGCGATCAAGGATTATCGAGTAGTTGCAATGATAACCGGTCATTTGCACTGGACAAGACGCGCCTCATTCATGCAACAGTGTTGGAACGGACTAACCGCGGTAACTGTCGGCAGTATTCGCCTGGGCTTTCACCTCGACTTCAAAATAGTCGACGACCACTTGACCGTTTCACGTATGAGAAATGGTTCTGAGCGATGGAGTGATTCCTATTCCATCGCTCAGGGCAACACCCAATTTTGTGGAGACAATACTTGATCCATCGGGCCTGCTCCGACAGGAGAGCTTGGTCCATCAGGTGAGAAAGAATCCTTATTCAGTACACGCTTTAACAGTGAGTCCTTCGGGAAGCCGAGTTTTATCATTGCCACATGCTTCGTCAAGTTGATTCTGGCTAAGGTATCGGGACGACGAGAGATTGGCCCCCGACAGATCAACATCACTGAGATTGGCTCCCGAGAGATTGGCACCTTGCAAAAAAGCCCCCGACAGATTGCCTGCAAAGAAATTAGCGCCAGACAAATTGGACCCTTGCAGAAACGCCCCTGACAGATCGGCACCCCACAGAGTCGCCTCCGACAGATTGACAATAATCATATAAGCCCCCGATAGATTGGCGGCGTTGAGCTTGGCCCCTGACAGATTAGAGCCAAAGAGATTAGCCTTCGCTAAATTGGCATCAGTGAGATTAACCCCGGACAGATTGGTATTAAAGAGAAAAGCCTCTGACAGATTGGCACCTTGCAGAAAAGCCCCCGACAAATTGGCATCACCAAGTTGCGCACCCGACAGATCAACCTCCAGCAGAGTCGTCTTCAACAGACCACCCTCAGGCAGATCAGCCTGCGACAATACGCCAGCTGAGAAACTGATTTTTTGACTTTCAGGCAAGTCAAAAGCTCGGTCCTCAACAGAGTCGACCGGCGCATTTTGATGCACCATTTGATTCACCAATTGCCACCCTGTTGAACCAGGCTGGGTTTGACGACCATCCCAATCAATCCAGAACATAATCGCAGTCGGCACGAGAAACGCCGCGCCTATAAAAACAGCAGCTACCTCTGTCCAAACCCACGCATCGCTTTCTTTGAATCGTCGAATCAGCGACCCGCGTTTGGCTGGCTCTCTGTAGGTTTCAAGCCTGCGAAAAAATTGTCCTGACCGTTGACGACGCGTACCCATGTTTGCTGCTTTGTTCAAGTTACCTCAGGACTTCAATTCTAATGATTGTTGTTCTTGATGGGGAAAAACAACAATATATCCTTTACATTCAATCGCTTAGCTTTATTCGAGGCAAAATAAAAGCCGCATTTGCGGCTTATAGTTTGTTTGGACAGGTTTGAAATGGTGGCTACACCTAGATTCGAACTAGGGACCCCAACATTATGAGTGTTGTGCTCTAACCAACTGAGCTATGTAGCCGCCGAGGTAAGCCGACTATTCTCGCTTTCTGGGCTACCACTGTCAAGCACCCTCGCCAAGGCTGGAACTGTGACACAGCACGCGCATGTAACCCTGTCGATTCTCCGTTTAACCGCTAATCGGCCCTTTTGCCCACACAAGTGGCTATTTTCAGCCGCTAACTTTTGGGTGAGAAAACAATCCCTTCAATCCGAGCAAGACCAAGATGCGCGACTGCGAGACTCAGCGGTCGTTCAAGCAATAGCGGGCTTTGCGGAAAGTTACTGGCACTTTGATGAAAGTGGCTTGCTGACGTCATGGTCTGATACTGAAAACACACCGTACGACAGTTTCGCGGCCGAGCTTTGCATCGACATGCTATACGAAGAATTCCTGGCCAAACTGACGGATCTCGGCAGTGTTACCAATGTCCCTCGTATCAAAAATAACAACGAAGCTGACTTTCTGCATCATCTGAAAAACGGTCAGCTAATGACCGTCAAACATACCGTACTGAGCAACAAGCAATCAGTGCTCGCAGCCTTCGACGTCAGCAACTTGAAGGCCGAGCAACAGAAAAATCTTGGACTGGATACAAAAGTGTTTGATTTCACTCGAATCTCGACAGACTGGTCTTGGGAATTGGATAGCGAATTACGCTACGTCTACCACACCTCACACACCTCCTCTCTGTCGGGAGCGGAGATCATCGATCTCGCTGGCATGACTCGCATCGATCACGTAAATCCGCTGGTCGTCAAAAACGAACAGCTGAAGATTCACGATGAAAAGCTTCGGGCACATGAACCGCTGGATGTGATTCTGTCATGGGCATCCGAGGGTAAAACAGTACATAACCACATT
>CAYULV010000255.1:0-5610 GCA_964445655.1 uncultured Granulosicoccaceae bacterium | reverse complement strand
GCTTGATGTCAATGGCAACGAGATCACTGAAGCTGCACTGGCTGAACAATGGAGCTTGATGTTCTTTGGCTACACCCACTGTCCCGACGTTTGCCCAATCACCTTGAGCGTGATGAAAGAAGTTGCTGCGACACTTGAAGCAGACTCTTCACCCCCATTACAGGTTGTGTTCATGACAGTGGATCCAGTTCGCGATACCCCAGAGATAATGAAAAACTACGTTAGTTTTTTCAGCGAAGAATTTGTTGGCATCAGTGGTGATCTCAACGCCACCCATGAGCTCACTCGTGCCCTTGGTATAGTTGCCGCGTTTACCGCTAACAAAGACAATCCTGAAAACTACCTGGTTGATCACACGGCATCCATGTTGCTGGTGGATCCTGATTTGCGAGTTCGAGCTAAATTCGCACCACCACACGAAGCGGCTACCATCGTTGAGGACTACAAAACCTTGATGGGTGCGTTCAACTGAATTAGAGCATTGATAATTTCACGCACTTACAACAAGGCAAACAAGCATGATCAAAAATACACTGTTGGCACTGGTTGCCATGTTGCCATTGGTAGCCCAGGCCGAGCTTCCCGTGGTGCAGAACGCGTTTATCGCGCCAACACCTCCGGGGGCCAAAGTAGCAGCAGCGTTCATGACCTTTCGCAATACCGGCAGTGATGCTATCGAAATAACAGAGGCGACAAGCCCGGCAATCAATATGGTTGAAATCCATTTGAGTACAGTTGTCGACGATGTCGCGTCAATGCAAAAGCAAGACAGTATTCAGGTTCCAGCTGGTGGCTCTGTTGCCTTCAAGCATGGCGGCTATCACTTCATGCTGATGGGTCTTGAAACGCAACTGGTCGAAGGCGATACCGTGCCCTTGATAATTACAACCAGCGCGGGCGTTATGTATATTGATGTACCGGTCGGCCAACCCAAAGAAACTACCGAGCTTGAGCAGCGCAGCGATCACAACACAAGCGGCGGGAAAGAGGTCCATTGATGTGGGATTGGATAAAAACATACAGCCTGTACCCGCTTCCGCATCATGTCCTGTCCAGACTGGTGCTGTGGGCAACTCGTCAAGAGTCGCGTGCAACGCCCGCAGCCATACGGTGGTTTGCCCGGAAATTTGATGTCGATATGAAAGATGCTATCGAGGAAAATCTCGGCAGCTATACATCTTTCAACCGCTTCTTCACGCGAGCCTTGAAACCCGAGGCAAGGCCGATCGACCAGGAAACTCATTCCATTTGTTCGCCAGCTGATGGCCGCATATCAGCCATCGGGGAAATCTCAGAAGGACGAATCTACCAAGCCAAGGGTCGCGACTACTCGCTTGAGGTTTTAATCGGTGGCGATCAGAACGCCGCAAAGCGGCTCGCCAATGGCGGTTTCACGACTATCTATCTATCACCACGTGACTATCACCGCCTGCACATGCCGGTTGCGGGCACATTGGTATCTCAAACGCATATACCCGGCCGTCTCTTCAGTGTCGGCCCCCACACGGTACGCGCACTACCCAATCTGTTCGCCCGCAATGAACGAGTCATCGCACAATTCGAAACCGAGGCAGGCTTGATGGCCCTGGTACTCGTCGGTGCGATCAATGTTGCCGCAATTGAAACTGTCTGGCATGGCTTGGTTACCCCTCCACAACGACGTTCAATAAATACAATCAACTACCGCGATGAACAAGCAGTGAACCTTGCCAAAGGTGACGAGATGGGACGCTTCAATATGGGTTCAACCATTATCGTACTGATGGAAAATCCGGTGACCTGGCGAGTCGACATGCAAGCTGGGGACGCTGTCAGGATGGGACAATATCTCGGAAGTCTTCCCGTGCCAGCAAAAAACTGATCGCGTCATCGGCATCTTCATTGAACCACGCCTTGGCACTGCCAAGGCGGAACGAATAGCCCCAACGATCCATATCACTGAACATGCGCTCACGTCCCATACCTGGTATGCGTTCACTAAGTATGATTTGCAGATAGCACACTGCATTCTCTTCAACAGCGGTACCCTTGGCATCGGTATGTAATTGTTGACGACGTTGTTCGGACATCAGTAACCAGTGACAGGCTTCATGCAAGGCAGAATGCACCGGCGTGTCATACCGAGCATAAAGGCAATGTTTGATCAAACCCGCTTCTTCCTCGCCCCAATGGCTGCCCGGAATAGCTTCATCATCAGGGACGCGGCAAACGTCGAGACCAAAGGGCGCCAATAACGATTCCAGCGGTTCGAACCCGGTCTCAGCCAGACGCAGGACGTCCATCAAGCACGCTCAGCCGGAAACGCCATGACATTTTCTATGGCATCACTGTCGGTAAGCACCATCAGAAGTCGATCAAGCCCCAAGGCAATACCAGCACACTGCGGCATGCCGGCTTCCAGCGCAGCAATAAGATGTTCATCAACTGGCAAAGCGGGCCCGGTGCGTTGCCGAACCCGATTTTCACTGCTGAAACGCGCAGCTTGCGTATCGGCATCCAACAACTCATGAAAGGCATTCGCCAATTCAACTTCACCTGCATAAACTTCAAAGCGTTCAGCCACACTTCGGTTGTTAGCATCAGTGCCCACCTTGGCCAATGCGGCTTGACTTGCCGGATAGTCGGTTAAAAAAGTAATACGGTCGAGATCAAATGTCGGCAGTACGAACTCGTCGAAGAACAGATCAAGGGCTGCGTCAAGATCATCACCAATCGCTTCGGGATAAGAGCGCCCGTGTTGCTCGAAATGCTGTTTGATATCGCTAGCCACTAATGATTCTGGCCACGCAGCAAGATGTTTGCGTACCACTTCGCCGTAAGACAAAGTGACAGGTTCTTGCCAGACACGGCCAAATACCTGCCAAATTGTTTTCAATAGTGCCGACACATCCTGCAATAGATCATGATGATCAAAGCCTGTGCGATACCACTCAAGCAAACTGAATTCGATATTGTGGTAACGCCCTGACTCATCGCGACGAAACACCTGTGCTATCTGATAGATATCCCGCCTGTAAGCACTGAGCAACCGCTTCATCGGAAATTCCGGGGAGGTATGCAAGTACCAGGCTGTGGCCGAGCCATCGCTTGCCACAACACTGTGAACCTGCGGATCGGTTGCTGCATGGCGTGACAGAACCGGTGTAACGACTTCGAGAATATCGTTGACCCGCATCCAATCACGAATGCAGTGGCGCAGGCTTGCGCCGGCTTCAAGAATGTCTGATGTTGCTGTGGGATGCCAGAGTGGAGTTTGTTTTGTCGTCAAGACTTGACTCGGGAAACATACTCGCCATTGCGTGTGTCGATCTTGATTTTCTCGCCTTCCTCGATAAACAGCGGCACCTTGACCACGGCACCGGTTTCCATATAGGCAGGCTTGTTTCCACCCGTTGCGGTATCGCCACGAACGCCGGGGTCGGTTTCCTTGATCACCATTTCGACAAAATTGGGTGGCGTGACCGCAAGCGGTTGCCCATTGTACAAGGTGACTTCACACATCGCCTCGTCCATCAGCCACAGGCGAGCATCACCAACCGCCGTCTTGTCGGCAGCGAGTTGTTCATAGCTTGACGGATCCATGAAATGCCAGAGCTCTCCATCGGAATACAGGTACTGCATTTCGGTGTCCATGACATCAGCCGATTCAACGCTTTCGCCTGATTTGAAGGTTCGCTCGACAACCCGTCCGGTTTTCAGATTACGCACCTTGGTACGGGTAAAGGCCTGGCCCTTGCCGGGCTTGACGAATTCGTTGCTCACGATGCTGTGCGGATCGCCATCGAGCATGATTTTCAATCCGCCCTTGAATTCGTTGGTGCTGTAGTTCGCCATGGTGATCCCTAGTGTCAGTTGACTGCCGCGAGCGGCCCCGCATTATAACGGAGAAAGTCAGCGCAATTCGCAACCGTCTAACTACACTTGTTCCAGACCATTGAAAGCTTGAATTTTCCGTCCTCGTGAGTACCAGAACCGAACAGTCCAGAAGCTCTTTCCAACTATCAGTCATTGTGGTGGCTAGCGATGACAGGACACGCGAGGCGCTGAAGAGTCAGGTCAGCGTCAGTCGCCGGATATCACACCTCGTCGATGTCAGAGACTCTGTCGCCCTGCGTCACGAACTCGCAGTACATCACTATGATCTGGCGATAATGCTGCTCGAAGATGACGACGAGCGCCTGCCCGCCTGCCTGCTCCGATATCCCGACCTTCGCGTGCTTGTCGTTGTTCCACACCGCAAGACAGGGCCGCTCGATCTTTGGTTGCAGCAAGGCGCCAGCGAAGTGGTCAGCATGCAAAAACCCGCCACCCTGACTCATGCCCTGGGCCGACTCATCGATGAATGCAGCTTGATAAGCGAGCTACACCAGGCAAACGAAAAAATCGACCTTCAGCAACGCATTCACCATACGCTCCTGTCGAATCATCCGCACGCTGTTATGTTGCGTTGCGAAGATTCCATATTGGATGCCAACGATGCCCTGCTGTCATTGCTTCGCCCGAATCAACTTTCCAGTGACTTGAAAACATTCGATGATGTTTGGGGTAACTGGGAACGTTGGGTGTCGCCGGAATCCAGAACCACCATTGACAAGTTGCCAAGCGATAGCCCTGCACACCTTGAAGTCACATCACAGGATGGAAAACGCTACAAAGCTTGTGTACAAGCCATACAATTCCCGGCGCATCAGGCACAGCTGATCAGTATCGATCCGGAGCCATTGACTTCGCTCAGTGAAAGCGTTGAACTGCGAGAAAATGTTAACGCAAGTGTGTCACGAGTGTCGGCTACCGAGTCATTGAATGCACGCTTGCAAGCGTTTCTCGGCTCGACACTGACAACCCGACGCTACACCGCGATGCTGGTGCAATTCCCCGAACTCGCCTCCACACAGACCAATGATGGCGTCGAACGAACCTTGCAAGACTTATCGATAAACCGCGCACACGATACCTTGAAACGTTGTTTTCCTGAGAAGACATTGCTGGCGCGAGCCAGCAAAAGTGCCTTGCTATTGGTAAGCCCTGCCAACAATCAGCCGTCTCGGAGTGCGGCTAATTATGCTCACGAAGTTCTCGGATCGCTGGGTGGCCTTACTGATGCACACACTGGCATCAAGATCAACACACTGACCGTGTCACCTGACTCGTTGAATGCCAGTGAGGTGATCCGACGGCTTGGCTCTCACGCACGAGCGGCCTGAAAAAGTATCCAGACCATGTAACGCCGCATCCGCACATTCAGCGGCGGATGCGTTGATAACTCAGCAAGATCGGTCAGTCTATTCCTTGATCGGAAACTCAGGACTCGATATCAACCCGCTGCACCGTCTGGAATCCTCGCGGTAGCTTGCGTCCTCGCTGCCCACGAGCGCCCGCGTAATCATCGAGCTCGCGGAACTTGATGACCGTATGTCGCTTGCCACTGGTTATACGTAGCTTGGCCCCCGGCGACAAGACAGACAGGGCAACCATCGATTCTTCACCAGCCTTGAATTTCTTGTTCGGTATATTGAAAATCTTGTTGCCCTTGCCCTTGGACATCTCCGGCAGCTCGCCGACCGGAAAGGTCAACATACTGCCAGAACTACTGATGGACGCAACCACATC
>CAYULV010000254.1:0-5633 GCA_964445655.1 uncultured Granulosicoccaceae bacterium | reverse complement strand
CTTCGATCTTATATTGCTTTTGATCAGTGTTCGACCGCGAGTGAATCAACGTTGATAGTCAAAGGTAGACGGAAAAGCTCTATCGCGTTGGCTGTTGTCGCGTGGGCAATTTTGTTGGCGTCTTCATCACGCAGTTCGCTGATCGCTTGCCACACATCAACGAGATAGGCGGGTTCGTTGCGCTGTCCCTGATGGCTTTGATCAGCTTGATCCGGGGCATCGGTTTCCAGCAGCATGGCATCGAGCGGCAAATGACGAATCATCTCGCGCAAACGCTTGGCACGCGAAAAGCTAACCGCTCCGCCAAAGCTCAGTTTGTAGCCGAGATCGATCAGGCGACTGGCTTGCTGTGCGGAGCCATTGAAGCTATGCACCACACCGCGATAATGACCTGAGGAGCGAATCATGCGGATGACATCTTCGACTGCTCGCCGCGCGTGGATCACGATCGGCAGATCGAATTCGCGGGCCAGCGCGAGTTGCGCACTGAACAGCTTTTGCTGTTTGGCCCGGTCGGCGTCGACAATCTGATAGTCGAGTCCGCATTCACCGACGGCAACGGGGCGTTCTCGTCCGAGCCACAGCGGTAGTTCTTCAATGTGGGCATCCAGATGTTCGTCACAGAAGCAGGGATGCAGCCCGTAGCAGGCGTACAGATCGCTTTCAGCCGCACAAACTGCCTGCACCCGCGGCCACAGGCGCTGGCTGATGGCCGGTACCACCTGGGCCACCACGTTGGCAGATCGGGCGGCGTGCAACACCGCCGGTCTGTCAGCTTTCAGACGTTCATCGTCGGTATGAACGTGGCTATCGATCAATACGGGCGTCGACGGGTTAAGCATTGTCTTCAACTGGCCTGATACACATCGCGAAACGTGTAACAATCTACTATCGTGGCGGAACTGTCCAGACAGTTTCCGGCGTGGTAATGAAGGATCTGGTGGAGAGCAAAAATGCGTTGGAGACAAGGGCGCCGCAGTACAAACGTTGAAGACACCCGAGGCATGGGCCCTGGAAGGCGTGGTGCGCGTGGTGGCGGTGGCATGAAAGTCGGTGGTGGTGCGGGGATCATCCTGTTGCTGCTCGGGCTGTTTTTTGGCACCGATCTTACTGGCCTTCTCGGTGGAGGCGGTGGTAGTAGTCAGGTCTCCCAGCGGCCGCAATTATCGCCTGGTGCTGCCGGTCAAGTGCGCGGTGACGACGAGGCGAAAGCCTTTGTCTCGACCATGCTCGCCTATAACGAAGATGTCTGGGCGAAATTGTTTCAACAAAATGGCAAGCAATATCAAGTGCCGAAGCTGCGCATCTTCGATGGTGGTGTCAACTCTGCCTGCGGCTACACCTCGTCAGCGGCCGGTCCGTTCTATTGCCCGGGTGATTCCAAGGTCTACATTGACTTGAACTTCTTTCGCGAATTGCAGCGCATGGGTGCAGGTGGTGACTTTGCCCAAGCTTACGTTCTGGCACATGAGGTCGGTCATCACGTACAAAATCTCCTGGGCGTATCGATGGCAGTCCAGAGACGCCAGCGTTCGGTCAGCAAGACCGATGCAAACCATTTGTCGGTACTGACCGAATTGCAGGCTGACTGCTATGCCGGCGTCTGGGCGCATCACGCCCACAAGGACAACCAACTGCTGGAACCGGGCGATCTGGAAGAGGGCATGAATGCGGCGGCCAAGATCGGTGATGATGCCTTGATGAGTCGAGCCGGTGCGCGGATACGTCCCGAAGCCTTCACTCATGGTTCATCGCGGCAGCGTCAGGAGTGGCTGTACCGCGGATTGAACACGGGTGATCCCAACCAGTGCGACACGTTCAATTGACCCATGCGAATGACACGCGAGGAGTTCCTGTCGTGGCCGCGCAAGCGCGTCACCTTGCTTGGTATGTCAGGCGTTGGCAAGACTCGTCTTGCCAATATGCTGCGCAATGACGACTGGTTTCATTATTCAGTCGACTACCGGATTGGTACGCGTTATCTCGATGAGCCGATTCTTGACAATATAAAAACCAAGGCCATGCAGGTACCTTTTCTGCGTGAACTACTGTTGTCTGATTCGATTTACATCAGTAACAACATTACGGTAGATAATCTCAAACCCTTGTCCACCTTCCTTGGCATGCTGGGTAACCCGGATAAGGGTGGCTTGGCTCTCGAGGAATTCAAGTATCGCCAGAAACTGCACCTCGATGCGGAGATCAAGGCGACCAGAGATACCAGTGCCTTTGTCGACAAGGCTCGCACAATCTATGGCTATGATCATTTTCTGAACGACGCGAGTGGTAGCTTTTGTGAGATGGACGATGCAGAGGTGATCAAATCCGTTGCAGACAAAACCTTGATCATCTATATCGAGGCCAGCCCTGAAGATGAAGCGGCGCTGATTGAACGGGCGGCTGCCGATCCGAAACCGCTTTACTATCGCGAGGCTTTTCTGGATCAGCATCTGACCAGTTACATGAGTGAGCGCAGTCTGCAATTTGCAACTGAAATTGATCCGGCTGATTTTGTTCGGTGGGTCTTCCCGCATCTGTTTCGAGCGCGAGTGCCACGTTATGCGGCCATTGCAAAGCAGTATGGTTATGCGATCAAGGCGCGTGACGCGTTCGAGGTCAGCAATGGGGATGAATTTCTGACTCTGATTGGCAACGCGCTTGATGCCTGATCGACGTATCTGATGCCACTGGTCGCCCATAACGATTTACCCACCTACGAGCGTCTTCGCGGCGAAGGCTATCGGGTACTTTCACCCAGTCGGGCGAGTGAACAGGACATCCGTGGCCTGCATATCGGTTTGTTGAACATGATGCCGGATGCTGCGCTGGCAGCCACAGAGCGACAGTTCTTCCGTTTGATCGGTTCCAGCAATCCGATTTCACAGTTTTATGTGCACCCGTTTACGCTTGACGAGATTCCTCGCGGTGAAGCGGCCCAACGACACATAGATGCGTACTATGAACCGCTATCATCGATCAAGGAGCAGGGGCTTGATGCATTGATTATCAGCGGTGCCAATGTGACCCAACCCCATCTTGATCAGGAGGTTTTCTGGGAGCCTTTGCTGGATGTGATCAACTGGGCCGATGAGCATGTCACCTCAACGCTGTGTTCTTGTCTGGCAACGCATGCGGTTGTGTTGGCGCGCCATGGACTCAAGCGACGTCAACTTGAACGCAAATGCTGGGGTGTTTTCGAACATGAAGTCGTGCGGCGAGACCACCCCTTGGTCGGTGATACCAATACTCGATTGTCGGTGCCACATTCACGTTTCAATGAGGTGACTCAAGCGCAGTTTGAATCCGCGGGCTTACACGTATTAATCGTTGGGGAGGAGCCTGGAGTTCAGCTCGGTGTGAGTCCTGATGGTTTCAGGACGGTGTTCTTTCAGGGGCACCCGGAATATGATTCGATCAGCTTGCTCAAGGAGTACAAACGAGAAGTCGGTTTGTACATCAACTGGAAGAGCGATCAATACCCGCCTTTTCCGGCGAACTACTTCGATCAGTTTTCGTGCGCTTTACTTGATGAGTACCGCGTACAGGTCACCAAGGCGCGTAAGGAAAACGCGCGGCCGCCTGATTTTCCCGAGCATTTGTTGCGTGATCGACTTCACAATACCTGGCATGACAGCGGTGAAGCAATGGTTGGGAACTGGATTGGTCTGGTGTACCAGATAACCCACCGTGAGCGGCAAAAACCCTTTATGGAGGGTGTCAATCGTGACGATCCGCTGGGCTGGTTGGGTGGTGACGTGTCACGGCTCACGTAAAGCACGAAAACTTGGCAGTATTTCTCGAAATCCGCCGCCAAAGCAACAGATGAAGTTGAAAACTGTTGCGCCGCTTTGATGACTTTCCCCAAACCTGTCCGAACCTCGGTGATTCGCAGCGCCGTGCGCGCTCCGATGCTGGTCAGCCTCAGTGTTGCTGCCGTTCTGCTAAGCGGTGCACTCGCACATGCGAACGATGATCTGCGCAGCCGTGCCGAGATCTATGCCAGTTTGGCAACGCCCGATACGAGCTCTTTACAGAGTGGTACGCATGGCAATCAGGAACTTGAGTACCAGATCGGTGCACCTGCCGCCTGGGTAAAACCTGTCACGCCGTTTGATCCTGATCTCGAACGTAGTGCCGAAGCCAGTTACGGTTTTCGCAGTCGTTTGCAAGACTATCAATACAATGGTGTGCACAGAGACCAGACGTCGTCTTACTATGCTAACGAATTCGAGTTGACCAACCGTTATGGTGTGGAAAACTACTCGACGATAGAAATCGGTTTCGATCCGAGTTACGAAAAGCTGACCTTGCACGAGATTCGTGTGCTGCGAGGTTCGCAAATCATTGACAAGCTGCCAACATCGCGGCGTACCGTACTACAACGCGAACAAGAGCTTGATGCGCTGATCTATGATGGTACCCAGACTTTGGCCATCGTACTTGACGATGTTCGCGTCGGGGATACGGTGCGTTACGCTTACACGCTGGCGGGGGCGAATCCTATTTTTGCGGACAACCGTGAAATCATGATTCGCACTGAACGAAGCGTTGCGCTCGATCGGCAATACACTCGCATCTTGAGCTCCGCAAGCAGGCCTCTGTATCGTCGCGTTCGTGGGCCAGAATTACCACTGAGCATCACACGCGACGAGCTGGTAGAAGAAGTGGTTCTGGATCAGTATGGCCTGCCAGAGACAGAACACGAAGACTATGTTCCCAGTCGTCATGACGACAGTAGCGCCATTGTCTTCAGTGATATGGCTGACTGGAAATCGGTCAATGACTGGGCCTTGCCGATGTATCAGTTACCCAGGGACACGGCGCCTGAACTGGTGGCACTTGCCAGTGAGATTCGTGCGGCTCACGATGACAAGGTGGCGCAGATTGGTGCGGCCCTGCAATGGGTACAGGATGAAGTGCGCTACTTTGGTGTCGAACTTGGCACCAACTCGCATTGGCCGTCACGCCCGCAGGAAACGCTCGGTCGGCGCTACGGGGACTGTAAAGACAAGACGCTGCTGTTGATGGCTTTGTTGAAAGAACTCGATATTGAAGCGCAAGCGGCTTTGGTGAATACCCATCGCAGTCTGGATGCGGATAACTACCCTTTGCGTCTGCATGCCTTCAATCATGTCATCGTGCATGTCTCGCATGCGGGAAAGTCGCATTTCATCGATCCGACCATCGGTTATCAGAAGGGTGCTCTGGGTGAATTTCATGAACCGAACTATGGACGCGCTCTAGTGTTGTCGCCAGACACCACTGATCTGACGCCGATGGACACAACGCTTTCCGGCAAGCGATTGAAAGTCACCAAGACCTTGACCGTTGCACCAAATGCAGATGAACCACATCATCTTGCCGTGGCCACTCATCGCGTGGGATCCCTGGCTGAATCCATACGCTATCGCCTTGACACTGATGGACCAAGGACACTCGGTTCAGACTACGAAGCGTATTACGAAGATTACTTCGACAGTATCGTCGCTGATGGCCTGCCGTCTTTTACAGAACAAGATGGTGGTCTGCTCGAGATCGTGGAAGCTTACCGTATTGATCAGTTGTGGCTTGAAGATGAAAATGTTGATGAATATATTTGGGTATATGGCGATGAAATCATCGGCTATCTGGAC
>CAYULV010000253.1:0-5639 GCA_964445655.1 uncultured Granulosicoccaceae bacterium | reverse complement strand
CGCCCAGAGACCACCGGCATTAACGATATGCTCGGTCTTGACCGTGCCTTTTTCGGTGACTACGTTCCAGCCACCGTCACTGTCCTGTGTAAGCGCCATGACACGATTGCGCAGCTCGATGTCAGCACCAAGCACCTTGGCTGCCTTTGCGTAGGCGTGTGTGGTTCCGGATGGGTCAAGGTGCCCTTCAACCGGATCCCACAAGGCACCGATAAACTGCGTTTCATCCATCAGTGGAAACATGGTCTTGGCTTCTGATGGTGTGATGAGTTCGGTTTCCATACCGAGGTAACGACCGCGTGCGTGAGTCAGCCGGAGAAAATCCATCCGTTCTTTTGAATCGGCCAGCATGACACCACCGGTTAGATGGAGTCCACAGGACTGACCCGAAAGCGCTTCTATTTCTTCATATAGCGAGACCGTGTAAGCCTGTAATTTGGCGACATTGGGGTCACCATTGAGCGTATGGAAACCGCCCGCGGCATGCCAGGATGATCCAGAGGTCAGCTCCGAGCGTTCGATCAGCAGAACGTCCTTCCAGCCCTCGCGGGCAAGGTGATAAAGCACCGAGCAGCCAACGACGCCACCGCCAATCACCACAGCCTGATAGGAGGAATTCATAACGTTAAGCAACTGACAAGCGGTATAAAATTCACTTCTAGCGCGTACCGCATGGCATGCCGTGGCGATATCGAAATCAGCCCGCTTAGGTGGTTATCCATGCATCAGCTCACTATCAGTTATGTTAAGTTGACCATCAGGGTTTGTTTTCAGATGCTGCTGTGGCATCTGCCTGTTGTTTTATAGCACCTTCCATCACAGGATTTCCATCATCGTTATGAGCGCACTCACTACTTACAAAATCAATGATCGGTGGCCTGCAAAAAATCCGGACATTTTGCAGCTTTATTCATTCCCGACGCCGAATGGCGTCAAAGTGTCCATCATGCTCGAGGAAATCGGGCTGGACTATGAAGCGCATACGGTTAAGTTGAATGAAACGACAACGCCCGAATTCCTGTCACTGAACCCCAACAACAAGATACCGGCCATCATCGATCCGAATGGACCCGATGGGCAGACAATGACGTTATGGGAATCCGGCGCCATTTTGATTTATCTTGCCGAAAAATCAGGGCAGTTTTTACCCTCGGACCCCATTGTGCGAGCCAAGGTTATCCAGTGGTTGATGTTTCAAATGGGTGGGGTGGGCCCGATGTTCGGGCAATACGGGTTTTTCAGCGTATTCGCGGGTAAAGATATACCCGATCCTCGGCCGCGTGAACGTTATCAACAGGAGGCAAAGCGCTTGTTGGCAGTACTCGAACAGCAGTTGAGTCAAACTGAGTACCTGGCCGGTGACCAGTACACCATTGCAGACATTGCGACCTGGCCCTGGATACGCACAGCCAAAGTTTTCTATAAGGCAGAAGAAGCGTTGGGTTTCTCCGATTTTCCATCAGTTATGGCTTGGTGGGATCGATGCATGGCTCGCCCCGCGAGTGAACGTAGCTTGAACATACCTGATCGTGAAGGATGATCGTAGAGGTTTTATCAAGGTAGGGGAGCCACGGCATTATCTGGAAAGATGCCAGCTTTCATGAGCATGCCGGGTACCGTCTTGCCCAAAACTGTCTCCAGGTAGTTCGCCGCATCAACCGATGATTCGAGATTCATGCCGGTGTTGATTCCCGCACGTTCGAACATATAGACAAGATCTTCGGTTGGGATATTGCCGGTCGCAGCGGGTGCAAAGGGACAGCCACCGACGCCACCAAAGCTTGCATCGAACGCAGTAACGCCCGCTTCGATACCTGCCCAGGCATTGGCAAGGCCAGTATTGCGCGTATTGTGAAAGTGTAAACGCAAGGGAATGTCCGGATAGTGTTCACGTATCGCCGCGATACGTTCAGTGACGTCTCTGGGCGTCGCGGCACCGATGGTGTCGGCAAGACCTATTTCGAAGGGCTTTGCCTGCATGCATTGATGCACGACATGCAGCAAGCGATCAATCGATATCTCACCCTCGAAAGGACAGCCAAAGGCGGTAGCGATAGAAACCCCCACGCGAATCGGTGTTGGCGCCTCTTGGGATAGCTCATTGAACAATTTCAATCCCGAATCGGTATCCATGCCCTGATTTTTTTGACAGAAAGTATCTGAGGCGACAGCGACGAAATTGACTTCATCAAGCCCTGCATTGCAGGCACGTTCAAATCCGCGTCGATTCAATGCCAGTCCTATGTATTGACAGTTGGTGTCACGCGGCAGCGCTGCACAGATTTCATCGGCCTGTGCCATTTGCGGAACCTTCTTTGGGTTGACGAAACTGGTGACTTCGATTCTCGATGCCCCCGCTTTGACTGCTCTGTCAATCAGTTCTAGTTTGCTGTCGAGAGACAACAGCTTTTTTTCGTTCTGAATGCCATCGCGAGGGGACACTTCGATGATTTCGACTGCTTCCAACATGCTCAACGCTCCGTTAGTACTCGTTGATTTCTAAAATTGCCGCGCCCATGGCCCAACGCATAAGGTGGCCAGTTGTCATGCACTACAGACACGCCAAATGACGTTGCCAACATCATCGGCCACGAGCAAGGAATTGTTAGGACCGATGGTCACGCCCACGGGACGTCCATAAGAGACTTTTTCATCCGGGGAGAGGAAGTCCCACAGTATGTCTCGAGGCGGACCGTTTGGACGACCGTTTTCGAAGGGTACGAATATCACTCGATAGCCGCTAAGTTTGCTTCGATTCCATGAGCCGTGTTGACCGATAACCATGCCATCGCTGTCAAAGCCTGCCAAGGTGCCAGCGGGCATCCAGCACAAGCCCGGCGACGCTGTATGACCGCCAAGCGCGTAGTCCGGATCAATCGCCTTTTTGACCATGTCTGGATCCTGTGGAACGCGATCATCGACGGTTTGTCCCCAATAGCAATAAGGCCATCCATAGAATCCACCGTCTTCCACCGATGTTAAGTAGTCAGGAGGCACTTCATCACCCAGACCGTCTCTTTCGTTAACCACGGTCCACAGCTTTCCGGTGACGGGTTCCCAGGCGACGCCGACAGGATTTCGCAAGCCACCGGCAAAGATGCGCGAGACCCCGGTCTCGAGATCAATCTCGTGGATGGCGGCACGTTCTTCCTCCTCCTGCATGCCATTGTCCGCAATATTGGTATTCGATCCGACGCCAGCGTAGAGTTTTTTTCCATCGGTGCTGGCCAGCAGACTGCGAGTCCAGTGTCCGCCCGGTTTGAAATCACACAACTTGCGCGCCGTACCCGTTAGGCGATTGGCACCCTCAACGTAATCAAAGGCGACCAAAGCGTCAGTATTGCCGACGTAGAAGATGTCGTCGACCATGGCCATGCCAAACGGCTGATTCTGTTTGTCCAGGTAGAGATGGCTTTCTTCAGCGACGCCATCCTTATCATTATCGCGAAACAGCATGATTCGATTGGCGGATTTTCCAATGGCGGCTGCGCGACGCATGGGCGACGCCGACAGGATTTCGCAAGCCACCGGCAAAGATGCGCGAGACCCCGGTCTCGAGATCAATCTCGTGGATGGCGGCACGTTCTTCCTCCTCCTGCATGCCATTGTCCGCAATATTGGTATTCGATCCGACGCCAGCGTAGAGTTTTTTTCCATCGGTGCTGGCCAGCAGACTGCGAGTCCAGTGTCCGCCCGGTTTGAAATCACACAACTTGCGCGCCGTACCCGTTAGGCGATTGGCACCCTCAACGTAATCAAAGGCGACCAAAGCGTCAGTATTGCCGACGTAGAAGATGTCGTCGACCATGGCCATGCCAAACGGCTGATTCTGTTTGTCCAGGTAGAGATGGCTTTCTTCAGCGACGCCATCCTTATCATTATCGCGAAACAGCATGATTCGATTGGCGGATTTTCCAATGGCGGCTGCGCGACGCATGGTACTGATCATGGCGTAGTCGAATGCGCTTTTGATTGCCCATGGGGCGGGCAATGCTTCGGCGACAAGTACATCGTCATTGGGTAGCACATGTATCCAGCGAGGGTGTTTAAGATCCTTCGCGAACGCATTCACCACAAGGCCTTCAGCAGCCGTAGGCGTATGTCCGTCTACCCAGCCACGTGCCGTTGGCATTTTGAGAGTCGGTATCGACTGCGCTTTGGCATCCGGAATATGCGGTGCGCCACCAATGGCGGGCTTGTCAGTCTCAGCGCTCCAGCGTCGCATCAGTATCATTCCGGCGCCTATCATTGCGACCAGTCGGGCAAATAGTTGACTCATGTGTATTGAATCTTTATCTCGTCGGTGAGCGCTTAATGATACGCTGACTTTCGCATACTTCCATCTGATCAGGGAAGGTGCGGTGAATACCGCCTGTTCGATACGGAGCTTGTCGCGATGTCACATGCTTTTCCGCGCAATATGAAGGCCTTGCCGCCAATGGCTGTCGCCGGCGATGGCTGTTATTTGATTGATGCCAGTGGCAAACGCTACCTTGATGGTTCCGGTGGCGCCGCAGTCTCCTGTCTTGGACACGGCGATGCCGAGATTGTCGCGGCGGTCCAGGAGCAGGTCGGGAAACTCGCCTTTGCTCACACCGGCTTTTTTACCTCAGAGCCCGCTGAAGCCTTGTGTGATTTACTCGTCGCACATGCCCCGGGTACGCTTGATCGGGTGTATCTGGTTTCAGGTGGCTCGGAGGCGACAGAAGCTGCGATCAAACTGGCCAGACAGTTTTTCATCGAGCGTGGGGAACCGCAACGCATGCATCTCATTGCACGACGTCAGAGCTACCACGGTAATACTCTGGGTGCGCTGGCCGCTGGTGGTAATGAATGGAGGCGACAACAGTTTTCACCACTGTTGATTGATGTCTCACATATCGCACCTTGTTATGAATATGTTGACAGACACGAGTCCGAATCAAGTGAAGCCTATGGTCAGCGCGTGGCACAAGAGCTCGAAGACGAAATAGTGCGCCTTGGTGAAGACAGTGTCATGGCGTTTATGGCAGAGCCAGTGGTTGGGGCCACTGCAGGTGCTGTGCCGGCTGTTGCAGGCTATTTCAAACGCATTCGAGAAATCTGCGATCAGTATGGCGTGTTGCTGATTCTTGATGAAGTCATGTGTGGTATGGGACGAACGGGTCACTTGTTCGCTTGTGAGGTGGATGAAATAGCCCCGGATATTCTGTGTATTGCGAAAGGTTTGGGTGCCGGTTACCAGGCAATAGGTGCCATGCTGTGTACTGATGAAATTTATAAAACTATCGAATCAGGTAGTGGATTTTTCCAACATGGGCATACCTATCTGGCACACCCGGTAGCAGCAGCGGCGGGTCTGGCCGTGGTAAACGCCATCGTCGATCGCAATTTGACCACTCGTGTACAAGTCATGGGGGACAAGCTGACAGCAGCGCTGAAAAATCGGTTTGCTCATCATGCGCATGTAGGGGATATACGCGGTCGCGGATTGTTCCGTGGTATCGAACTCGTTGCGGATCTCAATACAAAAGCGCCATTTGCATCAAGCGCTGGGGTTGCCGGGAAACTGAAAAAAGCTACATTTGACGCCGGGCTGATTTGTTATCCGATGGCGGGGACTCGAGATGGCAAGAATGGAGATCATGTACTGCTCGCAC
>CAYULV010000252.1:0-5671 GCA_964445655.1 uncultured Granulosicoccaceae bacterium | reverse complement strand
ATGCCTCACCGTTCCAAGTAGTCGATCCGGGGTTCAACGCCATACTGATTCGCTCGTGCATGGAAACAGCTGCCTTGGCTGAAACTCTCGGCGAACCTGACATAGCGCAACGCAACCAAGCATTCGCAACACAGGCACTCGCCGCGCTTGATGCACTATGGAGCGACGCGCTCGGACAGTACGTTTGTTTTGATCGCGTTGGTGATAAATTGATAGACAGCCCATCCGTTGGAGGCTTGATTCCGGTGGTTGCTGCGATTCCCGCCAAACGCGCACAAGCGATAGCGGAACGCATCGAGGATTTGGGAAAACGTTGTCAGTATCTGGTCCCCAGTCATGATCCTGCAGATACCCGATTTGACGCCAGGCGTTATTGGCGTGGGCCGAGTTGGTTAATTGTGAATTATTTGATCGCTGATGGTTTGCATCAGGCAGGGCTTGATGAAATCGCCAGCAAAATTGAAAAACAAAGCCTGCAATTGATCAATCAGTCTGGCTTCGCTGAATACTATGATCCAATAACGGGAGAGCCCTGCGGTGGCAAGACGTTCTCCTGGACGGCCGCGATGGTCATGGAATTTTTACAAAAGGTAGCTTGAGTACCCATGAAACGTTCTGAAATCAATACGATCATGGCAAGTGCGGACGAATATATTCGTTCGTTTGGATTTCGCTTGCCGCCTTTTGCTTATTGGTCGCCTGAGGAGATGAAGGCCAGACGTTCGGACATTGACAATATAATTGATGCACGCCTTGGATGGGACATAACCGACTACGGTGAAGCTCGTTTTGATGAAATGGGTTTGTTTCTGTTTACTGTCAGGAATGGTTCGCAGGCGGATCTCGCCGCGGGCGGTGGTATGTGTTACGCCGAAAAAATAATGATCTCGCGACAAGATCAAGTCTCACCCATGCACCGTCACATCGTCAAGGCAGAGGACATTATCAATCGCGGTGGGGCAACACTGGCGCTTGAACTGTTCAACTCGGACGAAGACGGCAATGTCGACGAAACAAGCGATGTGACCGTTTATACCGACGGCGTTGCACGCACGCAGGCAGCTGGTGATGTCCTCAAGTTACAAGCCGGCGAGAGCGTGACCCTGATGCCGGGTAATTGGCATGCCTTCTGGGGTGAAGGAGGAGACGTACTGATTGGTGAAGTTTCCACCGTCAATGATGACCTTACCGATAACGTCTTTCGCGAACCGATCGGACGCTTCTCAACGATTGAGGAAGACGTCGAGCCCAGCCATCTTCTGGTATCTGATTACGATAGCTGGCTCGACGGCAACTCAAAGAAAACTTAAGAATATCGCCCACTCGTCACGATGGCCGTCAACACAAGACCTAAACACAAGTTGATGAGCACAAGCAGACGAATGCGGTTCATTGCAACACCGCCAGCTGGCCAATCAGAAGCTTCTACCGCCGTTTTGAAAGCACGATACGGAATGTAATAGAGATAGATGAACAAGCCAACCATGATAAGGCCCATCAACAGCATCGTATGCACATAGCTGGGCACGGAGCCAAAGCCGCCAAAGGCAACAAGCACCAGATAAAAACCGGTGACCAGAAGAATGACAATTGTCATCCACACCCAGGGGAAGAAACGCTTGAAAGCGCCTGCCCATAATTGCAAACGTTCAGGCGGTTCGAGCGTCGCGGCGGTAGGCCGCAGTACGACATAGGCGAAGAACATGCCGCCAATCCAGACGGTGGCGGCAATGGCGTGTAATGCAATGGCTATAGCGTTCATGCTCAAAATAGTACAGCACTTGAACACATCACGTAGCAGATCAGCAGTCGGGAAAACTGACCGGGACTTCAATAACGTTGATCGCAAGGCCGCCGCGGGCGGTTTCCTTGTATTTTGTTTTCATGTCTGCGCCGGTATCGCGCATGGTCTTGATAACCTTGTCGAGCGATACATAGTGCGTGCCGTCGCCACGCAGCGCTATTCTGGCGGCGTTGATGGCCTTGACTGACGCCATGGCATTACGTTCGATACACGGTACTTGTACAAGACCGCCAACCGGATCGCATGTCAGACCAAGATTATGCTCCATACCGATTTCCGCAGCATTCTCCACTTGTTCGGGAGTGCCACCCATAACGGCTGCCAACGCACCCGCGGCCATTGAACAGGCGGAGCCAACCTCACCCTGACAACCCACCTCGGCACCTGAGATCGAAGCGTTTTCCTTGTAAAGAATACCGATAGCACCTGCAGTCAGCAGAAAATCAACAACACCCTGCTCCGAACTACCCGGCACGAAACGCACATAGTAATGAAGCACAGCCGGGATAATGCCAGCTGCCCCATTAGTCGGAGCCGTAACGACTCTGCCGCCCGCTGCATTTTCCTCGTTGACCGCCAGCGCATAGAGATTTACCCAATCCATGACGGTCAAGGGATCGGTCAATGCGGCTTCAGGATTGGCACCAAGCTTTTGAAACAAATCACTCGCCCGGCGTTTGACTTTCATACCCCCTGGCAAAACACCCGTCTCTTCGCAGCCACGTTTTACACAGGCTTGCATGACGTCCCATAATTCGAGAAGCTCTTTACGTATATCGTCTTTGGAACGCCAGACGCTTTCATTAGCCAGCATGATGTCGCAGAAACTCATCTCGTTCGCCTCGCATAACTCCAACAGTCTGTCACCAGTCGTGAAGGCATACGGCAGCTCAGTCGAGTCTTCCTTGATAGGCGTTTCATCCGATGAAGCATCTTCATCAATAACAAAACCGCCACCCACGGAGTAATAGGTTCGTTGATCGATAAGCTCGTTTGCTGCGTTATACGCGCTGAAGGTCATCGCATTGGGATGAAAAGGCAATGATTTTCGCTTGTGCATGACGAGATCTGTGGACTCGTCGAATTGGATAGCCTGACCACCAGGAAGTGTCAGTGAGTTACTGGATCTGATATGACTTAGCCGGCTCGGTATATTGTCAACATCAACGTGTTTTGGGTGTTCGCCCTCAAGTCCCAACAAGATGGCAGTGTCGCTGCCGTGACCCTTGCCGGTTGCACCCAATGAACCGAAGAGTTCAGCCTTTATACGGTGGACATCTGAACGCGCACTCACACTCTCGGCAAAGCTGCCAGCGGCGATCATCGGGCCAACGGTATGTGAGCTTGAAGGACCGATACCACTCTTGAAAAGATCAAAGACACTGACGGCCAAGGCATCACCTCGAATAGAAGCTCAGCTTGAGCCTGGTACCGCCACTCTAACGCTCTCTGCTCAGTATGGATACATCAGAAACGGCTTGCATTGAAGCCAATCACGACATTCGATCGCTTAAAGGCTCGAATTGAGAAATCGATGAATGGTCGAGGCACCGACAGATACGGAATGGTTCTCGAGTTTCACATAGCGATCACCACTCAGATAAGCGCCATAGCCTCGCAACATGCCCATCAACTGCCAACGGCCGTGCTGGCAACTCAGCAGACCACCACCTGACTGTCCAGAGTCGATAGATGCACTCGTGTGCAGATCACCTTCCCGATTGCGTTGGAACACGCCAGTCGATGTCATCATCTCCTGCGCACGTGGATAGCCAACCGCCCAAACCGGTTGCGATTCAAGCGGCTCACTGGGAGCGAGGGTGATGGGTTGAATCGTGTCAGTCTTGACCGACAAAACAGCAAGATCATTGCTATGGTCGACCAGAATCAAGGATGCTTGGCGGTAGGCTTCTTCAACTCGGACGAAGAAATTATTGGCACCCTTGACCGCATGAGCAGCAGTCAATACCAGACCCTCTTCGAAAACAACGCCACTGGCGTGACTACCGTGATCGGTAGCGACCGGCAAAATGGCCCGCAGTGTAGTCGCGTCCGGTTGGTGACAACTATGCGGTGCATGATGTTGTCCACCGATGAAAGACACAGATTCCACGTCCGCTTTCGCGACAAGGATCTTCTGCGGCGTCTCCGCATTAATGTCAGCGTGCACCACCGAGCTTACGACGACAGCAACTGCCGACAGCCAGACTAGCGCGCGAATTCTTGTTATAGCGCTTGGCATCATCATCCCCCACAGCTGTGTTCGCTGTGTTCAGATCGTGATAGCGACGTTTACCCAAGACCATTGACGACGTAACCATGGATTGGTGACGTAATCTGGACTCGGCGTCTCTGCCGGTTCACGTTTTGCGGGATTGCTCCCACCCCTGGTCACTCCAGCGTGGCCCACTCTTTGGTGAGATTGGCAGAAGCGGAGCTCAGTCTAGCGCAAGCAACTAGACGGAAACAGGGCTATACGAGACGGGTTGTTGGCGCTAAAACTCTCCAAAAATCAGAACTTTATGCAGCAAGTGACTGATATTTCTACAGACAGTCTCGATTCGGGCTCGATAAGCACACTAACAGGAATTGTTACAGCTCCAAACCGATCCCTATAGTGAATCGAGGCGCTACGTAACGATCACCCGGACGCCATAGATGTAATTGCTCAGCCTTGACCGTGGGAAATTCATACTTGGCCTCGGCGATATTGCCAGAGGTCGAGCCATCAAGCGCACCCAGTACGGTAATCGAACGGCCATCGGCATAGTCGGTAGGCTCCAGAAAGCGTTCCTCCACAATCAGAAAACGACCTTTCGCCGTGCGTGCGGTCATCGGTCTTTGTCGTCGATCCAATGGGTAGGCAAGGACCTCGAGCAAGGTACCGCTTTCCAGATTGGTCGTTGACAGAATGACGCCGCCCCATAAGACTTGCCCGCTGGCGGACTCGTTCGCCGCAACCGCTTGCTCCAGGGTCGTGCCGGTAAAATTGTCGTCAGTGGTTATCGGGCCGCTTGCACAGGCCGACAACACCATGAGTGCACCGGCACTCAATGCGAATTTCCATGCTGATTTCATCGGTTCATCCTCGACTACGGTTGCAGGATAATTCGACCATGCAAACTGCCGCCACGGCCATACCGATAACGATCACGCCAGAAAGGATCGTAACGATAGTGATCATGAATGGGGTGGTGGTAATACTCACGTGGTGGTACCGGTTTCCAGTATCGGTGATCGGTCACAAGCAGTAACGGAAATCGATATTCAGTTTCTCCGATACGCCCGTCGACGATATCCGTCACCGTACCGATGACCGACAAATCTCGACCCGTGGTATAGATCTCTGGGTCAAGAAAATCGTTGAATTCGGCAATAAAGCGTCCATCGGTCCGATCATTGTTGATCGGGCGACCAGATCGCTGCAAGGGTCGCGACACAATTTCCACCTGAGTCTTGTTGTCTTCGGTATTGACAATCCCAACGATGGTGCCGCCCCAACGGACCGTCTGTGGTGCGACCGGGGCAGCTTGCCGAGCCTCCTCAACCGTCAGCTTGGAAAGTGTGACATCAGGCTCGGGTGCCAGAGGGGCCGACGTGACACAGCCCACAGAAACGGTGGCCAGCAACAGGGCCAAGCCGGTGGCTCGCCATATCCGGCAACCATTTGTAACAGATGTTGCGCTGTTTAGAGCTATCTTCATGGAGAGCAATATGGGGGTAGTTATCAGTATTTCGGCCATTTCAGGTCACTCATTTGCATTGTTTTACGCAGCTCGTCATGGATCGATCACTCGGCGGTCAGGCGCAGGCACTATCAGCCGTTAACTTTGAGAACTATTCGCGAACGAAACAAGCACAAGCTGG
>CAYULV010000251.1:0-5763 GCA_964445655.1 uncultured Granulosicoccaceae bacterium | reverse complement strand
TGCCGACTTCCATCCCCGGGCTGCCCAAGGGCATGCCGGGTACTGATAGGCCTATCGCGTCTTTGGGCGGGTTTGCCAGGAACGCGTTGACGTGCTCGGCGGGGACATGCCCTTCAAATACATACTCACCAGCCTCCGTTGTCACAACACCCGTATGACAGGAACGGTAGCGTCCCTGAATGCTGTATTTGGATTTAATGGGCGCCAGATCTTGCAGTGAGACAACCTTGGAATCCCAGTTGTTGGCTGTCATATGATCGACCCACTTCTGGCAACAGCCACAGGTCGGAGTTTTGTACACGGTCATGGACGATTCAGCCGCCGACGTCTGCTGAGCGAAAGCGCTCGATAGAAATGCGTTCGGTGTGATCACCATCAGTGCGATCAATAAAGATGTTTTCATATTCATGCGGTAATTTTACAACTTAGAGTTAAGTCTAGATCAAGCGAATTGTTCACTTAAAGTCATCTATTTCCATTACGTTTTAGCAATGCTCTGTCAGTCTTAATCAGCGCCGCAAGAATCACGTTGGCTGCAGCAAGCGCGGTCTTGTTGAATGGGCGGACAGGGAACTGTGCCGTATGAACAAAATACACAGCAGTCCCCTGTCAGGGGCTTAAGAAGCACGCCACACGCAGTGCATTCGTAGTACCACTGACAGGCGTCAACCGGCATCGTTTCAGTCTTTTGATGATCACATTCTGGGCAGGTAATCTCGCTTTCAAACAACAACGGCCCTTTATTGTTTGAGTTCATTCGATGGAAAGCCTAGTTCCGTTGTGGTTGAGATAAACTCGGCGACGGACACGTCATCGGATTCGTAGTCAATCGTCGCGCGTTTGGTCTCCATTGAAACGGTGACTGAGGAGACGCCTGGGAGGTCTTCAAGCGCCTTTTTAATCATAAACGGGCAGCTCGGGCAGTCCATTTTGTCCACGTTGAGTACGACGGTCTTGGGAGACGCGGCGGTGGTAAGGGGTTGCAGCAAAAGAGCACTGGCAACCAGGAGGGATATAGTCTTCATAAAGCGTGATTCTCCTATCAGGAATGTTCAAAAAAACGTGTTGACGATGGTGGGCCAAAACACACTGAGCAAAATGAGCAACAGGCTGATGACCAGCATGGTATTGCTAAACCGCGTGGCCGCGGGTGTTGCGCAGACGCCATCTGTGTCACAGTTCTCACGTCTGGCCTTGCGAGTGAAATAGACACCCAGGCTCACCAAAACGATTGCCGCGCCAAGGAAAAGATTGGCATAAGGTTCAAAGACTCGCATTGACCCGATCCAGGCACCGCTCACACCGATCGAAAACAATAAAAAAGGCAACGCACAACACGCGCTTGCGAGTAATGCGGCAATAAAGCTGCCGCTCGATAAGATAACGTTTTTGATCATAAGGACTGCCTGTTTTGAACTATACTAATCTCCATAGTTACTATGAGGTCAATATGAAGATCGGAGAATTAGCCAAACTCACGCAGTGCCACCCAGAGACAATTCGTTATTATCAAAAAATTGGATTGCTGTTTGAGCCGGAAAAAGACCAAAGTGGGTACGGTCGCTATAGCCAGGATCATTTGGCGCATGTTCGCCTCCTTCGCCGGTCCAAGGAGTTGGGGTTCTCACAAACGCAGATGCGGGAATTGATTTCGTTGACAGAGGGTCCCGAGGATTCGTGTCAGCGTGTTCATGAGCTCACCGTCAGACAACTCGCATCGGTTAAGGAAAAAATTCAACATTTGCAGGAAATCAGAGGGGCCTTGAACAAGCTTAAAGCAGCCTGTGAAAAAAACACTGTCGACGAATGCCCTACTTTAGTAGACATGTTGAGCTTTACGCAGTCATAGCATGACGCAATCAAGCGGCGGGATTTTTGAGAATCGCTACTTTGCAGATCTGAATGGCCAGAAGAGTTGGTCTTTGTATCCTAGCGGCATGGGGTCGCGAATCCCGACTTCACCGGCGATAACCCCGTTCTGCCCCTCTCGATAGGTGCCAAAGAGCTGATCCCAGAGCATCCAAAACTCACCAAAATTGACCTGCGCGTCTTCGTATTCCCGTTTATGGTGCCAGCGATGGACTTCAGCCACGCCTAGCAATTTCCGAAATACACCAACGGTGTAGTCCAGATTCGCGTGTTGAAATGCAAGATGCACACCGACGATCGCAAACCAGGCTCCAATCACATTGGCGGGTGCGCCCAACAGGATGACGACCATCAAACCGGGACTTGATAACACAATCGCACTGATCGGGTGTCGACGTTCTCCATTGAGCCAGTACAATCGTTCAGAGCTGTGGTGCAACGCGTGTAAGCGCCAGAGCACGTCGTTTTTATGGCTCAGCCAGTGCATGAACCAAAGCCCGAAATCAATGATAAAGCCCGCCAGCAGTAGTTGCCAGGCTAAGTTCATCTGGGATGGCCACAAGGTAGCAATGGGTAAGAACGATCGGGATAATGAGACGATTTCAACGACGGTGATGATGAGGGTAAGACTGAAGGCCGCGTGTAAAATATCCACCCGCGTATCGTCGTGATCCTCATTCCATTCTCGCTGATAAGGTTGAACTCGCTCCAAAACGGCGACACACAAAATCCCGGCTGCGACAACGAGCGGCGATAGTGGCCAATACGGCAGATCATGCTAAAGAATCATGAGTTCAGCAAGTATTACCGTACCCAGTATGGCGGGGTAACTGAGCCAGCGGATAATGGATGAGCGACTCATGCTGATTCCTCTGGTACCTTGATGCCCTCGATAATCGGACAATCCTCTTCGACGCCACTGTGTAAGCAGGCTTCGAGCATGAGAGATAGATCGACTTTAAGCTGCTTCAGGTCCTTAAGACTCTCTTCAATCTCAGCGAGTTTTTCCTGTACCAAGCGTTGAGCTTGCGGTTTTTCAACCGCCATGGCTTTATCCAGTTCAATGAGCATGCCAATATCTTCAAGAGAAAAGTGCATGCGCTGTGCGCGTTTTATGAACTGCACGCGCGCAATGTCGTTCGAGCTGTACTCACGTCGGCCACCCGTGGTTTTGGCAACTGGTGCTAACAAGCCAATTTTTTCGTAGTAGCGCAGCGTGTGAGCGCTTACGCCCAGCTGCTGGGCGACTTCTCCTATGGAACTCATTATGGTCTCTCCTAAGAAACGTTTAGATTGCCACGATACATTTGCATCTGACAGTGAAAGGGGTATTCCCCGCTCGAGAGCGCAGGCAGTGCAATTTCGATTGGTTTGTTCAGTGGTAAGGTTTCATTGATATCCAGTGATGGAATCATGACTACTTCAGCACAGGGTGACGCGTCCTTACGCAAGAACGTCAGTGTCGTTGGTTGCTCTGCAACTAGTTCCAGATGTGCAGGCGTGTAGGCACCCCCATCTACCACGATGATCAAACTTTCATCATTGGCTGAAATACGTCTAGGTTTGTAAAACCAAAACCACCAGGCAATCAGAACAATTGCTAAGAGGCCGATAAGGTTAATAATGAACATGGGTTTCTCCTAGTGTGTGGTCGCGTTAAACAAGCGCAATCGATTGGCGTTAAGCACAACGGTGAGCGATGAAAATGCCATCGCCGCGCCGGCAATAATCGGGCTCAGCAACAAACCGAAAAATGGATACAGTATGCCGGCGGCAACGGGCACCCCGGCGGCGTTATAGATAAAGGCGCCAAAAAGGTTCTGCTTCACGTTGGTCAAGGTGGCTTTACTGACCGCGATAGCGTCGGCTAAACCGTGCAGTGAGCCGCGCATCAAGGTTACATCGGCACTTTCGATGGCCACATCGGTGCCGGTTCCGATCGCAAAGCCCACGTTGGCCATGGCCAGCGCCGGTGCGTCGTTAATGCCATCGCCCGTCATACCGACTATTTCATTTTCCATTTGCAGGGCCATGATCTTGTCGGTTTTGTCTTGCGGGAGTACTTCAGCGTAAAACTCAGTGATACCGACTTTTTTCGCTACGGCTTCCGCCGTGGCGCGATTGTCACCAGTCAGCATCACAACGCGTAAACCGCTGTTCTTGAGTCGTTTGATGGCATCAATGGAATCGTCTTTGATCGGGTCCGCGACGGCAATAATGGCCGCCAACTGACCATCGACACTCAAGTACATGGGCGTTTTGGCTTCTTCAGCAAGCGTTTGCGCAGTTTCCAGATGGGCATCAATCGAAATGCCTTTATCGCGCATCAACCGTTCATTGCCGAAATACAGGTGTCGGTCTTGTACTTTTCCTTCAATCCCATGTCCCGCGATCGCATTAAACGCCTCAATGGAGTCTGGCAGAATGCCCTCATCTTTTGCGGACTCAACGATGGCCAGTGCCAGCGGGTGCTCGCTGCCGGCTTCTAGGCTCGCCGCCAGATGAAGGACGTCTGCGCGCGTTTCACCTCCGGCGAGAACGATGTCGGTTACTTTCGGCTCACCCAGCGTAATAGTGCCGGTCTTATCCACCACCATGGCGGTAATCTTAGACGCGGTTTGCAGGGCCTCACCGTTGCGAATCAACACACCAGCTTCTGCGGCCTTGCCGACGCCCACCATGACAGACATGGGCGTGGCCAAGCCCAGCGCGCAGGGGCATGCAATAATTAACACGGTCGTGGCCGAGACCACTGCAAACGCAACCGTCGGCGCTGGGCCGAAATTCAACCAAACCAGCGCACTGATAATGGCAATGATCATAATCGCGGGTACAAAGTACGCAGAAATCACATCGGCCAGGCGCCCTATCGGAGGTTTGGAGTTTTGTGCATGCTTGACCATGTCGATGATCTGCGCGAGTGCGGTGTCTTTACCGACCCGGGTGGCTTTAAAGAGAATGGATCCAGTCTTATTGAGCGTGCCGGTCGCCACGGTATCACCGACCTGCTTAGCAACCGGTATCGGCTCGCCGGTCAGCATTGATTCATCGAGGTTGGTGCTGCCGTCTATCACTACCCCATCGACCGGGATCTTGTCCCCCGGGCGAATGCGCACAATGTCGTCCAGCAACACGTCTTCGATGGGCACGTCTATTTCCTGATCGTCTCGAACCACGCGCGCGGTTTTGGTCTGCAGACCAATTAGCCGCTTGATTGCCTCAGAAGTCCGGCCGCGTGCTTTGACTTCCAATGCCAATCCTAAATTAATCAAGCCGATGATCATGGCGGTCGCTTCGAAGTACACGTGGCGTGCCATCTCCGGGAGCAGCTGCGGTAAAAACACCACAACCATGGAATACAGCCAGGCGGAGCCGGTGCCCAACGCAATCAACGTATCCATATTGGCGGTGTGAGACCAGATGGATTTCCAGCCGCCCAAATAAAAATGTCGGCCTGAGGTGGCCATCACCGCAAACGTCGCCAGCCCAACCAACCCCCAGGCAAGTCGCTCGGCGTTGCTTGAGACGGTCATTTCGCCGATAAACAAGCCATAAATCATGAGCGGGATGCCGAGTCCGAGCGCGCGATGACGGTGTCGCGCATCAAACCCTTGTAGTACACGAGATCCGCTTGCTCCTTTTCATCGAGAATATCGTCATCGGTTTTGTCATCCAGCGATTTCGCCGAGTAGCCCACCCGTTCTATTGCAGCGGTAAGAGATTCCAGATCGGCTTGACCTTCAATCGAGACGGTTCGTTGGGCTAAATTCATCTCTGCGCGTTCGACGCCTGGTACCGCTTTTAGCGCCGACTCTATTTTGTCCACACAACTTGCGCAACTGGCGCCCTCTATCAACAGCTGTTGGTTTGATATGGGGTATGTCTGTGTATGAT
>CAYULV010000250.1:0-5785 GCA_964445655.1 uncultured Granulosicoccaceae bacterium | reverse complement strand
AGCTAACTTGTACTAATTGCCCGTGAGGCTTGACCATATAACACCCAAGCAGTTGCCTGACAGGCTTGCTCTTGGTGGTTGTATGTAGACATACAATGATTGAAGTACTTTCGACTCTCCAGTTTCGTTGTCAGCGTGAGCTTTCTTTTTGATTGAACACGATGATGCGTACCAGTTCTCCCGGCGGCCACAGCGTTTGGGTACCACCTGATCCCATCTCGAACTCAGAAGTGAAACCATTCAGCGCCGATGATAGTGTGGTGTTTCGCCATGTGAAAGTAGGTCACCGCCGGGTTTTATTGTCCGTCCCTATGGACGGTTGGGAAAAGGCCACCTCTTGGGGTGGCCTTTTTTCGTTTCCATGATATGGATTTGTGTTTGGATGTGCTCTCTGTCAGCCTGGTGATGCTATGGGTGGGCTTTGTTGTATCTGATCATTTTTGTTATCAGTCATGAAGCAGCCTTTTTCATGGAAATAAATTCCTGTTTCTGGAACAATCAGCGTTCGTCTTTCAGGATCGGAAAAGCCCAAAACTCCAGACAAACAGTAGCCGCACGCTAGTAAATTTGCCCACTGGGTCTATTTGTGTTTTTATGGGAAAGGGTTTAGTTTCGTCGAAAGTTCACTCTCATCTGTTATTTTCTCTGTTCCTATGCTCATTCTGTCTATGGATGCGCATTTAGTGTGGCGGAAAATAAAGTATGTTTGTCTGGACAAAATTGATATAAAAAGAGAGGTTACTGATTCGTTCCAGTAACGTTTCGGTCGCGCCGTTTTGGAAAATAAAGCGGGCTCTCTAGCAAGCGTAAAACATCGTAATCTGACGTGCCCAAAGTCAGTCTGGTTCATCTGAAACCTGTATGTTGGGCTAGATATGAAGTGGAATTAGACGGAAATGCTCGACAAAATAAAATCTTATCTCGAGTATCGGTCTGTTTTTGCAGATCTTGATGCGATAAACACCTACCGGAAAACTCGCAACGCTAGCGATGCCGGTAATGAGATCCAGAAAATTTCGGTGAAAGCTGCGTCAACCAGTCCGATGCTGGTTCGTCCTGGAACAATGGACGCCATTACTTTGTGGGACGTCTTTCATGAAAAATACCATATGCCAATGAGCGATCTGGTGTGTGACGGTTGGATCATATCTCTGGGCGCAAATGTAGGTTACGCAACAGCACACCTTGCCCATCAGTTTCCCAACGCCAGCATAGTTGCTGTGGAGCTTGATCGCGACAACGCATTAATGGCGGAAAAAAACACAGCTCAATTACGTGACCGTTGCCATATAGTCAACGCTGCCGTTTGGGTGACAGATGACGAAGAGATTCATTACGGCGGGGATGATGTACACGATCTCAGTATCATCGAGGATCGAGTTGATGTTGCTTCGCAGAAAGTTGCCAAGACAGTAACTATCAATCGTTTGATGGAAGATTTCAACATCAAGACGGTTGATTATCTCAAAATGGATATCGAAGGCGCTGAAGCTGAGCTAATGAATGGCGACACAAGTTGGCTTGAGCATGTTCGTGCAATCAATATTGAAGTGCACAGCCCGCCCGCTGACTATGACACCATCAAGGGTGTCCTTGAGCGAAACGGTTTTAATTGCGTGAAATCGGGTAATCAGACTGTTCCAGGAGTGTATGGGATAAGACCTGATTGACTAACGCTTTAACGTCAACGAAGAATTTGATATCGCTCTGCAAGTTCGTTTCAAAGAATAGTTCTTGAATTGCGTTGATGACGGATCGAATATCCGCTGGGCGAATTGTCAGCAATCCACTGATTTAGGGCGCTTCGTCTGTTGGGAGGATAGTGGGTGCTAGAAGCTTGGGTTTGGCTAGGCTTTTTCGGTGGTGCGTTTCAAGCGTTCCGGGTCGCTGGACAACGACTGATCAGCGTTTCTAGTGATGGGCAAATTAGCTCGCCAAGCATGTGGGCCAGCCCCTTCTCTCGGGTGCTGCTTGGTGTACCAGTATCCGCAGTTATTTTGTTGATTTCCTTGCAGGGAAGCGATATCGATGTAACTGTTTGGGTAAGTGCGCTGGGGACATCTTTTTTCCTTTGGATTGGCGCAGCCGCGTTGTTGCAATTGCTCGCGACGATCGTCCAGACCAGTCTTGTCAAACGCCGAAATTTCGCCGTTGGCGTCGTTTATTTGAAAATCATGATTCCGGCACAGGCAATTTTTGGCGTCATGCTGTTCCATGAGCGCTTTAATGTCTGGCAATGGACTGCGCTTGTGGTCGTGACTTTCGGTGTGCTGCTATTAGGACGGGCTCGCGTCAGCAGCAAGGGGGCCATGGAAGCGTGTCCATTTGATTGGACAAGTCTTTGGATGGGGTTAGGTGCCGGAATTGTGCTCGCCTTTACCGGTCTTTTCATACGTCAAGCCAATTTGGCGTTAAGCCTCGATTCGCTAGGCCCCGTTGGGCAAGGCATGACTAGTCTGTTGGTTCTTGCAACCATGCAGCTGATCATATGTTCGGTTGCAATCAGCTTACGTGATCGATCTGAGTTTGTTGATTTGTTGAAACGCTATCGACTGGTGGCGTTTACTGGTCTGATGAGTGTTGGTGGTTCTTCCTGTTGGTTTGTTGGGTTTGCATTGGCTTCTCCTGCTCTCGTGAATGCAATTGGACAAAGCGAGTTCTTTTTTGCGATTCTTTTGTCTCTCTTTCTTTTCCGTGAACAGCCTTCTCTTGGTGAATGGATTGGAGCAGGTGTCGTGTTGACTGGGATTCTTATGCTTTTATTGTCGGGGACCAACTGACTAGCCAGGATAAACCGACCCTACGAGGGCGAACCGATTACGGGCAGTCAGTGAACAATATACAGGAGCTGCGAATGAAGGGCCCAGAGTAACTTTGGCAAGTGCTCGGTCGTAATCAGGCAAGTAGAAGCCCAGTGGAATCTGTTGTCAGTGTCATCTTTTTAAACTGGGTGACGTTTGTTTGACGAGTTTACTTTATTGATCTTCACGATAGAATGAAGCCTCACTAGCAATGGAGATCGACTATGTCACTTGAAGATTCTGTTTGCACCCTTGTTCCTTATTTTACTGTGCACGATGGCAAGCTGGAGGAATTCAAGGCGCTTGGTGAAAAAATGGTCCAACGCACTCAGGCTGAACCCGATGTCGTTTTCTACGGTTTCAGCTTCAGTGGTCAGCGAGCGCATTGTCGCGAAGGGTACAAAAGCGCGGCAGGTATTCTGAAACACCTTGAGAATGTTGACGAATTACTACAGCAGGCTTTGAAGATTGCTGACCTCGACTTGCTTGAGGTGCATGGGCCAGCTTCCGAAGTTGCAGCGCTGCAAGAGCCGTTGAAAGGTTTGAAACCAACTTTTTTTACCATGGAAACTGGTTTTCGTCGTTGACGAAACTCAGCGGTGGCCTCGCGGCGCCAGTGAATAGGAGTACCGGTCCAGTCTGTATCGCCAAACGTGCTGAATATTGGAAAGCCCGGTTTGACGGCGTTAGTTCTATGACGTCGTTATTACCCAAATTATATAGATTACCTCTGGGGCTTTTGGTCTATTTGTTTTGAGCTACCTACTGCGATAGCATCGATGTCTGGCTGGATGCTTGAATCGTGTGCCCGATAGATGTTGTAAGGGCATAGATCCTCGTAATCTTTATATCTTGCATGTACAAGATTAAAAATACTAACGAAGGAGATCAAAGATGGCCGAAGCAGTGAAACAGGAAGCAATAACACCGGCGCAGCAAGAAGTTGACACCTGGCTAACGGCGTTGGATAAAGCGCTGACATCTGACACACCGGGGGACGCAGCGGCGCTCTTTGAGCCGGAAGGATTCTGGCGAGACTTGGTAAGTCTTACCTGGAATATTCACACGGCGGAGGGGAATGAGGCTATTGCCGCTATGTTGAACGCGTGTGCCGCCAAGACTCAATTCAGCCAGTGGCAGATTGAGGAACCACCCGCGACAACTGATGGAATCACTGAGGCTTGGCTGACATTTGAAACAGCAAGTGGACGAGGTCGCAGTCATGTTCGTCTTCGTGAGGGAAAAGCATTTACGTTTCTGACAACACTTGTCGAGCTAAAAGGCTATGAAGAGCCGGAAGGTCATCGCCGAATAAAAGGTGTTTCGCATGGCTTCGAGGAAAAACGTACTACCTGGCTCGAAAACCGTGAAGCGGAGCGAAAATCACTGGGTTACGATGAACAGCCCTATGTCGTGATCATTGGTGGCGGGCAGGGTGGCATTGCCTTGGGCGCACGTTTGCGCATGTTGAATGTTCCAACAATCATCATCGAGAAAAATGAACGCCCAGGCGATAGTTGGCGCAAGCGGTATAAATCTCTCGCCTTGCATGATCCGGTTTGGTACGACCACTTGCCTTATCTACCTTTTCCCAAGCACTGGCCGGTATTTTCACCCAAGGACAAGATTGGCGACTGGTTGGAAATGTACACTGGAATCATGGAGCTTAACTACTGGGGTTCTACAGTTTGTGAGAGCGCTGAATATGACAAGGTAAAAGGTGAATGGGCCGTCAAGGTCAAACGAGACGGCAAGTCACTCACCTTGAAACCAAAGCAGTTGGTCATGGCAACCGGAATGTCAGCAAAGCCGAATATCCCGAACTTCCCTGATAGAGACAAGTTCAAAGGCGAAGTTCAGCATTCCAGTCAGCATCCAGGTCCCGATGCTTATGTCGGAAAACGGTGTGTTGTCGTCGGTTCGAACAATTCGGCACATGATATCTGTGCAGCACTCTATGAATCTGGTGCTGATGTAACCATGGTGCAGCGAAGCTCTACCCATATTGCCAAATCTGAGTCATTGATGGAGCTCGCACTTGGTGGTTTATATTCTGAAGATGCTGTTGCCAACGGCATAGATCATCACAAGGCTGACCTGATTTTCGCCTCGGTACCCTACAAGATCATGCATGGTTTCCACATACCGGTATATGAAGAAATGGCCAAGCGTGATGCTGACTTGTATTCTCGACTGGAGAAAGCAGGGTTTATGCTCGACTTTGGTGAGGACGGGTCAGGTTTGTTCATGAAGTATTTGCGCCGAGGTTCTGGTTATTACATTGACGTCGGTGCCAGCGATCTGGTAGCGGATGGCAAGATCAAGCTCAAGAGCGGGGTACAAGCTGAACGGTATACTGAAAACGGCATTGCCTTTGATGATGGCAGCGAGCTTGAAGCGGACTTGATCGTTCTGGCGACAGGGTATTCTTCGATGAATGGCTGGGCTGCTGATCTGATCAGCCAGGAAGTTGCGGATACTGTTGGGAAATGCTGGGGCTTGGGATCGGATACGAAAAAAGATCCAGGGCCCTGGGAAGGTGAGTTACGCAATATGTGGAAACCAACCAAGCAGACTGGTTTGTGGTTTCATGGAGGCAACCTTCATCAGTCGCGTCACTACTCACAGTTTCTGGCGTTGCAGCTGAAGGCGCGACAGGAAGGTTTGGATACGCCGGTATATGCGATGAAAGAGGTCCATCACAAGGCTTAGCGCGTTGGATTTGCAATGGGCCGATGCCGAGATGCTATCGGCTCATTTTTGACTGATGGATCGTGTACTTTAGGGAAGCTGTGCTAACCGGCTTGGGGTGGTACTTGGGCAGGATTGATATTTGGCCTTCTAGTCCCTGGTGTCTTGCTCTGGCGCTTACATCGGCGTAAGAAATGGCTAAAACCAAATATTGTCGAGGGTTTTCGGTGAAATTATATTTCTTGAATACACGAATCACCTGTTTTACGGCACCTGATATTTGAACTGCCCGC
>CAYULV010000249.1:3538-5817 GCA_964445655.1 uncultured Granulosicoccaceae bacterium | reverse complement strand
CAACTTATTTTGCAACGAATCAGATCGTGAGCAGCCATTGGGTGGCCCGGAGTTCAGTCTGTACCCTGGCAAAGACTGCGGGATCTTTTTTTCGCTGGTGAGCGCGTGTACCGGTCGCAGATTGCGTCGGTCAAGCAGTAACAAAAGTGTCCCTGAACCGGGGTGATCTCGCTGGTCGATTTCCCGTCAAGGAATGGCCGCGCGACTCTTGATGCAGGCCGTCAAGTGGCATGACCATGAGTCTTCGTGTATGTGTTCCTGTACTTGTTGACATTGCACTCGCCGCCATCCCAACGTTGTTCACGGAAATAACTGAAAATCGTGATTTTCTCGTGAGAACTTTGCGATATACCAACATTCCGAGACCATCGTTGTAACCGATTTCACATCAATAATCAGGAGAGATTTACATCGTGTATCGACAGAAAATCATAGCGGCCACGCTGGCTACCGGAATGAGTGTCGCGCTATCGTCCACAGCGAGCGCGGCGACCTACGAGGTCAGAGTGATCAATTTGACAAGTGGCTTACATTTCACGCCTTTGATCGCAGCGACGCATGCACCTTCGGCCCAGATATTTTCAGCGGGCAGTGCGGCATCACCGGAGCTTCAAGCGATGGCGGAAGGCGGTAACATCGAGCCTTTGGCCGCATTGCTTGAAAGCATCGGAGCAACATCTGCAAGCAGCGAAGGTCTGCTAGCGCCGGGTGGTACAACAACGATGGTAATCAACGATGGTGCCGGTTCTGTTCTGTCACTCGCGGGCATGCTTCTGCCCACCAATGACGGCTTCGTTGGTCTCAATTCTGTCAGCTTGCCAGGTGCGGGAGAATCTGTAACGTACGATGCCATCGGCTACGATGCCGGCACCGAAGCTAACGATGAACTTGTGGGTAGTGGAGCGCCGGGTGAAGCGGGTTTTCCTGCACCACCTCCGGTTGTCGCCAGTGGCACAGGAACGGGCGGCACAGGAGTGCCTGGTCGTGCTGAGGGCTTCGTTCACGTTCACCGCAATGTCGTTGGGGATGACAACGCCGAAGGTGGCTCAAGCGACATAAACGAGTATGTGCACCGATGGCTGAACCCGGTCGCGCGCATCACCATTACAGCCATGGGTGATGACGGCAACGGCGTGAGTGCGGTCACCGGCATCAGCGCGATTGCTTATTCAAGTTCCGCACTGGAAGTGTTCTGGGATGCTGCAACCTCATCCAGTTCATTTGTTACAGGCTATGAAATTCGCCGCAACGGCACTGTCGTGGACACTCGCGATGGCATCAGCTTTTTCGACGAAGGTCTGGAGGCAGGTGCTGAATTTACCTACGAGGTAAGAGCGATGGACGCAGCAGGTAATTTAGGCGAGCCAGCAAGCGTTACTTTGCGGACCAACGCGGAGTAGTAGCCAATGGTTGAGGCCAGGGAAGGCCTCAGTTCAAGTCGATGACGCCGGAACGGCTTCGGATTGCAAATCGTCGATAATCAACTTGAACATTTGATCGGCGAATTGATCCCATTCTCTGCTGTTACGGTTACTTTCATTGTCGGGCATGGTAAAGCGGATTTTTAAAAAAGTGCCTTCATGTTCGGTCTGGTACACAAGCGTATAAGACGCGAGGTTTTCTTGTAGATAGGTTGCCTGTACTCGCGCAACGGTTCTGACACCTTGCGATTTGGTTGCTGCATCCACCACATTGAAATTGACGTAGTGCCCCTGTCTGACGGCTTCGCCCAAGGCCTCCATTGTCGCTCGCGTAGAGCCGAGTACCAGTTGATTGTGCTCCAGCGTTTTGTTTACCTCATCGACGGGATAGACAAATACACTGGCGATCCGGCGTTTACGCTGATTGCTGTATCGCAACTGATAGCCGTCGCCAACATCATCGAAGTAGCGATAATTCACATAGTCAAATGATTCAATTGATTCCGGCAGTGTTTGAATCAGTGAGGGTTCCGCTTGGGCTTCCGTTTCAGGCGCATCGCCAGAAATATCGAGTGCTGGATTTGTCGACGCGCAAGCGGACAGCAAAGAGAGCGCCAGTACTACCAGAGAATGTCGGAAAACAGCCATGACCGAGCTCGAAAAATTTGAAACCGTGGCTGGCTTGCAGCAAGTATCACTCCAGAGTTGGCTGTTGACAGGCTATTGAGTCTTACGGCGGTCTGATCAGCAGCTGATCAGGCACGGCCGGTCAGGCACGGCCGGTCAGGCACGGCCGGTCAGGCACGGCCGGTCAGGTACGGCCGGTCAGGTACGGCCGGTCAGGTACGGCCGGTCAGG
>CAYULV010000249.1:0-3438 GCA_964445655.1 uncultured Granulosicoccaceae bacterium | reverse complement strand
ACGGCCGGTCAGGTACGGCCGGTCAGGTACGGCCGGTCAGGTACGGCCGGTCAGGCATGGCTGGGCCATTTTTCTTGTGACCGCAGGGGCGTTTGTGGCTTGTATGGGCCAGTGCCTCGAGGCAAGTTGCCGTTTTCAGCCCAGGGGGGTGTCAGTGCCTTCGCCAGACGCCTTTGTCAGCGAAAAGCGTTCGACGTCCGCACCCTCGACCGTTGCTGGCTCCTGCCATAGGCTCAATGGGCGCACCCAAGTGCCGCGCTCGGCATAGAGGGCCTGATAGACCACCAGCCATTCCTCGGTCTCTGAGTGACGGGCCATGCCAAGTACTTGATACTCGGGACCTTTATAATGTTTGTAGCGCCCGGGAACTGGCGCGTTATCTGGCATCTTGTTCATGATGCGCCGAGTTTATCTGACTACACTCGAGATATGCTGCAACAAACTCGTCCCGTTCTGCCGCTTTTGGTGATTCTGCTGTTTGCCCAAGCGTGTGCCAGCGCGCCGCCACGCAATCCTGAAAACATTTGCTCGATCTTCAAGGAAAAGCGCGGCTGGCACAAAACGGCGGTCTCCGCTGAAAAAAAGTGGGGCAGCTCGATGCATATACCGATGGCCTTCATGTATCAGGAATCAGCGTTTCAGAGAAAGGCCAGACCACCGCGGCGCAAGTTATTGGGTTTCATTCCTTGGCGTCGTTTGAGTACTGCCTATGGCTATGCGCAAGCGATCAATGGAACCTGGCGTTCCTATATCGACGCGACCGGTGAGCATTGGCGCGAAAGGCATGACTTCGCCGACGCAACCGATTTTATTCACTGGTACATGCTTCAGGCTGTGAAGGCCAATGGCATATCTCGAGCGGATGCGAACCAGTTATATCTTAACTATCACGAAGGGCCAGCCGGTTATGCCCGTGGCACACATAACAAAAAACCGTGGCTGATCCGCGCGGCGACAAATGTACAGTCAAGAGCAGATCGTTATGCCGCGCAATATGCAAGCTGCGAAGCGTCACTGCAGCCGGGTTTTTTCAAGCGGCTTATGGGGTGGTAGTGATGTCCTCGTGTCACGCGGCTTTGTGTTCACAGCATGTCGTCAAAAGCGAATAACTGACCCTCGCCACGTTCGTGCGCCAACAACCACTGTTTGGTTGGCAGTCCACCACCGAAGCCAGTCAGATTTCCGCTTGCTCCTATAACGCGGTGGCAGGGAATGATAATCGATAGCGGGTTGGCGCCATTTGCGGCCCCTACCGCGCGGCTGGCAGTGGGTTTGCCAAGGCTCTTTGCAATATCGCCATAGCTGCAAGTGTTGGCGTATTTGATCGTGGTGAGTTTCTGCCAAACGGCACGCTGAAAGCTTGTGCCTTCCGGCGCAAGATCAAGATCAAACGTTTGTCGTTTACCAGCAAAGTACTCATCAAGTTGCGTGACCACCGGGTCAAACTCGGACGAAGGCAAATCATCTCCACCGGGTTTGTAGCGGACTTGTTGCCAGTTGTCGTCAGCCTTTCTGCTTCGACACCCTTCGGGAAAATTAATATGCTTGAGACCCTCATTGTTTAACGCTATCAGCAGGCGGCCAACAGGGGATTCATAGTGGATATAACGGAGCATTCGGCCGAATTGGTTGCGGAAACAAGATGGGGTGTGCAGAGTCGTGCGGCACATTATATGATGAGCCAACGCGACGGGGGTTGATCATGGGTATTGGGAGCTTTTTGGGTAAATTGTTTGGCGGTTCAGGTGCCAGCGAGGGTGCCAGTCAAGGTGTTGCCTCAGATCCGGTCGAACACGAAGGGTTCGTCATCGTTGCAAGCCCGATCAAGGAAGGTGGTCAGTACCGGACGGCGGGAACGATCAGCAAAGGTGTGGGTGACGAAGAAAAGTCGACCCAGTTCATTCGTGCCGATAATCACGCCGATCAACAGGCAGCAATTGATCACTCAGTACAAAAGGCCAAACAGATTATCCGCGAGCAGGGGGATCGTATGTTTGACCGAGCGAATGTTTGAGCTGACAGGATCACGTCGTTGATTAATGGTTTGTTCAGGTTTCCCATATTTGTTGCATTCTTTTTTGCGTTCATTTGTAGTGTCGCGGCCGAGGCGCACGCACAGGCGCTGAATTTTGAGTCAATGGGTGACAACCCCGTTGTGCCGGAACTACGCCCTGGCACCGCCCGTGTTCGTGCAGCTTTGGTTGACTCCGGTATCAATTACCTATTACCGGAAATTGCCGATGGGCTCGCCAGAGATTCCGACGGCAAGCTTATCGCCTATGATTTTTGGGACATGGATGACAGGCCTTTTGATTCACACCCGGTGTCCCATGGGCGGGTTGTCAGGCATGGCACGCGAACGGCGTCGCTATTCATGCGCGAAGCACCCAATGCGGCTCTGGTTGCCTATCGCTACCCGCGACCAGACATGACACGTATGCGTCAGTTGATACAACATGCTGTCGACAATGATGTTCGTGTTATTGGTCTGCCACTCGGGAGTAATCGATCTGATCTGTGGACGGTGTTTGCAGAGGCGGCGCGTGAGAACCCTGATTTGTTATTCATTGCATCTGCCGGAAATAATGGACGTGACATTGATCAGGAGCCGGTGTATCCCGCGGCCCTGGATCTGGATAATTTATTGGTAGTGACCTCAGCCGATGATTTTGTCAGGCCAGCCGACGGCGTAAACTGGGGGCGCAATAGTGTTGACTATCTTGTCCCGGCCGAGGATCAGCGCGTAATTGAGTTTGATGGTTCTTCTGGCAAAGCGTCCGGTTCGAGCTATGCCGTGCCGCGAGTGCTTGCCTTGGCAGCACGTCTTGTCGAGGCGCATCCGGATTTCACGGCCGACGATATTCTGCAGTGGATCCGCAGACGTTTTGCTGATGGCACAGCGCCACGTCAAATCGGTTCGGGGTATCTGGCTGACCCTCAAATCGGCATCGAGCAGTTACCGCTTGTCGTTAAGAAACGCAAGTATGCGCCGACGATGGTAGGGGGCGACAGTACCGAAACCACCACCGGTCTCGTTGACACTCTGACGGTACCAGTCGAATTGATCGTGCTGAATTCAGCCTATGATGATCAACGTATCAGCACGATGCTCGACCAGGCGTCCGGTATTTTGCAACAGTGTGCGATCAGCATGTCGAGTGTTGATATTTTTGATGCAGAGGTTGCCCCTTATCAACAGGACCTGAGTACTGGCCCTGCCAAAACGGTCATGCAATCACTTCGGTCCAGTGGTCCCGACAGGAAGCTCACCGTTGTGCTCGCACATGATACCCGCATGCAATTGGCGTTCGATGCCGAAGCATTTGGTCGAGCCAATACGCGTAACCGACCCTGGTTAACTGATTCGGTCTGGCTGACGGCAGCACTTCGGGACGAAGGCATTGCACTAGCACATGAGATGTTTCATGTGCTGGCAAA
>CAYULV010000248.1:0-5883 GCA_964445655.1 uncultured Granulosicoccaceae bacterium | reverse complement strand
TGATTGAGTTTTACCTCAAGATCATCAAATGAGCCTGCCAGGCCCACCTTGCTGGCAAAATCTCGCGCCTTTTTCAATGTGTTCGGCAACGGTATTCTGATCGCCGGATCGGCATCAAACCCACCGCTCTGACCCAACTGAGAGACGACCGCGTTGGAACCCGTTGTCAACGCCGCTTTCAGACCGCGCGTGATTTCGTCGGTTGTCAGTTCACCTGACTGTCCGCCGATCGCAGTCTCAGCCACGGACTTGAGACCCTCAAGGCTCGGACTGCCGTCAGCAGCACAGCCTGCCAGGGCCAGCGCAGACGCGAGACAAGCAGGCAATACAGCAATTCGCACACGTGCAAACAACCACGTTCGTGCGTCAATCATGACGTTTTTCCCGTTTCCATAACAATGGAAGAACTGCCGCCGCAATGAGAATCTTGACAAAATCGCCGACCAGGAAGGGTTGCATGCCCCAAGCGAGTATTGGCTTGTCCCAGCCAAGCACGCTACCGAGCCACACCAGTCCAAACGCATAGATAACCGCATTACCAATGACCATAGCGGCGATAGTACTCAGTGGAGAACGATCCCAATGACGTTGAGCAAGCAGGCCAACAACGAAAGCCGCAACGACGAAGCCAATCAAATAACCGCCGGTAGGCCCCATCATGTACGCCAGACCAATACCTTTTTCAGGTGTGCCCTGAAACACCGGCAGGCCCATGGCGCCCTGCGCGAGATAGGCGATGATGGTCAGAGCACCGAGCCGAGGCCCCAGCAACATGCCAATACTGAGCACGACGAGTGTCTGTAGCGTCATGGGCACAGGAAAAAATGGCACGGAAATCTTGGCCGACAGCGCGAGAAAGGCGGTGCCTATCAATACCACAACGACATTTCGGACCCATCGCTGGGAATTTGAGGCCAACGGTATCCATTGGTCAAGAAAAATATCGGCCTTGTCGGCGTGGCTGGCAGGTGAAACAGCGCTCATCCCGTAAATTCTCCGGTTTTTTGACGGTGACATCAGTGTAAGAAGGCGCAGTATATCAAAGCACCGACCACAAACCGTCGCTAGACACGAGACTAAGTCCAATGCCCCTGACACCGCATTGAAACGCCGTTGATCTGTGCCCAGCGGCCGGTACGTGGATTCGCTCTCCGTGATAACGCTCCAGCGCGACGAACGGCACCGTCATTGGCAAAAATGGCCGGCCGATGACCGGCGGGGGCACACAGAGGCTTGTTGTTGATCATCAGCAACGTGGGTAAAGTAGCCAAGGAGTTATCGACACCGAAACTGGACCGGATCAACCCCCGAAACAAAACAACTGCAGATAAAACGCAAGGCAGTAGCCGCAGTTCACTTGCGTTTGACAGCACATATTTCTTATCTTGCATCTCGGCAGTTTGATCCGAGACCCCTGACAATCCGAGCATATGCAAACCAGGCATACGCAAACCGAGCGCGGACCAACGATGAACACCGACCTTGGAGCATTCTCAACACTCCAACACCAGATTATCGATACGTGGTTCAAGGATGCGACATCAAACCGATTGGACCTTCCTCAAACCAAGCGTTGGTTCAATGGCGGCAAATCTTTTGACAAGCAACTGACGCACGATTTTTCCGATACGGTGATCAAGGCTGGCAACGGTGAATTCGATGCTTGGATGGAGGACGCCGTGGGTAGTCTTGCCCTGCTGATTCTGCTTGATCAATTCACGCGCAATATTTTTCGCGGTAGCGCAAAGGCGTTTGCCTTTGATCACAAAGCTCAATCCGTATGTCTCGATGGACTGTCGAAGGGCTTCGATAAGAACTTACCGATAACCCAACGAAAATTTTTCTACCTGCCACTTGAACATGCAGAGTCGCACGAACTGCAGGCCGAATCACTCAAACGGTTTACCACCTTATACGAACAAAGTAGCAACGATCTGAAGGAATTTACCCGCCGCACCCTGCACTCCGCCATTGAGCACAAGGCCATCATTGACGCATTCGGGCGTTACCCTTACCGCAATGCAGTTCTCGGTCGAGAAAATACCGCCGCAGAGGAGCGCTGGCTTGCCAAGAGTAACAAACGCTTTGGTCAGTAAGTTCCGAGACCCGATGCAACTACCCCAGTTTCTTCACCGCTTTATGCCGTGGACAAGAAACCAGATGATCATTGACCAGACCAGCCGCTTGCATGAAGGCATAGCAGATAGTCGGCCCGACAAACTTGAAACCGAGTTTTTTCAACGCCTTGCTCATGGCAAGCGATTCATCGGTACTGGCCGGAACCGACTTCATTGTCTTGAAATTGTTCTGTTTCGTTTTATTGTCGACAAAAGACCAGATGAATTCATCAAATGGCGTACCGCTTTTCTGTAGCGCAAGCCACGCCTGAGCATTGCCTTTGACCGCAGCCACCTTGCCACGATGACGCACAATGGAAGGATCTGAGGCAATCTTGTCCAGCTTTGCATCTGTAAATCGTGCGATTTTCACCGGATCAAAGTCGGCGAATAGCCGACGATAGCCTTGCCGCTTGTTCAGTATGGTTATCCAGCTGAGTCCGGCTTGCGCGCCCTCGAGGTTGATCAGTTCGAACAGCTCTTTCGGATCACGACATGGCACACCCCATTCCTTGTCGTGGTACTCGATATAAATTTCACTTTCCCGACACCAGGGACAACGTTTTTCGCCCGCTTTATCCGCCATACTTGTTTCCCCAATAGACGCAGTATTGATCGATTTGACCGTACCTTATCGGACAAATCATCTTTCGTCATCGTTGAACCAGGTTTTGAAGGAACATCAAGCAATCGAGCAACACACGATGGCACGGGCGAGCACATGGACGTAGGGTGATAGGTAGGTACATCAAGTGGATATGGCGCCGTTAGATAAACCTTGCCAGGTCTGGTGGGCGACCAAATAACGACTAGCGGATCTTTCAGCGAGTCTTTCCGCCTTTTCCAAGCGCGGCCGGAGCATTCATCGAGACGACATTGGAGGCAGCTCCCGCTTGCACACCGTAGGGCCAGCGCTTTACCCACTGTACATAGGATTCAGCGCTGAGAGGCTTGCTGATGAAATAGCCTTGCGCGATGTCACACCCCTGACTCTTCAGGAATGTCAGCTGGTCTTCATCCTCAACACCTTCAGCAACCACCTTCATGTTGAAGTGCTTGCCAAGGCCAAGCACTGCCTCAACAATCGCCACATCATCATTGTCGCTGGAGATGTCGGTAATAAACGCTCTATCAATCTTGAGGGTATGAACAGGAAAACGCTTCAAGTAAGCCAGGGAAGAATAACCCGTCCCGAAGTCATCAATCGCCAATCGCATGCCAAATCGACTTAACTCATGCAAGGAGAGAATGACCTCTTCCGGATCATGCATGACTGCGCTTTCCGTAATTTCCAGTTCAAGATGCTCAGCGCTCAGTTGAGAATCTTCAAGTGCCTTGGAGACCATAGGCAAGAGATTGCCGTCGGTGAACTGCACCGCGGATATATTGACCGCAATATTCAGTCCCCCATAGCCCATCTCCTGCAACTCTCGGGTCTGCGTACAGGCGGTGCGCAAGATCCACTCGCCAAGTTCAATGATAAGACCCGCCTCTTCAGCCACTGGCACAAAGGCCTCTGGTGAAATAAAACCATTGACCGGGTGACGCCACCGAACCAGTGCTTCTGCCCCGGTCACCTCACGAGTATGGATATTGATCTTGGGCTGATAGTAAACCTCAAACTGTTCATCTTGCAGAGCAAGCTTCAAGTCTTGCTCCAGACGGATACGGGCCGTCAGACGGCTGCGCATCTTCTCGTTGAACAATTGGTACTGATTCTTGCCGTTACTCTTCGCTTCCTGCAACGCCACCGCAGCATTGTTGACAATTTCCTCACCCAACATCTCTTCATCCTGACCTGGATGTACATCAAGTGGGAAGCATGATATTCCAACCGACACCGCCGCTTTCAAGGTAAAGCCACGGTACTCGTAAGGCGCAGTGGCGACATTCATCAGGCGACGAGCAACTTCTTCAGCTGAAGTACGGTCCGTTACATCCTTTTGAATCACAACAAATTCGTCACCATCGAGTCTTGCCACAAGATCGATATCGCGCATCATGGCTCGCAAGCGATTACCGACTTCCGAAACCATCTTGTCACCGACCAGATGTCCGTATTGATCATTGAAAAATTTGAAGTTATCCAGATCTACCAAAAAGATGGCGAATTGCTGTTCGTCATGCACCGCTTCACTGACTGTTTTCTTCAAAGCATCTTCAAACATCAAACGGTTAGGAAGATGTGTCAATGGATCATGATGAGCGGCAAATTCGAGATACTGCTGTTTGACTTTGACCTGTCGAGCCGACTTCTTCTGTTCCTCGATCAAAGTGTTGAATTCATCAGCTAATGGAATGAGGATATTGGTTTCCTCGACTTCCACAGGCTCAGGGATCTTGCCATCACTCTCCTCTCGACTGACGCGAAAGGCAAGCACCAGCTCATCAAGTGGTTTGATGAACAGACGGCCAACCGCCATCAAGGCGACAACCGTACCGGCAAAGCTTGCAAGAAGTGCAAATAAAACCAGCGCCACGGAAACCCACAAGGTATTAACAAGTGCAGAGCCTGTATCGATGTAGGTTGCAGCCGTCAAATCGCCGGTCACGGTTTTTATATCATGCAGGGAAGAAGTAAGCCCGCTGGGCGACGTCGCCTTCAGTATTTCTTCACTCCCCCCATTGAAGCCACCCGTGTTTCCTGCGCTGATGGCCATCCGCCCAATCGAGTCAGTCACCACCAGCCCGACAAGGGATTCGTCAAGAAGGAGCTCAGGAATTCCTGCCGTACGACCCAAAGACGCCTGCAAGGCCGCCGTGACCTTGGCCTGTTCGGCAGTTTGCAGCGTATCGACAGCCGCGTAGTAATGGGCGATCATCGCCGGCACGATAAAGATCAGCTGGGCGGCGAAAAGGACGAACGCCACCGACCACGAGAGCATTTTCGCTGCTCGCGCCTTGAAGATCGTCGATGCCAGTAAACGAAATTCCATTGACCGCCCAAAAGTTGATACACGTGAAGATTTCGAAAGAAACCTCACATTCCTGAGACGGGTATCGGCACCAATTTGCGCCGCTGAAGTGACAAAACAGGGATTCACAAAAACAAAACCCTCGACATCAGACGAGGGTTTTGAGTAAACACATAATGAGAACTACATCACATAATATTTATTGATGTAGCTCTATTTTGGCATCAAAGCGCCAATTACATCATGCCGCCCATACCACCCATGCCGCCCATATCCGGCATACCGCCACCCGCAGGTGCGGCTTCACTCGGCATATCAGCAATCATCGCTTCGGTGGTAATCATCAAACCTGCGACAGAGGCCGCATTCTGAAGCGCGTAGCGAGTTACCTTGGTCGGATCAAGAATACCAAAGTCCACCATATCGCCGTAATCACCGTTGGCAGCGTTGTAACCGAAGTTACCACTACCTTCACGCACCTTGGCCACGACGACTGAAGGCTCATCACCTGCGTTGGATACGATCTGACGAAGCGGCTCTTCCATCGCACGCTTGGCAATGCTGATACCAACGTCCTGATCGTGGTTGTCACCCGAGACCGAATCAACGGCACTGATGGCACGAACGAGTGCAACACCACCACCAGGCACAATGCCCTCTTCTACGGCAGCACGTGTTGCATGCAGTGCATCATCAACCCGGTCTTTCTTTTCTTTCATTTCAACTTCGGTAGCAGCACCAACCTTGATTACCGCAACACCGCCAGCGAGTTTGGCAACACGCTCTTGCAGTTTTTCCTTGTCGTAGTCAGACGTCGCTTGTTCGATCTGTGTGCGAATCTGATCGACACG
>CAYULV010000247.1:0-5918 GCA_964445655.1 uncultured Granulosicoccaceae bacterium | reverse complement strand
GTCCTGACCAAAGCCACCAATCTCGATAAGCTCACCATCAACCGTCACGACTTTCACTGCCAGAACGTTATGCACGGTCAAACCATATTTAAGGCAGTGCACACCACCTGAATTCTCAGCGACATTGCCGCCAATGGTGCAAGCAATCTGGGACGATGGATCAGGTGCGTAATAAAGCCCGTGCGGACGCGCGGCGTCGGAAATCGCGAGGTTTCGCACCCCCGGTTGTACCCGTGCAAAACCGCGCTCTGGATTGAGTTCCAGAATCTGGCTGAACCGGGCCAGACCTAACAGAATGCCATCTTCATGCGGCAAAGCGCCGCCGGACAAACCAGTGCCGGCACCACGCGCGACGACCGGTACACCGCGTCCGGAAGCCCAACGCATGATTCCCTGCACTTGTTCAACAGTCTCTGGCAAAACCACCAGTATGGGGCTGGCACGAAAAATCGTCAGCCCATCCGACTCATAGGGTTTGAGTTCTTCATCAGTCGAAAGAAGACAATGAGGCGGGACAATCGCCCGCAATTCATTTGCAAAGGTACTGCGCTTGCTTAGCTTGTCCATGCCTCCAAGAATACAGTAGCAGCTTGCAATTTAAGGCTTTCTGCGTGTTTTAAGCAGAATCTCGCCGGCACGCGAGAGAGAGCGCCTTTTTCTTCCAAGTAGTTTGACTACTTTCTGACGCCGCGACTGACGAATATTACTTTTCATGCAAAGACCCCGGATTTTGTTCGAACACACCAGAACAGGATAAACTAAGCTCTGGTGGCCATAGAGGCTACGTGTAATTTAACTACAAAACCAGAGAGCTACAGTACATGAGACGCAGACGAGACGCGAAGATAATCGGCACTCTCGGTCCAGCCAGCAACACCCATGAGACGATCCTCAAGCTGTTCGATGCCGGAATAGATGTTTTCCGTCTTAATTTCAGCCATGGAACCCATGAAGATCACGCGCGCACACACGCCATCATTCGCGAGATCGAAAAGCAGCGCGAGCGCCCCGTAGGCATTCTGGTTGACCTACAAGGACCCAAACTGCGCGTCGGCACCTTCGCCAACGGCAGCGAAGAGCTCGTTACCGGCCAAAGCTTCACACTCGATCAGGACCCGACCCCTGGTGACGCGACAAGAGCCCCACTGTTGCACCCGGAAATATTCGCTGCATTGACAGAAGGTGCACAACTCCTTGTCAACGACGGCAAGATCCGCCTGAAAGTCATCGACTTTGACAAACAAAGCGCCCGCACAGAAGTAATCGTCGGTGGCGTCATCAGCAGCAACAAAGGCGTCAATGTCCCCGATCTGATCCTGCCTATTTCACCGCTCACCGAAAAAGACTTGGCCGACCTCGAATATGCGCTGACACTGGGCATCGACTGGGTAGCCATGTCCTTTGTGCAACGCCCGGAAGACATGTCCGAACTCCGTACGCTCGTCAAGGGCCAGGCGGCAATCATGGCAAAACTCGAGAAACCATCAGCCATTGAACACGTGTCAGACATCGTGCAATTGAGCGACGGCGTGATGGTGGCACGTGGCGATCTGGGCGTCGAGATGCCACAAGAAACCGTGCCAGTCGTGCAACGAAAAATCATTCGACGAGCCCGCCAGGAAGGCAAACCGGTCGTGGTCGCGACGCAAATGCTCGAGTCCATGATTCAGTCACCGGTGCCAACTCGAGCGGAGTCATCCGATGTCGCCACTGCCGTCTACGATGGTGCTGATGCCGTCATGCTTTCTGCGGAAACAGCTGCCGGTGAATACCCGGTCGAAGCAGCAACGGCGATGAATCGCATCATTATCGAAGTGGAACGCGACCCTTACTATCGAAAAGGTATAGACACCGCCATGCCGACACCCGGCGACACGGTCGCTGACGCGATCAGCTCATCCTTGCGTCATGTCGCGACTGTCATGCCATTGGCGGCGACCTTCACGTACACCGAATCTGGCTTTTCCAGTTTTCGTGCTGCCCGCGAACGCCCGGAGGCTGCAATCATCGGTTGTACCCCGAATATCGCTACCGCCCGCCGTCTGGCACTGGTCTGGGGTGTTCATGCGGTGATTGCCGACGTGATGGACGGCATCGATCAAATGGTTGCCAATGCGATCAACATAACCTTGGAAGAAGGTTTTGGCGAAATCGGCGAAATCATCGCGATAACCGCCGGTATGCCTTTCGGGCGCACTGGCACGACCAATATGCTGCGTCTTACGCGACTCAAAAACCTGCCGCAGGAATAAATAACGCCATTTTGCTAGAATCCTGACCTATGGACGACCACACAACTCGTTATACGTTGATCGTGGCTGCCGCCGCGCTTTTCTCGTTGTCCTCCGGTGTCATTCACGCCCAAGAGTCAGAGTCTGCCGAAAGGCAAGCTGCCTCAATCATCTCGCGTGATGTCATTGTCCGGCGAGACGATACGCTGCGTACCATCGCAAGGCGCGAGCTCGGATCAAGCGGCTATGCACCGTTGCTGGCTGAATTCAATGAGATCAGCGAATCGGCGGCCCTCAGTGTCGGACAGATCATCCGGCTGCCTATCCATGTTCCCGCCAGAAACGAAGCAGCCGATGTTGTCTTCGTCAAAGGCACAGTGACCAGCATCAAAGGCACCGTCACAAGCAATGCCCAAGCGGTTCCCTTGGCTCGCGGAGACCGGGTAGAACTCGGCGATATCATCTCAACGGGGTTTGATGGTTTCATCAGTATCGAATTCTCGACCGGCTCAGTGGTCAATTTGCAACCCGATACGCGTGCCGTCATAAAACGTTTGAATTGTTTACCCGATGATGACAGCTGCCTGATTGAACTCGATATCGAACGCGGAACAATCGGCTCGAATGTCGAAAGCAGAAACGGTCAACCGGTTGAGTTCAAAGTCAACACACCCTATGCGTCAGCTGCTGTGCGCGGCACCGATTTCGACTTTTCTGCGGACAGTGAAAACATGACGGTTGGCGTCACTGAAGGCAATGTTGTGATCTCGGCGCAAGATCAGGAAGTCGAATTGGAAGAAGGCTTCGGTTCTGTCACACAAGAAGGCGAAGCGCCCGGCGATCCTATCGAACTGTTGCCTGCGCCCGTCTATCGATACGTCCCGACACGCGTCGCACCCGGAGATAATGTCACCTGGTGGGATATCCAAGGGGTAAGCAGCTACGCGGCAATCCTGTCCAATGACAGCGCAGCCAGACAAACCGTCGCCGACTTCACCGCCTCTGACGCTCGCCTTGAGCCCGCTACCGTCCCGGCAGGTGACTACTACCTGACCATCCGTGGCGTTGACGAAAATGGCCTGCAGGGATTTACCAGCAACACGCGCCTGACCATCGCCGAAATAGACAATGCATTGTCAGCCGTCACGACAACTATCGAAAAGCAAGGCAATGAATATCTGATTCAAGTGATCGAACCACCCGCTGACGCCCTGGGTTTTGAAATACAGATCGCCAGCGATGAATCATTCAGTGACCCGTTAAGCGTTGACGTCAACAACCGAGGTAACGCGATCTTCCGTATCGATGAAGACATCATCTACGCTCGCGCAAGAATTCTGCAATCGCCTACCTCTGTTTCAGCTTTTGGCGAAGCTACCGTCAGCGAATAATCAGCCTTTGACAAATTTGAAGTCAATCGCGCGCCGTGCCCGTGCCAGTTGCTGAAGCATCTCATCGCCACCGCGCACAGCAACACCCACGGCCAAAATATCCAAAACCACCATTTGACCCAGCCGCGATTTGACTGGTGAGAAAATATCACTGTCCTCATTGACATCAACCGTCAACGCCACATCACTGGACTGCGCCAACGGTGACTTGGTTGCCGTGATGGAAATGACTTTGGCTCGAGTCTCACGAGCTATCTCGACAGTTTTCAAAATATCGCTACTACGCCCCGAGTGTGAAATGGCAATAACCAGTGCATTCTCATCGAGAAGTGCTGCTGCAGCATGTTGAATATGCGGATCAGAGTATGCAATGGCAGGTTTCCCGAGACGAAAGAATTTTTGTTGCGCATCTTCGGCAACGACCGCTGAACCACCCGACCCATAGAGCTCGACTCGTTGGCAATCCCGATACATACCGATGGCTTTCTCGAGCGCCTTGTCGTCGAGTTGATTTCGAATCTGCACCAATGACGCAATAGCACCATCGAGTAGCTTGCCCGCAAGCTCCTTGCTTGAATCCTCTGGCGTGACATTTTGATAAAAGAAGGTACCGCGGCTGGCCAGATCCTGAGCCATCTTCAACTTAAATTGCTGGAACCCGACGCAATCAAGTGCTCGACAAAAACGAATTACCGTCGGTTCGCTGACCCCTGCTCTTGCCGCAATCGCTTGTATCGATGATTGCACACTGCCATCGGGATCCGCGATGATGACATCGGCGACTTTCTGTTCCGATTTACGCAATCCCTCGCGCGCAGATTTAATTTTTAGCAGCATGGAACCATAGCCTGAAACTAGGGTGCCCAGTATACAGAGGCCTTTTTGGGGTAGCTTTGCAAAACGCGCCCGATCGGCAATTCATCCGCCGATTCCAGTACCTGACGCTTGTCCGCTCCGGTAATATGCACCATTAACATCTCGGTATTGAGTAACGCAGCAGGCGTCAAACTGATCCGCCGCATACCTGCAGATGGCGGGTTCAGGAACTCAACAGACCGGTCCGAACCCATCGCCATTTCAAGTTCTGGCGCATCCGGGAACAAGGAAGCCGTGTGCCCGTCTCCCCCCATCCCCAAAATCACGCAGGTAAAGGGTGACGGCAAGCTATCAACATCCTGGCGAATACTGTCAAGCGCCGCATCCACCGGGCCATCGCGGTACAAGCTGACAAACCGCGCGACCGATGCACGTTTTATCAGCAAGTTCTCACGAACCAATTTTTCGTTGGAAGCATCATCATCGGCAGGCACCCAACGCTCGTCTGCCAAGGTCACGATGACATTCGACCAATCAATATCTCGTGCACTCAATTCAAGAAACATCGGTAACGGAGTACTGCCACCGGACACCACCAGCGTCGCCATCCCATGTCGATCGATACCATCGGCCAGCGCATGTACGACAACGTCAGAGACTTCATCGCTCAGTGCCTGTCGATCACTCGACTCTTGCCAGTTAATCTTCATACCATTTGAATCCTTCACGACTGATTAGCGCATTGGCAGCGCTTGGACCCCAAGTCCCTGCGGTATACGACTTTGGTTGATACTGCTGTTGCTCCCATGCATCGCGAATGGGATCGATCCAGGCCCAGGCAGCAGCGACTTCATCGCGGCGCATGAACAGAGTTTGATTTCCGCGAATGACATCAAGTAACAAACGTTCGTACGCAATCAACTTGCGCTTTTGAAAGACGTCATTGAAATCAAGGTTCAAATGCACCGGCTGCAACTGAATGTCATCACCCCAGGCCTTGACGTAAATGCGCATGCGAATACTTTCTTCGGGCTGAAGGCGAATCACCAGTTGATTCGGCGTACTTACTCCGTCGGCGGTTGAAAAAATGGAGTGTGGCACTTTCTTGAAGTTGATGACGATCTCGGTTGTCTTGCTTTCCATGCGCTTTCCGGTTCGCAAGAAGAACGGCACCCCTTCCCAACGCCAGGACGCGATCTCTGCGCGAATCGCGACAAAAGTCTCGGTCGAACTATCGTCGGGGATATCCTCATTTTCAAGGTATCCCGGCACGGCTCCATCACTGTAGGCGCCGCCTTTGTATTGCCCTCGAACTGTATTCTCAATCGCATCGTTACCTGTCAACGGTTTCAATGCACGTAGCACCTTTATCTTTTCATCACGTACTGCATCCGGATCAATGCTCACCGGCGGCTCCATCGCCAGTATGACCAGGAGCTGCAATAGATGATTCTGCACCATGTCGCGAAGTGCGCCAGTC
>CAYULV010000246.1:0-6025 GCA_964445655.1 uncultured Granulosicoccaceae bacterium | reverse complement strand
AGCTTTACCCTTTGAGATCAACGAAACCACGGGCGTTATTACCACAACGGCAAATATTGATGCAGAAACCGATACAAACTTCACGGTTACGGCGGTTGCGAATTCATCTGATGGAACCGAATCAATACAGAGTTTTACTATTGAGATAATTGATGTTAATGAATTTACACCTGAAGTTATTGCAGAAACCATAACAATTCCAGAATCAACGCCTGTAGCCACGCAAATCGCGGATTTGCAAGCCACTGATAATGATCGTGATTTTAACCCTCAGCAATGGATAATTACATCGGGTAATGATGACAATCTGTTTCAAATCGATGCGGCAAATGGTCAACTGTTTATAAACCCGGGTAACGAACTGGATTCTGAAAACACTCAGCAGCACGTGTTAATGGTCAGTGTGTCTGATGGGACCAATGTGTCTAATCCGGCGCCGATTATCATAAACGTTACCGACGTTAACGAGCATAGTGTTACGGAACCGATCGATACGGATCCAGCGATAAATACAGTTTCATCGACAGCTGGAGTGGGTACAGCAGTTGGATTTACCGCATTAGCTACGGATGACGATATTAGCGATAGTGTGGTATACGGTTTGGTTGATAGTGCGAACGGGCGTTTTAGTATTAATGCTAATACCGGCGAGTTAAGTAATGCGATTACATTAGAAGGCGATGCAGGGACCAGCCAATCATTTACGGTAAGTGCGACATCTTCTGACGGTAGTGTATTAACACTAACAGAGACCGTTTCAGTCACAGGGCCTGTAGGCCAATTTACAGATATCGATACCGATTTGAACTCGGTTGATGCAAATGCACCGATCGGTAGTACCGTGGGTGTCACTGTATTTGCTGCGGATCCGGATCCTAGTGATACGGTGACTTACAGCATTACTGACGTGAATAGTCTATTTTCGATTGATCCAGTCACAGGGGTGCTAACAACAGCAGTTTCTCTGGAAGGATTGGCGGGTACTCAACAAAATCTATTCGTCGAAATCTTGTCGTCCGACGGCTCAAGGGATATTGCTCCTATATCTGTTTATGTGTCAGGGTCAATTGAATCTGTTATTGATGCTAACCCTGACGCAAATGAGATTACAGAAGAATTACCTGCGGGTAGTCTGGTGGGTATTACTGCCCAAGGCATTGATCCTGATGTAGGCGATGATGTCACTTATCAGATAGTTGATAGTGCCAATCAACCGTTCTCAATTGACCCAAGCACGGGCGTTGTATCTACTAACACGGCTCTGGATTTTGAAAGCGAGAGTACTCATCAGTTTACCGTAATCGCTGAATCCAGTGATGGTTCAACATCGTCTGCTGTTTTTACAGTCAATGTAGGGGATGTTAATGATCAACGACCGGTTGTACAGTCAGAGAATTTAGTAGTTCCAGAAAACACCTCTGGTATTACTATAGCGACGCTGCAGGCTAGTGATAACGATGGCTCAAGCGTTATCTCCGACTGGCGGATAGATTCTGGTAATGACAATAATGTATTTTCAATTGACCCTGTTACCGGAGTTTTATCTGTTACACCACAAGCCACGATCGATCACGAGGCTAATGCACAATATGAGTTATTTGTATCAGTCAGTGATGGAGTTAATCGCTCGGAGTCCACTTTAATTAGCATTACTGTTGAAGATGAAAATGAAGCCCCAATTTTTGAGGGCGCTGAATTTGAAACGACAACTGAATTCGTTGGGCAAATTGGACAACTTGAGGTAACCGATCCAGATAGTGGGGACACGCTCACGTTTACTTTGCAAAACTCTGATTCAATACCAATCACATTGACACCCGATGGCGAGTTGTTACAACAAGAGTTGTTGGAACAGGGTGCGATTGAGATCCCCGTTCAAGTCGTGGACTCAGGGGGTGAATCCGTCAGTGGCATTATTTTGTTGAATGTTGTGGAGTTAGAATCTGGCCCAACGCCTGAGCCAACGCCTGAGCCAACGCCGGAAACCGCTGCAGCTTTGCCAGCTGACAGCGATTCGCAACTACAACAGCCACTAGAGACTGTTGAGAATAACGCACTTAACGAATTATCTGAAGCGCTTAGTGGCAACATGCAGGAAGAGGCAAATAATGAAATTGTCTCTAATTCTCAAGTTTCAATGGATTCTGAAGACTCGATATCAGGCAGCTCTTTTATGATGTTTGAGGAATCGCAGGATAGTACTGATGATTCCTTATTTGAATCTGGCACTGATTCAAATCTTGCGGAAACTGGGGTGGTTGATGACAACCTATTCAGTACGGATGGTTTTGATGGCTCCGATCGAATAATCGAAGACGTTCTACGTCAAAGAGCAGTTGAACAGCGTCTTGTCAATGGTGCTACTGGCTCTGCGACAGAGCTGTTAATTAGCGAACTGGGTAATAATCGTAGATTGCTCCTAAATTTATTAGTCAATACAGTTGAAGAAACAAGCGCGGAAATAGGAACGCTTAGCAATTTATTTTTTAGTGGACAGGTTGGATCAACGTTTAGTCCTGAATTAATCAATGCCTTGCAAAGCGTTAATAATAATTTTACTAAAGAGGCGGCTGACGATAAAAGGCAGGAAGCGTTTCAAGTATCTACCACCACCTTTGTCAGTAGTGCATTAACTGTGGGATTTGTCACCTGGTTACTGCAGTCCGGTTCTCTTGTTGCTACCGCCGTAACGACGGCTCCGCTGTGGCAAAGCTTAGACCCCATACCGGTTTTGGTTAACAAAGATACCGATTCAGAGTTTTAGATGATGAATAAGATTAAATCATCCAAACGCGGCCTATTCAATCTGTGGCAGTCCCGGCCGTTTCGTCTAGCGCTCAGTGCTTTAATGTTAACCCTTAGCGTCATCATGCTATCTGGGGTGCTTGGGGTAGACGAACGGGGAGACTCCGGATTAAGAGAGGCGCGAGGTTCTGTAGTTCAGTCGTTAGCTCTGCAACTCTCAACCGTAACATTGGTAGGCAATACGAGCGATGTGGTCGACGCACTCAGGCAATTTGTATCCAGTAACGAAGATGTTGTTGCGGCTTCAGTGACTCAGCCAAATGGCTATTCTATTGCCTCTGTTGGATCCTCTGCTGAGCTGTCGCTGGTGAAAGATAAATCGACTTTAACGCACTTGCGTGTACCGGTTTTTAAAGGCGATACCCGATGGGGTAATGTTGATGTGGTATTTAAGCCAACTAACGAGTGGTTATCTACGTTAATTTGGTATGCGTTCATTGCGTTGGGCTGTTTTACTGCATACATATTATTCTTTAAGCGAGCTTTAGTGCAATTAGATCCAAGCCGAGCGGTGCCTGGTCGTGTAGATTCTGCTTTCAATCTTTTTAACGAAGGCGTCATCATTCTTGACGATAATCAGAAAATTGTGATGGCAAATTCGGCAGCTGGGAAATTGGTTTCCATAAGCAGTGATAATTTAGTTGGCAAGACCTTGGATAGTTGGCCTTGGGTTAAGGATGAAAATTGGAAATCACCCTGGGCGGAAACCCTAATGAGTGGCAACCCCATAGTAGATAAACCGTTGCGACTGACTTTACCTGATGGCTCCACAGGGGTCTTTGTCACCAGCTGCTCCTCTGTGGGTAACAATCAAGACAAATGCGGTGTATTGGTGACGCTCGATGATATGACCGTGTACGAACGCCAAAATATCGAACTAGAAAAGAAAGAAACGGCTCTTTTGAAACTTAACGACTCCCTCAAAGCGAAGAATCAAGAGCTGGAAGTATTGGCTACTAGGGATTCATTGAGTGGTCTCTACAATCGCCGAGTTTTAATGGAAAACATTGATCGAGAATTTCAGCGAGCTAAACGTGAAAACGTACCACTGAGCGTTGTCATGGCCGATATCGATTTCTTCAAAAAAATTAATGACAACTATGGGCATGGTGTTGGGGATGATGTCATTAAGGCAGTTGCCGGTGTTATGGATGTGATCAGTGGCGAATACGATACGGTAGGTCGATACGGTGGGGAGGAATTCATGATGGTTGTTCCCGGGCAAAATGCAATAGAAGCTAAGAAGGTTGCCGAACGAATCCGAATCGCTGTTACAGAACTTCCGGAAAAAGAGCAATTACCTGTGAGCGAATTGTCTGCAAGTTTCGGAGTTGCGGAATTAAACACTGATGCTGAAACAGAAGCAGATTTTATCGATTTCGCTGACCAAGCGTTATATGTTGCTAAGCAGCAAGGCAGAAATCAGGTTGTTATATACTCAAAATACATGAAGAAAAATGAATCAGAGGAGCAATCAGAAAAAGCTAATGAATCTGAAAAAGATAGCGATCAGGTGGTTGAATCGCTTAGGAGAATAAAGCAACTTGAATCCTTGGTTCGACAGCGCACCAGTGATTTGGAGAAATATAAGCTCCACGACACACTAACGGGTGTCCCACTTCGCACTTTGTTTTTGCAGCAAGTCGAGGTTGAAATTGAACGATGCACAAGAGCTGACAAAAGCGTTGGCGTTCTGTCTTTTGAAATAAACGACATCGAAAGACTAGTCGGAACGTTTGGTCACTCGGCAACTGAGTCCTTGATTGTCGAATTTGTAGCGCGTTTACACAACGGATTACGTGATACCGATAAAGTGGCAGAAATCACCACAGACCATAACCTTTCTCGAATTGCAAGCAATGAATACGGCGTGTTGTTGTCGGATATGAATTCACCTGAGAATGCAATGCCGGTGATTACTCGTTTACGACGTCTTTTAGCCCAGCCTTTCTTAGTGGGTGACGATAAAGTGTATTTGGGCGCTAGTATCGGAATTGCAGTGCACACAAAACACGGCGAATCAGCGGAACGATTGTTAGAAAATGCCACTGCAGAACGAGTCAAAGCATCAAAGAATCCAGACAAAGTGTCACATAGTTTTGCGTCCGAATCGATGGATAAACAAGCGCGTACCTATCTCCGACTAGAATCTGAACTCTATGATGCTGTCCACAACCAAGAGCTTGAGGTGTTTTACCAGCCTAAGTTCGATTTAACCTCTCAGACGATAACTGGGGTCGAAGCTTTGTCGCGTTGGCGCAATGCAGACGGTGTGTTTACATCCCCGGAAGATTTTATACCTATGGCAGAAGCCAATGGTTTGATCGTCGAGCTGTATGATTTTGTGTTGGCTGAATCGCTTAGTCAGATCAAGACTTGGGAGAGTATTAATCACTCTAATATGAGTGTGGCCGTAAATATCTCTGCTGTGCAGTTGCGCGATCCAGATTTAGTGGCTAAAACTCTGCAAGCGCTTCAGCAGGCGCAGGTCAAACCCCATCAATTGGAAATCGAGTTAACGGAAACAGCCATCATCGATAACCGAGAACAGGCAAATAAAACACTGGATGAATTTCGGGAAAACGGGATTAAGGTGTCGATGGATGACTTCGGAATTGGTTACACCTCTTTAGCTTTACTGGCTGATTTGCCCATTGACACGGTAAAGATTGATCGCTCTTTTATCGTCGCTATGGAAGGCAGTGAGCGCCGGCAAGCCATTGTTGATTCCATTATCACGATGGCCCAGGCGTTGAACCTGACGGTCGTCGGGGAAGGTGTAGAAACTGCGTCCCAACTCGATAGACTAGACCAAATCGGGTGTGAGCTCATTCAAGGTTACTACATCTCTAAACCATTGCCAAAAGATGAGTTGGTGACGTTTTTAGTACAACAGAGTGCCGAGCGTACGAGACGCAGTGCTTAACCTCATGGGTGGCGGATGCATGGGGAGAGGTATCAAAATGTTTCTGAAGTGGCCCCGTTTGAGCAATGGTGAAAACTCGTTCCCAGTCTCATATAATTTCTTCCGACCTGGAGCAAGGGCTGTTTAATGCTCGTCCCCCGTGTGTGGGTAGAGCCCGGACGTATACGTTGAGTGCAGGGGAGGTGAGTGGTGGGCCCGGCAGGACTCGAACCTGCGACCAAGGGATTCACTTGTCCCGTACATTTCTGTACGGAGCGGACTATCTCATCACCCTCAGTCTTGCGACTGGTGGGG
>CAYULV010000245.1:0-6025 GCA_964445655.1 uncultured Granulosicoccaceae bacterium | reverse complement strand
CTGCAGCACCAACCCCGTACATAGATGTCGTTGGGGCCTTTGTGCAAACTGAACTAAAGCCCTGCTCGCAGTAGGAACAGGTGCCACAACTGGGCTGGAAGGAAGCGATCACTCGATCCCCAGGAGACACCGATACAACATCATCTCCCACTGAAACCACCACAGCGCAAAATTCATGACCCAATACAAAAGGGCCAGGAAACGGTGACCCGCGATGCGCAATCAGTCGATCGAGATCACAGGCCGCGACAGCAATAGGCCGCAGAAGCGCATCGTTGGCCGTTTGAAGCAATGGTGCAGAAACATCGCGCCATTCCAAAACGCCGCGATCAACATAGTGGAGGGCCTGCATTGGGAGTACTCGTCGGTGTATAAAATCTGCCTTTACACTAGAAGAGCAGCCCTTGCCGGGCAAAAGGTTGTGCTACATGCTGCTTGTACGCTATGCACTTCTTTCGTTGGTTAGATGACTTACCAGCCACTCACGCAAGCTCTCGAGCGTCGGATTCGATTCATTGTGGGCCGCGAACACCAGGCTTGCCTTGTAGGGGATTTGGCATCGAAAGGCATCCAGTGCCCGAATTTCACCCGCCGCCAGCCAGGGCCAGACAAAAGGCAACACCCCCAGACACAGGCCATCGCCACGTCGGGCAGCAAGCGTGGCGGCATGATAGTTATCAGTCTCTAGCACAAAGTTCTTCGGCGGATAGTGACTATCCTGTTCAAGACCGTGGCGAACGGCCCACTCCCGCCAGGCATCAAACGGGCCATGAACCCGAATCATCGGCGCCTGGAGTAAATGTTCTGGCTCTGTGATGACGGGCTGATTCATCGCTTGAATAGGTACCAGTTCGATATCAAAAAGCTCCAGCGCCATCACGCCCGAACCAGGTGACCCGGTCGTGTAACGGATCACCGCATCCAGTCGCTTATGTGGATCAGGATCAATAAGCGCATCCAGAGAAGTGTTTGATCGAAAACTAAGATGGGTGCCACCAAGCGAACGCTTGAGATCAGCGATATTGGGTAACAACACCTCATTGGTCAGAAAGGGCATACAACCAAGTCGAAACTCCGATTCTGTTGAGCGGTTTGCTTCGAACGCTGAGTTGATTGAACCAAAGCCGGAAGATAAGGCGGGCAACAATTGTTGGCCTTCCGCCGTCAATGCCATCGGTGTCGCTTTGCGATTAAACAGCAGCACTCCAAGGTGCGCTTCGAGATCTCTAATCTGATGGCTTACGGTTGATGGTGAGACATGCAGCTCCATCGCAGCCTCTTTGAAACTGCCTAGACGACCAGCCGCTTCAAAAGTGCGCAACCAGATCAGAGGTGGAGTGTTGTTGGTATTCAAACAGTGATTTATTCTGTTTTTGCATTGGCTAGGTTCAGGTACAAAACGAGTTTACCACGATAGTGCTAAAAAACTTCTCGGGCCATATCTCACCCGGCAGACGCCATAGGAGCGTAGGGAAATTCAACTACCCGCCAATAATTTTCTACCAATTCCACAGCTTCCATGAAACTATGATCCATATCGGTTTTCAGCATGTAGCCCGCAACGTTGCACTCAAAGGCCTCAAACTTATCCTTCTCGTCATTGGATGTAGTGAGAATAAAGACAATGGTGTCCTTGAGGGTTTCATGAGCGCGTATTTTTTGCAGCAGCTCAATGCCATTCATACGCGGCATGTTGATATCAAGTATCACCATGAATGGGCGCTTCAGCTCCGGAGCACCGTCTGCCTGCGTTAGTATTTCCCAGGCTTCTACTCCATCGTTAGCTATTTCCAGAGGGTTGCCAATACGCAGTTTACTGAAAGATCGCTTAATCGCCTTTTGATCGATTTTGTCATCTTCAACAAGAAGAATGCTGACAGTTTTCGCAGGACGTAGGTCCATTTGTAATTGCCTCAGTGTTCGTTAAGAGTTTTGTCAGCATTTCGCTGCCAAGTAAATTTGAATGTGGTGCCAATACCGCTTTGAGGCTTTTCGAACCAAATTTCGCCTCCATGATGGTTCACCAACCGCTTCACAATCGCGAGTCCCATGCCGCTGCCTTCAACGTCATCACGTGGTTTAAGGGTTTGAAACATCTGAAATATTTTTTCTGAAAACTCAGGGTCGATACCTTCGCCGTTGTCTTCAATGGCTACTTCAATCAAGTCATCGCGCACAGCGGCTGAAACAAGGACCTGGCAATCTGTACCCGAGTGATGTTTGATCGCATTGCCAATGAGATTTCGAACAACCTGATGCAGTGCTGCATGGTCGGTGTGCATCTTTGGTATGTCCGATCCTTGCCATTTAACAGAACCATTCTCTGTTTGACCAATGAGGTCCGACACTTCTTCAACCAGATCTTTAAGATCAATTTCTGTAGATGGTTCATTCTGACGCGCGGCTCGGGAATAAGCTAACAGGTCATCTAGCAGAGCACTTAATCGAGCAGCACGCTTTCCGAGCAGCCCGATGTTTTCCTGTACGTCGCCTTCATCATAATCTGTCAGGTCTTCTTCTAACCATTCAATCAGCACTTGAATAGCGCGCAGAGGCGCCTTTAAGTCATGAGAAGCGACATAGGCAAATTGCTCCAGGTCGGTATTGGAGCGCAAAAGATTCTCGTGAGCCTCTCGCAGCTCGGCTTCCATCCTTCGCATATCTGTGATGTCCAGACGCAACGCGAATATTCCTGCAACCGATCCATCGGGATCACGCTTTGGTTGATAGGTAACCTGTTCACAGATTTTCGCGCCGTTCTCATCTGTCCACTCATCTTCCCATACCATAGCCTCGCCGCTAAGAGCACGGTCAACCATAGGTTTTCGAGCTTCTGACATTTCATCGGTCAAAAAATCAAACATGGAAATTCGAGCATCCCAAGTGTTTTCTATCAGACCACCATCACTATTTCCTTCGACGAACGTTCCTTGAGCCGCGTTAAGCCTATCTCTGATATCGTTGCTTAAGAAACGCATGTGGTATTCTTTATCAATAAAGCAGAATTGCCCTGGCACACCTGCTGCGATGTCTTCAAAACGACGACGCTCTTCAGCAAGTGTTTCCTGTGTATTCATCGCCTCACTGACATCTAGCAGAATGCCGTGAAAATAATTCGCGCTATCAACGCGTAAAAACATCTCGAGATAGCGGCAGCTCCCGTCTTCAAGAGGCACCCGGTGGCGCAACTTTTCTCCCTCAATTTTTCTGGCATTCCAGAACATATTTTCAAATTTCGCTCGATCCTCCGGATGAATACACTCAAGCACCAAGCTCGTATTGACAGGCTCGTCTTCCGACAATCCATAGTGCCGCCGCGCCACTAAATCAAGGGTTAGATTTTGAGTAGATATTTCCAGATAGCAATAACCAATACCGGCATCACTATGCAAAGCGTTCTGGATCTCATTCTGATTTTCTACGCTCGGTGTCCACACCGAATTAGCACTAGCTGACATATTTTTTTCTCGATAGAGTGAGGTTACTCGATGCCGGAAGAAAGAACTCCTCAAGGCGTTTGGCAGGCATGGGCCTAGCAAGCAAATAGCCTTGGCCAACATTACAGTTGTGGCTTCTTAGAAAACTAAGCTGTTCTTCTGTCTCTACACCTTCGGCAACAGGCTCAAGCTGAAGTTGGCGCGCAATTGATATCACAATCGCGCAGATCGCATCGCCATCACGACTGGTACCGATATCGCTTACAAACGACTTATCGATTTTCAAGACATCAACAGGAAAGCTGCGAAGATAGTTCAAGCAAGAAAATCCAGTACCAAAGTCATCGATGGCCAGCTGAAGACCGATGGATTTCAAATCTGACAGACTGTTTTGCAGGAAATCACTATCCTCCATCAAGAGAGACTCAGTGAGCTCAAGTTGCAAGAGCTCCGGAGGGACCTGATACCTGTCGATCGCACTCTCGACCCGCGCAACAAAGCCAGGCTTTGAAAACTGTAAGGGTGAAACGTTGACTGATATCTGCGGAACATCAAAACCCTCGCGAAACCAGACAGAAATGTCTTCGCAAGACTTATTAACCACCCACGCTCCAAGCTCAATTATCTGGCCATTCTCTTCGGCAACGCTAATGAATTCGTCCGGACCTAAAACACCTCGTTCCGGATGATTCCAGCGCACGAGTGCTTCAGCACCAACAACCCTACGATCCACTAGATCGAATTTGGGCTGATATTCCAAAAACAACTGATCATCTTCTATAGCTTTTCGTAATTCGCTGGTTAATTGATGATGTTGTAGCAGCTGCTCTTGCATACTATCCGTGAAGAAGCGCACAGCGTTACGCCCATTCACTTTTGCTTGATACATAGCAATATCGGCATTTTTCAAGAGCGCTGTGGATTCTCTTGTATCATCAGGATAGAGCGCAACCCCAATGCTGGCCGAGACAGTAATTTCGCGTTGTTCGATAAGGCATGGAACATCCAATGCCTCCAGCAATCGATTGCCTATTCGCGCCGCATCTATGGGTCCGTCTATGTCCTCTGCTATTAAGGCAAACTCATCGCCACCCAAGCGACCCAACGTATCGTTTTGGCGTCTTTCAGGCAGTAGGCAGCTGGTTACATGTACAAGCAACTCATCACCGGCGTGGTGTCCCAACGTGTCATTAACGGTCTTGAAGTTGTCTAGATCGATGAAGTAGAGGGCTACTTTTGTGCCGCTTCTGTTTGCGCGAGCCAGAGCAGCTTCAAGTTGCTCGTGAAAATACTGACGATTCGGAAGATTGGTCAGGCGGTCGAAATGAGCCAGCTGATTCAAACGAGAATCAGTGCGCTTTCGCTCAATAGCGTATCGAACTGAGCGCAGGATAGTGCGAGCATTGCCTTCCCACTTAACTAGATAATCCTGAACACCATGATTTAATATCTCGATAGCGAATTCTTCATCATCTTGCCCGCTAAGTACTACTAGCGGAAGATCTGGAAACGCATCCTGGAGAGCATTTACAGTCTTCAGGCCGACAGAATCAGGGAGATTCATATCTAGCAATACAACGGAAGTGCTGTTCGTTTTCAGGTATTCAAGAGCTTCGTGAAGAGAACGAACGTGATTTAGTTCAATCTCATTACTTCGACCACGTCTCAACATCCCTCGCAAGAAGGCCGCATCTTCGTCATCGTCTTCTACGAGCAATATGTCCAGAATCATTTATCGTTGAGCCAGTCCAAAGCTATGGCTTTTCAAGTACTTTCCAAGCCTAATGTAAAAGGTGGAACGCCGATGCGAGTTAGCTCACAGAAGATGAAGACTTGGCTAGCATAAGATGGTAGGACACTTCTCGGCTGCGCCAAACGAGGAGATTGGTACGAACAATTACAGCGACCGGTACGTCTTCTAAATCACCAGCCAGATGAGAGGTGGAGCGCTATTTTTTTCAAGCAGTCATTTCACCACGGTAGCACTTGAGTATTTCTGGTTCTGACTTGCTGCGAACGATCTCGTATAGTTTAGGTCGGGACAAACCACGGAATTTAGCAGTTAATGAAGAGCTTCTCAGGAAAAATCGCCGTCATCACCGGCGGTGGTACCGGTATTGGCCGTGAGCTGGCAAAAGTACTGATCGAGCAGGGCTGTCACGTTGCCTTGTGCGATGTCTCCAGCACCAACATGCAAGAAACCATCGCCTTATGTAAGGTCGATGCACCCCAGGGCGTTCGCATCACAGGCTTTCAATGCGATGTTTCCAACCGAGACGAAATGAGTGCATTTTCTGATCACGTGCGAACTGCCTTTGAAACTGACTATATAAATCTGCTGTTCAATAACGCTGGTGTAATCGGCGGCGGCAGCTTTGTGGTTGAAGACGAAACACATTGGGAACGCACCTTCAATGTGTGCTGGGGTGGAGTCTACAATGGCACACGGGTGTTTATGCCAATGCTAACCGCTAGCCATGAAGGCCACATTATCAATACCAGCAGCATCAATGGGTTCTGGGCCAGCATGGGGGCAAATTCTGCGCACACCGCATACAGCTCGGCAAAGTTTGCTGTGAAGGGCTTTA
>CAYULV010000244.1:0-6038 GCA_964445655.1 uncultured Granulosicoccaceae bacterium | reverse complement strand
GCATCGACTGTGAAACAGTGGATGTCATCTCTATATCAATGCCTGCGTTTAGTGCAGGCTTGCAAGTATCGTTTTTGGTATTGTATCTCGGGCTGTATTTATAGGCGAGAAAATCAACAGCCTGCTAGGTAACAATTCAATCTCAAACAATGATGAGAACGCGCAGCCGGAATCCCTGCTGCCTTTTGCTGGCAATCTCCAGCAACCGATGCCAAAAGGAATTATCTTCAACCTGCTTGACTACCTGGAGTTGATCGACTGGACCGGCAGACAGATTCGAGAAAACAAAACTGGATCTATCGATGGCAACGCCCCACCTATCCGGCGTGACTTAACTATGTTCTGGCGAACTGAAGTCGTTGCACCTCTTTTTTACAGCGTCTGTCCTTGTTTTTTTCGTTGTTTTTTTTGTTGACTCGTCCATACATTTAGCCTCAGATCACCTTGCTGCCGATTTTTAACTCAAATTTGTCCTCAACGTGGCATTACTCACACATACCGTACTTTTACCCTTGCCAGGATTCAGCGAGAGGCTAATATCAGATCACGCCATCACGCACTGGACAGATGGCGGCAGGGCAAGGAAGTGGGAAGCCAGGGAAGGCATTTACTTTCTACGAGCATAAAGGCCCGAGTTGAGTTAATCAAAGGAATTAATTGCGAATGAAGATATTACTAGTCGACGGTCAGGTTACGTTCGGCGAGAATGTCAGTGTCCTGTTCGGACCAAATCATCACCTTACAACTGCCAATAACCCTCGCGACGCATACAGTCTGCTCACACAAGAGACCCGACGTTGTAGTGCTTGATCAAACACTCTCGGAAATTGACAGCACTACATTACTTAAACACGTACGAGCACTTCCAAATCCCCCTCCAGTGTTGATGTGAGCGCTGATGACGATCCGCAGTTAGTCGCACCGGCCCAAACCTCCGACGATACAAAGTATTCCTCTCTAAAGGTTGAAGCGCCCGGCGAAGCAATTTTGATCGATGCTGCGTATCAAGCGACACCAGCGGTATCTGCGCCGCAAATCAGCGGACAGACATCAAATAAAAACGTGATAAAAAACCTGGGAATAACAGAGAGGGAAATCGATGTGCTTGCTCTTATGGTATCGGGCTTGTCGAACAAATCTATAGCGAAGCAATTGGGTATCGCCGAATCAACCGTTAAAACCCATCTGAAGTCTTTGTTTCAGACATTAAAGGTAAAAAACAGGGTTGCATGCTATAACAAAGCCTGACAACTCGGGTTACTACCGACCATATACAATGCCAATTTCAAAGTTGATTTAATCACATCAGACTAAACGAGTTTCATCAGATACTAGCTATCAACAGAAAAAACCAGCTCTGACAGGCCGGCAACATCATGAATAATATGTTTATTCTTTTTCCAGGTAATCAGCCCGCTCAGCTCTAATGCATTGACTTCTCTCGTCACCGCTTCCCGATGCGTACTAATACGGGCAGCTATTTCTAAATGAGTCGGCACATTAGAGATTTCTATTTCAGAAGAACTCGATTCAGCCTCTGAAGCCAATCTTAATAGCTCACAGCGGATTCTCTGCGGCACAGACAAAGCACCAAACTCATAAACTTTCTGCATATTAGCCCTGACCATTCCGGCCAGACGGATTAACACTGCATGCTGTACCTGAGAGTGTTCTTTAAGAATAGCTTTAAAGTGGTCGTTACTCATAACAGCCAGATGACAATCTTCCAGAGAAATACAATCAGAACTCCGATTCAATCCATCAATAGCCGCAAGCTCTCCAAACATCATCCCGGAATGCAGTTCCTCAAAATGAATTTGTTTTCCTCGCTGAGCAAAAGCACATACCCGAATTCTGCCAGAAATTAAAAAATAGACATCGGTATCAGCGTCCGCACCTGAAATTACAAACTGCCCTTTATTCACCTGATACATCTGCAGTTTGCCCGCAATTTCGTTACGGACATCGATATCAAGCATCTGAAATATCTCAAACGTACCGAGGACGGTTCCGGATACTTTTTCTATTTTTCGGGCGCCTTGCATACTTTCTCCATGAAACGAAGGCACCTGATGCCTGACTGATGACCGTCAGCCAGAAGTCTGCGCGGCAGAATTCTGCGTAGCGAGAACGTGACATGGCGAGGGCGTTTTTACGATCATTTGAGGCGCATACGTTGTTCATACGTAACGAAAATGATCGATAAAAACGCGCCGTCAGGGCGCGTTGTAGAGCAGAGTTTCTGCCGCGCAGACTCCTTGGCCCCCGCAATCGGACTATAACCATTATCCTGGCAGTGTGATATTTCTCACACGCCATCAGTACACCATAGTACCGCAGTCAGCGAAAGCGGGGCCCCTACGGACTAGCCAGGTGCACGCTTGATTTTTTATTGAACTTTTGCCCCCATGGTTCCTCTGAAAGTGTCATGGTGTATTTTATGTATTTGATATTTTTACAGTAACGCCCTCATTTGTTTTTCCAGCTGGCGTCATCAGCTGCGCTTTAAAGTGAATGGCAACTGATTGGAGTGCCAGATCAGATTGACCACTGTCGTAGTAAGCGACAGGCGGCTTCGATGCGGGCCAAATTGGCCTGCAGGCCGGTTGCAGGTATTGATCGCGAATAGAAATCGAGCGGCGATGATGTAGATCTTGACACTACGCCCGGCTATACGACGTTGATCCGCAAGCTCATCTTAGGCGCGGAATGTCTGTGATATTCCGTTTGGTCGTGCGGCAAATCGCGATACAATCAGCATCGTAGGATTTGGATTTCCAACTTAAACTTTAAGTTAAGCAACTATCACGCAGGACGCATGACTGCAGAAAAACGACGATTAACGATCCTGAACTGCGATTTGGTCGGGTCGACAATACTTGCAGAGGAGCTCGATCCTGAAGTCTTTGAGGTAATTATCCAGTCTTTCATCGATTTGTCGGTGGAAGTAATTGAACGCAACCACGGTGTTTTTGCAGTCAACATGGGTGACGGATACGAAGCGTATTTTTACCCGGGAACTGGCTCACCAGGCGCGGTTTACGCCATCGAATGTGGCCTGGATATTCAGCGGTCACTCGAATCTTTGAATGAAAAGTCAGAGCATCCGATATCAGTACGTATCGGGATCACCACCGGTCAGGTGGTTCTCAGCCCGCACAAGCTCAGCGCGAATATTGTAATCGATAAGGCTTTCGGAATGCCCGCACATCTGGCTTCACGTCTGCAATCTGCGGCTGAACCCGGATCGGTCATAGTCGATGATGCAACTAAAGAGTCCTGCTCGCCTTACTTCAATTTTCACTATGCGGGAAGTAAATCGCTCAAAGGTTTTAATAAGCCTGTCAATCTATGGCGCGCTGACAGCCAACGCCTGTCTGCATCCCGTTTTCAGGCGCGAGTGTCAGCGCTATCCCCGCTTGTTGGTCGGCAGGAGGAGATCAAACAGCTTGAGTCAGGCTGGCAAAATGCAGAAACTGGCAAAGGTACGGCAACTGTTGTCGTCGGCGAGCCTGGTATGGGGAAGTCTCGGCTGGTGCACGAAGTCTGCAACAGAATCGAACAGCCCGCTATTGTGCTTCAGTGTCTGGAAAATCACGAAAACACCCCACTGAGACCGTGGACGCGCTTGTTCGAGTCCACAGCCGGGATCAGTCCACGGGACTCGGTTGCACAACGGCGGGAAAAGCTCGCAGCCACGCTACGCAGCTTGTTGCCATTGCAGGCTGAGCAAGAGCAATTCATTCTGTCGCTGATGGTGCAGTCAGCAGATTCAGATACCGATGAAAGTCTGTCACCCAAAGAAAAGCTTGAAAGACTCTGCAATGCGATTGTCGATGCGGTGTTAGCTCTCGCAGAAAAGCAAACACAGCTTATTGTGATTGAAGATCTTCACTGGATAGACCCGACCTCACAAATGCTGCTGGAAACACTTCTGCAAAGAAAAGATTCAGCCAAATTATTTGTATTGCTCACAAGTCGGCCAGAGAAACTCGAATACATTGAAAGTAAAAATATCAATCAAATTCAGCTACAGAGATTGTCGCATAGAGAGACAATGCAATTGGCAATGCCAGAGATGAAAGGCGTTGTCTTTGAAAAGGTAGAAGAGATTGTTCGATGGGCTGATGGCATCCCGCTCTTTGTTGAAGAAATTGTAAAGAGTTCAATCGCATCGAACGATGCTGTTGTCGAAACTAATGATCCGCTCAATCAAAGCAACAGCTCACGCCCCGATGTACCGACCTCTCTGCAAGACACATTGCTCGCACGGCTCGATAAACTGGGTGAAGCTAAGCAGCTCGCCCAGATAGCTTCCGTGATAGGTCGGGAATTTGATGTCGAAACGCTCAGTCTGCTCGAAGCGTCCGAAACAGAGCAAATTCGCAGCAATCTTGATCGGTTGGTCGATGCGGGTATTTTGCTTACCCTTGACGACAATGGTGACAATCTGACTTTCAAACATGCATTGATTCAGGATGTGGTTTATAAAAACCTGCTTGCCCGAGACGCTAAAAAGCTTCACAAGCGGTTAGCAAAATTATACCAGGAAGAATTTGGTGATATACAAAGCTCCAGAGCCGAGGTGATCGCACATCACCTGAGCATGGCAGGTGATTGGAAACATGCATCACAACTGTGGCTCGAAGCGGGTATCACTGCACGAGATACCGGATCCAATCTGGAAGCAATAGGTCGATTGGAGCGTGGCCTTGATACCGCGAATCAACTTGAAGACAAGCTAGAGGCTCAAAGACTGCGCATACAAATCGAATTGATTCTCGGGCAGGTTATTAGCGCCCACTACGGACCGATCAATCAGGACGGACACAGAGCGTTTAAAAACGTTGTTGAAATCGCAGAAGATCTTGGAGACGAGGTCAGTGTGGTTTCAGCCCAGACGTATTTAATGTGGTTGAATTTCGATTCAGGTGAATTTACAGTAACACTCTCGACCGCAGCTAAGCTAACTGCTTATGCAAAAAAAGTGGGTAACCATCAGGCTGCGGCACTGGGGCTTCTGGGTGCCGGAATGTGTCAGTTTGCGATGGGAGAGTTTGTTCAAGCCAAAATTTCATTAGAAGAGTCATTGCAATACCTTGAACACGACTTCGAACACGTCGAGGGTTACCCGGGCAAAGCTTATACCTATCTGGGCTTTATCACGCACATACAGGGGAATGCAGAGCATGCGTTCTATTTGTGCAACCACTCCATTGAAATCAGTGAAACCAAAGCTGCCTACGATTTAGCAGCAGCACTTGGTAATTCGCTGTACCTGAATGTCATTCAGCACGACTTGAAAACTATGGAAAAGACTTCTTCGCGGTTGATGCAGTTGTCGAAAAAAACCGGTTTCATCAAGTGGTACTATCAGGGCGCTTTTTTCAATGGCAGTGTGCTGGCTGCACAAGGCGATATCGTCGGTTTAAAAATGATGAGGGAGGCCATTGATCGATTTGAAGAATCGGAGGAACTGGTTGAACTCACTATATTTTATGGATTGTTGGCAGACCGGTATCTGATGCATGATGAGTTCAATGAAGCAAACCATTGGGTCGATAAGGGCCTGCAACTCGTCGAAACTTATGGAGAGTGTTTTGTTGAAGCACCATTGCTTAGGCTGAAGGCTCGCTGCCTGCAATACACACAGAGTAGTTCTACCTCAGACCTGATATGCAACTCAGAGACAGACAGACTTTACCAACAAGCAAATGCAGTCGCTGAGTCACAACAAGCGGTAATTTGGCAGGTAAACCAAACAGGCCTGAAAAACAACAATTTGTATAATATAGAAGACAGGTTTCCGTAGCAGCTACCAAAGGATCGGATGGCCCATGAATCAGAAAGTCAGCAACCTAGAAAGAGAAGGGGAAGTCTTGACACCCATCTTAATATTTAAGAAAACGATAGCGTTAGCCGACGGTTATTGATCTTGGGAATCATGTTTGACCGCCCTGTTACGATGGGTGTCATCCTAAAGTTGCTCGTTCTAACATCGGATGCTCGATGCCGATCAGCACTAAAGATTCCAGCAG
>CAYULV010000243.1:0-6083 GCA_964445655.1 uncultured Granulosicoccaceae bacterium | reverse complement strand
GGCCTGGAGAGTTGGTGGCAGCGGCATAGATAACGGGTATTGCCAGAAACGCCAAAGGCCACATGTTTTTGACTTCACCCAGATTTTCCTGCTTGGCGGTGTAGGTCAATCCGATCAGATAGCACAACAATGCCGCCGCTCCAAAATACAAAAATCTCGATGGCTCGCTGCTTAACGTCCAGCCTGCTGTGACATACACCAGCATGCGGCACAGACCCATGACAAAAGGACTCAATGGGTTATTCTTGTGCCAGGCGTTGTACAGAACAATCGCTGCGGCCAGCGATAGAGCTGAGACGATCGCAGGCCAACCACCACCACCAGACACCATCGCGCAACAGGCGATCAGCAGCACAGCAACACCCAACATGGCAAACCCGGAGTAGAAGACGCTTGATGCACTTACTATTCCTGAGGGGATGGGACGTTCAGGGCGCTCTACTGCATCGATGTCTTTGTCAAACGCATCATTGAGAAACATGCCACCGGTATAAGCGAGCGACATGGCAAGAAGCAGAGCCAGTATTCGCCAGTCATGCAGTGACGCTCCAGCTAACACGACACCCGCAATCGTATTGCTCCATACCGTCGGCAGGTTGGACACACGACCAAGGCGCAAAAAAGTGGCGGTGCTCCAGCTCAAGAGAGTATTTCCCGGACCCATTGCAATTCACGCACAATTGCCGCATCCATACTTTGCGTGCGGTATTGCTCCGGCAATACATTCCAGGTGTATGTCTCAACTTCAAGGTGCGCGCTTACAGGGTCGTTTTTTTGTTTCTCCAGCGCCTCTCGTACAAAGAACTGCGTGGAAGAAAAATCACCCAGGTCATCCAGAAAAACAGGCACATGAAAATGCACACGCCATTCGCGCGCAACATCGTCATCGCTCAACGCGGCGAAGGCATCGGCAAGATCCGTATACCGATTCAACGACCCATTGCACCGCTCTACCACTTGATGCAGGTACACATTGTCCTCAAACGGGCGCAGAATGTTGATAGTGTCTCGAGTGACGTTCTCAAGGCGAAGCCCGGCACTGATCTGTACTTTTCCAATATCGACCCCCGCAGAACGTAACTCGGTAATACAGGAATCATAAGATTCGAACTCGACCGCGGCATGACATAAATCCAGACATAAAGTCAGATGCTTACGCAACAATGTTTCCGTGTCGCTCGGGTCCAGTCCAAGCAAATCTGCCAGTTGTATCTGCGATTCTCTGCTGAATAAATAGTCACTGAAAAAATTAACTGACTCCTCGATCGTTTCCAGAAAACAACATGGTTCAGGCTCCAGTGCCAAGACAATGCTTCTACCAACACGTTGCTCAAGCTCAACCAGATGGGCAACATGTTTAACCATGTTGCGCGCTATCGACCAGATATCCTCTACATTGTTAACGCGAGCCTTGAACGCACCTGGCACGGTACTGATACTGCCGATTTGATCTGCTGGCAGAATTTCGGCGAACACATCAGCCACTTGATTGGTATATCGAAGCCGTTCATGGTCCTGCCAATCAGGAAGATACACATCCTCCTTGACGCGTGTGCCATGAAATTGGCCATACGGAAAGGCATTGATGGTAAACACATACAGTTTGTTGTCGGTCAGAAAGGTTTTGAACTCAGCTAACGCGGCCGGTGCTGCGAGATCATTAACAGCATCAGCCGACAGTCGCAGACCAATACCAAATTCATCATCAGGACTCATGGCCTGACGGATCTGTGGCATATAGCGCGTCAGATTGGCTCGAACCTCGGCCCAGGATTCACCCGGATGTATATTCGAGCAATAGCTGAGGTGGCTTATTGCGCCATTGGCATGTGAAAGTTTCACCGATTCTGTCCAGGTTGCGCCAAAGAGATCCGAGCCAAGGCTGTTGTCAATGAAGCCTCAACTGATCATGATCCTCTTAGTAAAACACGAATTGTGTTGCCATTAAACCAATGTGCTCAGTATCATCGAAAGATGAAACAGACTTTGGTAATTCTGGTGGTCGGCTTGAGCCCGGCTCTGGTGGGTGAACACACCCCTCATCTTCAAAAACTTGGCCGCCGTGGTGGTATCCGTCCTCTGAAGGCCATTACGCCTGCCGTTACATGTTCGGCTCAGTCAACACTGCTGACTGGTCTGATGCCCTCAGAACACGGTATCGTCGCCAACGGCTGGTATTTTCGCGATTTGTCTGAAGTTTGGCTATGGCGACAATCGAACCGTCTGGTGGCAGGAGAGAAAATCTGGGAAGCTGGCAAAGCACGTGATGCGAGCTTCACCTGTGCCAAGATGTTCTGGTGGTACAACATGTATTCCAGTGCTGACTGGAGTGCCACACCCAGACCCATGTACCCGGCAGACGGACGAAAAATACCCGATCACTATAGTTATCCCGCGGCTTTGCACGACGAGCTGGATGAAAAGTTCGGGCAGTTTCCCCTGTTCAAATTCTGGGGGCCTATGGCAGATATCACCTCCAGCCGCTGGATCAGTGACGCTACACGCCATGTCATGGATACTCGCAAGCCAACCCTGACGCTGACCTACCTGCCACACCTAGACTACAACTTACAGCGCCTCGGCCCCGACTTGGCACATCCCAAAATCCAGAGTGATCTGCGCGAAGTGGATGAGCTATGCGGTGAACTGATCGAAGCTGCTGATAAACAAGGTCAGAACATCATTGTCGTCTCCGAATATGGGATCACAGAGGTGAGCGACGCCATACACATCAATCGCGCACTACGAGAGGCTGGGCTCATTCAAGTGCGCAATGAACAAGGCCGCGAACAGTTGGATGCCGGTGCCTCTGATGCCTTCGCGGTAGCTGACCATCAAATCGCGCATGTGTACATCAACAACCCCGCGAAACTCACGCAAACGCGAACAATACTTGAACAACTCGATGGCGTTGAACATGTACTCGACGAAGCAGGCAAGAAGTCCTGGGGGCTGGATCACGAGCGTTCCGGTGAGCTGGTGGCTGTTTCCAAGGCGGATCGTTGGTTTAGCTATTACTATTGGCTGGAAGATGCACGTGCACCCGACTATGCACGTACGGTTGATATCCACCGTAAACCGGGTTACGACCCGGTTGAGCTCTTTATCGACCCTGAAATCAAACATCCGATGCTAGCCGTCGGTTCACGATTAGCCCGCAGAAAACTCGGCTTCAGAAATTTACTGGATGTGATTTCCTTGAAAGATACCAAACAGATCAAAGGCTCGCACGGGAGACCCACTGATGATCCCGATCATGGACCATTGGTGATCAGTTCAGACGCCAGCTTGTTACCGGATGGTGAAATTCAATCCACTGCATTCAAAGAGTTAGTGCTGCGGCACGTGTTCGAATAGTTGCCTGGTTGATTTCGTGCTCAACAATAAACAATTATTTCTTTAGTCGCACACCAACACGGCAAGCAACTCATTGGTAGATAAGTGCATCAATCATCGATCGATGTTGAGCCATGTATATCTTGAACCAGGCTGAAAATAGCTCCGGGTTACTGGCCATCTGCTCCAGTATTTCAGGAATGGTCAACCATTGCGTGGCAGATACTTCATCTGGATTGAATTCCGCCGGAAGTTCTGCCTCATCAAGCTCGCCGTAGAAGCAATGTACATGCTCATTTTCGTACAACTTTCCTACGCGCGCCGTGTAGTCGATACTCCCAAATTCCTTTAATGGTACTTCCCAACCCAGCTCTTCATGCAGGCGTCTTAGCGCACAGAGCTTGGCATCTTCATTCCAGCGGGGGTGCGAGCAAACAGTATTAGCCCACAGACCACCTGAATGATATTTAGTATCAGCCCGCTTTTGTAGTAGCAAGCGCTGATCATGGAACACGAAAATGGAAATCGCCACATGGGGTACATTGCGCACATGGGCATCGAGCTTTTCAATCGGATAATGCTTGCCAGCCTTATCGTCACCGATGCCAGTAATCAGCTCGCGTAAGTTGCTATCAATGATGGTCGAACTCACGCTGGAATGAGTATCCATTACGACGTTACTCGATGATCAATTGGTTCGCATTACGCTTGCTGGCAGGCTCTTCCACCAGGGGTTCTCGGCCTCCACGCAAGATGGAATTACCCTCATACACATTTCGCTGATCCACGGCAGGCGGGTCCAGCCAATCGTTCTCATGCATCTGTCCGCTTTGCCCATATGCGTCAAGTGCATTCTGGTAACACACCAATCTGACATGCTCTTCGGGGATTCCGCGTTGCAACGCAAGTGCGGCAGTTTTGGCGACACCCAAGGGTTCCGATATTCCCCAATCACAAGCGGAATCCACCATTATTTTCTGTGCCCCGTACTCAGACAGAATATCCACCATTCGTTCATTACCCATTTTCGTTGACGGGTAAATGGAGAAGGCCGCCCAATAGCCGCGATCGAGTACTTCTCGCACCGTTTCTTCGTTGTTGTGATCCACAACGATTTTGCCTGGATCCATTCCATGTTCTTCACAAACATCCATCGATCGGCTCGTGCCACGTTTCTTGTCACGGTGCGGTGTATGAATCATGACGGGTAAATCGAGCTCTTTCGCCAGTTCCAGCTGTTGTCGAAAATACCGATCCTCCAATTCTGTCTGTTCGTCATAACCAATTTCGCCGATCGCCACAACACCTTCCTTGAGTGCAAATCGCGGCAGAATTTCCATAACCGCTTCGGCTAATTCTTCGTTGTTTGCCTCCTTTGAATTGAGGCCTATAGTGCAATAGTGTCGAATGCCGAATTGACCGGCCCGGAACCGTTCGAATCCGAGGATGGCTGACAAGTAGTCGATATAGGTAGCCACATGTGTACGTGGTTGACCAATCCAGAAAGCCGGTTCGATCACCGCCACAACACCTGACTTGGCCATGGCTTCGTAGTCATCGGTGGTGCGCGAAATCATATGCGCATGTGGATCGATGAACATTATGCTTTTTCTCCAATTTCACTGACTATGCCTTGAGAACCCTCGACGGCATCGCTGAGTAAGTCCCAGCTTAGCTCACCCCTCGCAATGGCGGCAGTTTCCACTGGAAAACGACTGAGTAAATCAGACGCGGCTGGATCGGAGCACTGTGACAAGGCCAACAATGCCGCCTGACGTTCAATTTCCAAGGAAGATTCGGTAACCCGGCGTAAATCCTCAAGCATATCAGTAGTCGCGAACGGCCCCACACATCGCCAGAGTTCTGGGGTAACCGCTCGCTTGGCGGCCCAGCGTTCGTGGGCATAGTCACAGAGTATATGTGCCAACTCTGCATTGGCACGTTCGTCCAAGCCTTGAATAGGGCCCAGTGTGCTGTCGATGAACAAGGCTTTCAAAACCATATGATTCCATCGATTTTGATCGAAATGCTCACACGGATAGGAATTGTGGTGAGCGATAGCCTCGAATACTGCTCGTATATTGGTACGCAAACCTTCACCAATCTGCGCATCCAGTTCGGCGCTGTGCGGGTAAAGCGCGATACCACGATAGAAGGTGATCGATTCGTTCAGATCAGCGGTTCGACACAGATCTTTGAACAAGGGGGCAAATGCCTTCGCATCCTGATCGGCCACGGTGGTAAGCATGAGAATGCGTGCAGTGGTTTCTAAAGTCCACTCCCGTGTGTCCAAGACGTGATTGCTAGCGCGACGAGCAGCATCGATTTCAGCTTCACTCAGGTTTAGATCAGCGCGGCCCAACTTACGCGGCACCAAGCCCAGCGAAATATGCAGATCGCGGGTAGCATTTGATTCTTGGAGTAATGTCAGACGCGACTGCAACCACTGCCAATTGTCATCCGACAAACGTGCTTGTAGCCAAAGTTCCAGATTTTTTTTTACGTTTTTCGACATCAGACTCTGTCAATAAAAAGCGCTGCGGACAATCCACTTGACAGCATAACGTGTAAAAGCGTTAGGATCTATTCCGCTGTCTCATCCAGTCAATAGCTTGCTCGACATAGGACTCGTCCATAGTATGTACCTCGACCCCTTGACCAAGGTCGGCTAGAAGCGTGATGGTCATTTCACCACCTAGATGTTCGCGAAAATCACTAAGCCCCTGCAGCACTTCGTATCGACCTTG
>CAYULV010000242.1:0-6084 GCA_964445655.1 uncultured Granulosicoccaceae bacterium | reverse complement strand
GTCACTCCTTTATCTTTGCCAAAGTACTTGAACGAATAATCGGCATGTAGGGAATCAACGGCCACGTTGAGTTTTCGCCCATCGCTGCTGGTATGTAGCTGATCCGGGTTTTTCTGAAACGCACTGGCCAGTGCCAGCTGGTTCATTGATGATAGTAGCTTCGCGTTGGCGGCCTGAATATTCTTCTGCGTAAAACACCAGGTTACCGTATTTTTCAACGTACTTTGATTGATACCCAGAGAGATCTGTGACAACTTGTCGATGCCGATATTGCAGCCTTTACCAAGGATTCCGGCGAGAATCGTGTCAGCGTTAGCCTTGAGCTTGTGGTGTTTGGGGCTTAAGTGTTTGAAGCAGGCTGTGAAATCATTGCGTTGATTGATCTGACGCAGTATTTGTAACACAGGTACGATGCCGTTCTCTGTCAATACCTGGCCGATAAAACCATCCTCGCTGTACGGTATGGCTGGTGTACGTATTTTGATGCTGCCGTTTTCATCAACACTCAGATGCTCATTTCCACCTGACAGGAATCGCTTGTTTACTTTCCCGTAGTTCTTGTCGAGCGCTGATTTCAACGACACGAGGCACGCATCGCCGTCGGCAAATTGCTCCAGATTGGACAGTGTCAGCATTCGCTCTCGTTCAGCAGACCAGCGTACTGCTGGGATAAGATAATCCTGTATTGCGCGATAACGATAGGAATGGAGTAAATTCAACTTGCCTGCACGTACCGCTGTTGCTATCGCCTGGAACAGCATAATCTTGTACAACGAGACTCGAAAGGTCTTGGTATCAGAAAACAGTGCCTGTTCGCTGGTCGACAGGAATTCGAGTGGCGGTCGTTGCCCTAACTGTCCATCAGTGGCTTGGAAATGCGAAACCGCGTTGAATATCGGGCTTTCTGATGATGATTTATCGAAAACCAGTGCTTTCAATATCGACGAGGCTTTGCGCTGCAGACGCACAGATTGTCTCTCAAGACTATCGTAAGAGCGCTGCGCATCGGTGTGCTGGTCGAGCTGCCGCCCATATTCATTAAGCTTCTCAATATCCTGAGTGCTCTGGATTGCCTCATAGTCGTTTAACAATTGTTCGATCTTGATCAATCGTTCAGAAGGCTCGCCCTGTTCACCACGTACTACACGCGCAATTTCGTCCAACAGGTGTCTGGCCGTTTTTTGCGCCTTGTTGATGGCGCGGATGGCTTTTCGTTGATCGGAACGTCGTTCCAGATCACCCCGATCTTCTTGCTTTCGAGCTGCATTCACAGCAGAGCGTGTACTACTGAGCAGGGTATCCATCAACACATCCTGGCGAATGCAATACTCGTGTTTGATGAACGCTAACAGATACAAATACCGTTTGAAGCGATTGGGAAACTGCTTTAGTTGGCCCAATGTCGCTTTCTTCACCCAAGTGGCGTAGTATTCTGTCGCGTTTTCACTGATTTCCAACGCCGTGTAGCTCGCTTCAAATTGTTGAAAATACTGGGCGTATGTCTGACAGGCATCTACATTTCGTTGTATATCCTTTGCTCGCAGTGATTGGTTGATAAGCTTTATGTCACTCAGAACAGGCCTGAGACCGTCAGAGCTTAAGAGCAAGCTATCCAGCGAGTCGCAGGACGTCGAATTCAGACTTCCCTCAAGCTGGTTGAGTAGAGCTGATTCAACAATATTGAAACTATCGGTGATTACTTGCGCCAGCTGATTATGTGACGGTAACTCGATGCGTTGTTGCCAACAAAAGTCAACCGCTGCTGCAAAGACATCTTCAGGCTTTATTTGTTGCTGCGCTTGCAGCTGAACGTGCTCCGCAATGAGAGATGCGTTGCTTGTATCAAAGGCAGTCCAGTCCAGCAGGCTCCGAATCAGTGATTGGTGATGCGTCATGCTAGAGGGCCGGTACTCACTGAGATCAATAGCTTCGGACACGCCTAGTAGTTCCGTAACATATTTGACATCGCGTTGACGAAAATCGGATCGCTCGAAAAACTTACCCGAATGCTTAAAGTAGCCGATCTGAAGTAAAAACCCGACTCTGGTGGTTGGGGTTCGAAGACTCCCCAGCGTCTTGCGGATATCGTCTGTAACGGCGAAGTAGGCCGGTCGTTGTGCTTTGGTAAAAACGGGTGGCGAGTTGAATTGTCGTTTTTCGGCGGATGTAAGAAAAGTGAGTTGTGTCATAGTGCGGGAGGAACGCGTTCGAATGAGGGGGTTGCCGAACAGATAATAAATCCCTTTAACTGTGATTATTATGGTAACCAAGGTTTTGTGTATACTACCATCCTATGCCTAGAACAACACCCCAAACCAGCAAGCGTCGGGCACCGCTTGCGTGCTTTGACACGGTCAAATACATCGATAGTACGGTGGCGCCTGCGTATCTGACCCAGGCGCAGCGCAATGACCTGGAGATGGCCCGACACTTCCTGCAGGCTTATACCGGCAGTCTGGGTACATTCAACAGCTATCGGCGCGATGTAGAACGTCTGTTGCACTGGAGCTGGCACATTGCAGGCAAAATTCTGGAAGAGTTAAAACGTGATGACATTGAAGCGTTCATTCGTTTCTGTCAAAAACCACCAGCAGCCTGGATTGGCCTCAAAAAAGCCCCCCGATTTAAAGTCGTTGATGGTATTCGAGTGCCCAATCCAGAATGGCGACCCTTTGTCGCCACGGTGTCAAAATCGGCGTTCAAAAAAGGACAGCAACCGGATAAGCAGCAATATGCGCCATCGAACGGTGCTGTTAAAGAATTGCTGGCCATCATCGGTAGCTTCTTCCAGTACTTACAGATGGAAGAATACACGGTGTCCAATCCGGTGGCTTTGATTCGTCAGAAGAGCAAATTCGTGCAAAAACGTCAAGGTCAGACCACAGTGCGCCGACTCAGTGATCGACAATGGCAAACATTGATCGACACCGCCGAACAACTCGCCGACGAGGATCCAGAGGCCCACGAACGAACGCTATTTATGATCTCGGTGTTGTACGGTATGTATTTACGTATTTCGGAGTTGGCCGCCAGTGATCGGTGGACGCCGACCATGAATGATTTTCGTAAAGATCATGAGAATCGCTGGTGGTTTACAACGGTTGGCAAAGGCAATAAGGAACGGCAAATCGCGGTCAGTGACACACTGCTTGCCGCGCTGAAGCGCTGGCGGCGCTATCAGGGACTGACGGCCCTGCCCTCCCCGGCTGATCATGCACCGTTGTTTCCGTTGCGCCGCGGACAAGGTCCGCTGACAAATACCACACACGTGAGAAACATCGTCCAATGTTGCTTTGATCGTGCCATTGAACATTTGGCTGAACAAGGGCTTAAAGAAGATAGCGAAGCAATGATGGACGCCACGGTACACTGGTTACGGCACACGGGAATTTCAGATGATGTGAAACGACGGCCCAGGGAGCATGTTCGGGATGACGCAGGACATAGCTCCAGCGCGATTACCGACAGATACGTGGACATTGAGCTCAAGGAACGCCATCAATCAGCTAAACGGAAGAGAATTCGTTCAGATTGAAAACGCTGACAACACTATCCGGTAACTTCAATGAGCGCAGAATTAAATCCGGATATGGTCTTGGAGCTATTTGTTCCTTTTAATAAATTCAAGTGAAGATATTTTTTATCCATGCATATAACTATCGCTCATTTTTCTAAGTGTTTTTTCCCGTCGATCATGGATCTCGCAAGATCTTGACGCTCAAGAAAACTCATCACAATCACTCCAGCAACGTGTACTGCGATTAATAATAATGAAAACTCCCCCAGAATTTCGTGGAACTTTTCGAGTGATTCAGCAATATTTCCAGAAAGGGTTATGCTCAACCATCCGGTTATGCCTGTTAAAGTAAGCCAGGCGAGTAGAACAACAACCATAGCTCCACCAGCAGGATTATGACCTGCCTCTGCAGTATGTCGTCCGGTCGCCATGTTGGCCAAATGCGTCTTGATCGTGCTCGGTGATTCAACCAATTCGAAAAATCGCGTATTTGGTGGACCGACAAACCCCCAGATAATTCGAAAAGAGACGAGCCCGAGAATGATGTAGCCAGCGTATTCATGTGCCGTATCCCACTCTTCAGCCGTCAGTTGACTGGTGCAGAATGCAAGCACAAGCGACCAATGAAAGATGCGAGTGATGACATCCCAAACAGGGGTTTCACGCTCATGCATCATCAACACGAAAATCTCCGTTAGCAGCGTTGCCGTGACAAGCTAAGCAATTTGATCGGATGATATCTTCAGAATTCGATGGATCTTTAAACGAAAGATTTCTGTGTTCACGTAACCAGTGGTCTGTTTCCGTGATCCGAATTGGCCACTCGTTTGTTTGCCCTCGACTGAAGCGATTGCCAGTCCATGATGAATCCGCTGAACTTGAATTCAGATAATCGGTAATTGCGGTGATTGATTCTTCATCAAGACTTGCGTCTTCACCAAAATGAGACTCAAGAGAGCTCATCAAATGGTTCCATGATGTCGAAGCTAGCATAGCGGCCGGGAACGCCAAATGGCATGCGGAACATTCCTCCTCGGTCAATGCATGGTTGACGGGGTTAATGTTCTCATCTCGAGCACGCATAGTCGCGCTGAGAACCAAGAGCCCCACCATGACAACTAGAAACAGACGCGCTGGCATATTGATCAATCTTTCTTGTAGTGGCCGTTGTCGGCCTCAAGATGGCAGACTGCACAATTTGCCTTCAAACCCGCAAGTCCAGATTGCAAATTTTCCTTAGAAATTGCGGGATGTTGGTTAATCCAGTAGTTGGTCTCGGTAATTCGAATAGGAGGATTTTGAGTATCGAGTCCACGTACGAATCTCGAGGACCACAATTCAGTATCACCAGCTTCTGCAATAAGGTATTCAGTGACGAGTTGAAGTGTCTCTGCATCCAGTGAGGCATCTTCACCAAAATGGTTCTCCAAACTCGCCATGATCTTTTTCCACGATGCCTGTGGGAGCATCGACGCAGGATACGCAAAATGACAGTCACTGCATTCATTTTTAGTCAGTTGATCGGTGACTAGTTGAGCGTGATCGTCATCCGCAAAGACAGTCAAAGAAATTAACGCGCAAAATAGAAGCACAATCAAACGCATGAAGACCCCTTATGAGTTTTTCATGAATGTCAGAAAATCACCTTTTTCTGTGGTGGTGCATTCACGACCAAGAACAGACTTACAGTTTCGTCGAAACCATTTTTCTGCCTTTTTAAGCGTTTGATAGCGCTTCGGATTCACCGAGACAGCCATGGGCTCAATCACCTTGCCGGCACGAGTTTCGCCCGTTTGCGTTGGACTATTGGTGTGACATGACGTACACGATGGTGTATCAGTTTTACCGCCAGCAAATTTCTTCAAATACAGATTTTCTCCGCGGTTGGAATCAAAACCTGTGAAGGGTGACGTTTCACTTTTAGCCTGAATCGCATAGTGGTTGATCAGCTCGTCGACACCTCCGGCGTGAAGCTGCATACTGAGCGAATAGACTACAATTGTGATCGAAATGACAATAGGTTTCATCTTCTTTCCGTGATTGCTCTCTACTACCTGATAGCATCAGCTTATCATTGAGAAAATTTGCTTTCTGCCACTCTCTCTAGCCCACTGGTTTGGAACAACCACCAGTAATAGGCTGCTATCTGGAAAACAGCAGATAAGCGCGTTAAATTTAATCCAATCTCGCCAGTAGTTTTAATGTTCCCGTTCACACAGTGTGTGATCAGCCAGTGCTTTGAGAACATAGCAATCTGCTGATACACCCTCTCCGTCACAGCCAGTGGATATTCGCGCCAGCTCCTTCTCTAATAGTTTCAATTTTCTGATTTTCACACGCACATCCGAGAGCTGGGCAGTCGCAATATCAGTTGCCTCACAACACGACCGATCTGGGTGTTCCTGAAGCTCTATCAAGGATGTGATGGCGTCAATCGAGAACCCCAGCTCCCTGGCATGTTTGATAAAGCTCAAACGCTCCATCCCGGCGGCATCGTAGCGTCGCTGATTACCTTCTGTGCGATCTGCAGGTGCCAGTATTCCGATTTCCTCGTAATAACGAATGGT
>CAYULV010000241.1:0-6154 GCA_964445655.1 uncultured Granulosicoccaceae bacterium | reverse complement strand
GTCTCTGCTTCAAGCTCTTTGTAGAGCTTCATTGTGTAGTACTGCAGCTTGGAGATATTGTTGTGATCATGCAGTCCATGGATATTGGCCGCCGCATGCCAGGTTGAGCCCGACGTCAATTCATCACGCTCGAGTAGCATGACATCGGTCCAGCCCAGCTTGGTCAGGTGATAAAGAATGCTGCAGCCAATGAGCCCGCCGCCAATTACCACTACTTGCGCATGATCTTTCATCTATCGAGCATCACTCTGGTTACATTTTGGTTCAGAGCAGGTACGAAATAGGTTCAGTGTTTCAGGCCTTGACTGAACATTTCCTGCCACTTGAAGCGCAAGATACGTGAGGAAAACATAGTCCGCAAGCGGGATGTGGGCCCACAGCTATAATTTGTACCAAATCAAAACCAATATGTAGCGCTTATCACTCTTACCGACATGACTTCAAGCGATCAAGTGGAATAAATGTCGTCACTACAGACGTACCTGAATAGCGCTATCGCAAGACGTTTGTGCACAGCAACTTTCCAATTTGCCATAACGGAAGCTCGCCGCGGAGATTGGCGACGGCTACTCTTGTAAACATGGAAGGCTTCTACCCAATTCTGATGAAACTGACTACCGCAGTTATTGTGAGCGCAAGCCTGTTGCCATTAGCCAATGCGCAGAGCAGTCCCGAAATAACTTTCAGCGATGGACTACTCAGTGTCAACGCCAGCAATGTGTCCGCGACGCAACTGGCAGATGCCCTGAGTCAGGAGACGGGCATCGCGATTGTCATTCAAGGCGATACCAATGCGGCAATAAGTGCCGACATCAACGACGAGCCATTTGAGAAGGCTATCGCCAAGCTGTCACCCAATCATCTGTTGGTACATGCCAGCAAGGCATTGAATGCCGAACTTCTGGAAGTCGTTCTGATCATCCCCGAAGGTGGATCTCAAGCGTCCGTCGGCGGTGAGTTCCTCCCCTCAGGAGCACCCGCGGAAGAAATAGCCGGCGCTCCCCCAATACCTGCCACGGCTGCCGCCTCACCGGCCGATGCTGACCCGGCTGCAGAAACGGACAATGGAAGTAACGGACAGATTCGCGACAAGATGCGCAAGCTAAATGCGCGTATCGTTGGTGCGAATCAACCGGTAGTGGGTCCCGATCAACCCAACCCGCCGACAGCGCCCGATGCGCAGCAACAATAAACCCAACAGCATCGAATAATCCGACAACCCGGATCTGACGATCTCATTGTTGCTAGTGGCGTCAGCAAAATCCTGCTGTACTCGGGCAAGTACCGGTTCACTGGTGATACCACCACTATTGTTATCAACATTACTGTCAGGGGTTTTAGATCGCACGAGCGTCCCGACAGAGTTTTCTTCAAGAAAACCATCAAATGTCAATCGGGCGATACGCGTTGCCCCGCCCGCGAGAACCGCTACATGACATTGTGCACCATTGTCAACGGGTACACAGTGCACATCATCAATCAAGCTTTCTGCCAGCGCTGCCCGTCCGGTTTCTATATCGATGACAATGTCATGTGCGCCCTGCGAATGATCATTCGTCAGATACACAGTGACTTCAGCATTTTCTGAGTGTTGTTCAAGCTGCATGGCTATAGCGAGATCACTGGCATATAGACTTGCGACACTATTGATATCCCCAGCACTCGGCAAATGACGTTGGCCGATAGTTTGATTCGTATCCTGTAGCGCCCTGACGGTGGGAAGACCGTTTTGCGAAAAATGCGTCAGTCCGTAATGCATGATCGATCCGTAATCGTATTCGCCGAGTAACACCCCGCGGCGATTCGAGATATCAAAATTGTGCCGCTTCACCGGGTCGATATTCCCCCATAGAATCTCAATGTACTGATCTCGATCACTTCGTGTGTGTTCGTGTTCAAGACCCAATGCATGACCTATCTCGTGCATGATGCTACCGGCACTACAGGCACCGGATAGCCACACTTCCTGAGCACCACCTCGGAAGCCAACCCAGGACGCGCATCCGCTACCGGGTTGAAAATGCAGATAATCGGCTGGCAGCGATTTTTCAGACACTGGAAACAGTGTGATACCTGCAGCCCGATTCCATTCATTGACCGCAAGTTCTATATCTGAGGCGATCGCGGGATCGAGCGCTGCGTCGACATGATACGGAACCAGTCCGTTGGGCCAGACCTGCGAGCCCTGAGACAGACCAAAACCGCGCTGCTGCCAAAGCTCGACAAAAATATCGCCCTCAACGATGCGCTTGCCATCCAGACTCTCACCGCCGAACGCGATTTTTATCGGCATTCCAACGCACAACACAGCGGCACAGAGTAGCGAGCGCACCCGGGGTAAGGCACGGACTGCAGCTATGATGGGTATGACGACCACGGACGACCCTGTTACGGTGAGTTTGCAGGTAAAATCAACGCAACTTTCAGACCTGATGGAGTTTCAGAGCATGTCATTGAGAATCAACGATTTAGCGCCCGATTTCACGGCCAAAACGACACAGGGAGACATCCATTTCCACGAGTGGATCGGTGATGGTTGGGCGATCCTTTTCTCGCACCCAAAAGACTTCACACCGGTATGCACGACGGAACTCGGCACCGTTGCCGCTCTGATGCCGGAATTCGAAAAACGCAATACGAAAGTCATGGGCCTGAGCATCGACCCGGTCGAAAACCACGCAGAATGGAACAATGACATCGAGGAAACACAAGGCCACCGGGTTAATTTTCCAATGGTTGGCGACACCGATCTCGCCGTTGCCAAGGCCTACGATATGTTCCCTGCCGATGAAGCGGGCACCAGCGAAGGACGCACGGCGATGACCAATGCCACGGTTCGCTCCGTATATATCGTCGGTCCCGACAAGAAGATCAAATTGATTTTGACCTACCCGATGACGACCGGAAGAAACTTTGACGAGATCCTCCGCGTACTCGATTCGATGCAGATGACAGCCGAGCACAAGGTGGCAACACCCGCTAACTGGCAGGACGGTGATGAGGTGATCATCGTGCCAGCAGTGAGCGATGAAGAAGCCAATAAAAAATATCCGAAAGGTTTTCGCGCGGTGAAGCCTTATCTTCGCTACGTCGATCAACCCAAGAAAAGTGTTTAGTGCCCCCGAAGGGCTGCCCGCAGGGCTTCCCCAAAGAGCTCCCCGATTCGACTTATTTCAGCGATGAAAAACGACAAACCCTTGACCACACCCGAGGATGCCATTGAGCTCGGTGAAGACGCGATGGGTCGTAATGAGGCTGAACGCAAAGCAAGACGTGACACTTTGAAATCCATGCTGCAGGTCACCGAGGCGCGAGTGCAACGTGCACGCCGTGGTACCAAGCCAGTGCTCGCCATCGGCTATCAGGTACGTATTCGTACCGGTGAGCACGCCGGACAATCAGGACTCATTCTCGATGCCGATTTCATCAACAATCGTGTGCTCGTTGAAACTGGCAAGGATGAACCTGCGGTATGGTTGAGCTTTGATCACGTGGATGCAGTACCCGATAATTGCTGACCATGCGCCTGCATAATCCTTTTGTTCTCGATCTTCGTTCCATCGCCCTGTTCCGAGTCTCGCTGGGCTTTCTCATACTTTTCGATCTGATCCTGCGCGCAAAGGATCTCGGCATCTTCTACACCGACGCGGGCGTTTTGCCGCGACACCATTGGATAGACATCACACATCGCTGGTACTGGAGCCTGCATGCCGCGAATGGCGAATGGTGGTGGCAAGCCTTGTTGTTCGCACTCGCCGGCCTGTTTGCGATCGCGCTGATGCTCGGTTATCGCTCGAAGCTCATGGCGTTCTTGTCGTACATTCTGTTGTTATCACTTTTGAACCGTAATGTTCTGCTACTCCAGGGCGGCGACATTCTACTCATCGTGATGTGCTTCTGGAGTCTATTTCTGCCGCTGGGCGCTCATTTTTCAATCGATGCAGCCTTGCAACCTGAATTGCAACGCACGCCAAACTCGCAACGCTTTACCAAACCTGAGGAACATCGCTACTTCTCGATCGCAACCATAGCAATCGTATTTCAGATTTTGTATCTGTATTTCTTCACCGCCTTGTTAAAAGACGGTGACGCCTGGCGCAGCAACTTTGATGCGGCCTTCAATGCGGTCAGCTTGCGCCATTTCGCGACCCCCATGGGGGAATGGATCACGCAATTTCCTGGTCTGCTGAAACTCGGCACCATCTATGTGCTGGCCGTTGAATTTCTGGCCCCGTTTCTTGTGCTGGCGCCGTTTCTGTGGCCGAACCTGAGACTGATCGGGCTCGCCCTGCTGGCATCATTACATGTGGCTTTTCTCTTGATGCTGCACATCGGATTGTTCCCATTGATCGACTTCATGGCTTTGTCGCTTTTGATTCCAGGCAGCGTTTGGGCATTTCTACACAGGCGACGCCAGTCACCCGAGATTAACGGTATAACGATTCACTACGATGAAGACTGTGGCTTCTGCCTGAAGATGTGCTTGATCCTGCGCGAATTTCTGTTGCCAAGAACAGTGCCGATCGTGCCTGCACAGAATACAGCTGCCGTACACGCGATCATGGAAAAGGAAAATTCCTGGGTCATTACCGATGCGGCCGGTATGCCTTATATTCACTGGCATGCCATGGCCTTCCTGTTCGGTCGGCGTTGGCCATTCAAGCCAATCGGCTGGCTGATGTCCTTCCCACCATTCATGGCGATCGGCAACAGGATCTATCACTGGGTTGCAAACAACCGCGGCTTGATGGGCAACGTTACATCAATAACACTGCCCTACCGAGCATTGAAACTGAAGCCTACCCTGATCGGTTCAGCACTGGCACTTTTGTTCTTTTACGTCGTAACGATGTTCAACATCTTTGAACTTCCAGCCGTGCGCAATAAGATGCCAAGCCACGTTGAGCACATTGCCCGTGTCGGGCGCATCGATCAACGCTGGGACATGTTCGCCCCCTACCCGATTACTACCTCGTCCTTTCCCGCCATTTTGGGCAAGCTCCGATCAGGCGCACCCGCCAATTTGTATCCAAAGACAACCAATTCAATTACCTGGAAACCGCCGTCGAATTTTTATAACTTGTATGACTCATATCGTTGGCGCAAGTACTACGGCCGCGTTAATGGGCATCGCAACAATGTCGTGCGCAATGCGCTTGGTGACTACTTCTGCCGTAGCTGGAACTATCGTGGTCGAGCCTTTCAGGAACAGCTAGCCACGTTCGAGATTCAATTCATCAGCTTTCGCACCAATAAAGACGACAGACCCCAGCAACGAAGCTCACGCACCGTTTGGAAACACTGGTGCTTTCCTGAATACAAACCGGCGAGTTGAAGGTCGCTCAAGTGATTTAACTGACAATGTAGTTAGCATTACCGGTAGCAATCAACGTCGACTCCTCATTGAGCAAGCTCATCTGACAGGCCGCAATGCGCTTGCCAAGACGAACGACAGTGGCCTCAGCAGAAAACTCCTTGCCGATTCCCTGTCGTAGATAGTCGACACGTAGATCAATCGTGCCCAAATGAGTAAACCGCTTCATGACTGTCGTCGCGTCTTCATGCTGGTAATACTCGGCAATAGCCCACATCACAGCAAGTCCGCCCACTACATCGAGTACCGAAGAGATCATCCCACCATGCAAGCGGCCATACACATAATGCCCGACAAACTCAGGGCGCATGTCAAATCCGATGCGGACCGGTGCAATTTCCAGCCTCTCAAGCCGAATGCCAAGAAATTCATTAAAGCTGATCTTGTGCTCAAACAAACTTGTGATCTCCTGCACAAGTTTGCGTTGCTCCAACTCGTCGCGAGTAACCTTATCTGTACCGTGAGCAGATCGTTCAACCATGACACAACGTGACCCCGTCGAGCTTTAAAGCGTGAGAATAGCAGGGTCTATCGAAGTCTGTCGCAGGTCGGTAAACAGAGACTCTAGCTTGGCCTCGCTACGCCGCTTATGACGCCATGATTCGAATAAGTCTCGCAATACTACTGATATCACTGTGGTCGCTCCCGATTGCCCCGGTCGATGCCGCTGCCTACCGCTGCCTTGACGAAGATGGCCGTACCAGTTACTCCGAAAAACCCTGCTCGGAGAACCAACGCGTCAACAAGATCATTTCTGGTATTGGAGGCGGTATTGAGTAC
>CAYULV010000240.1:4189-6157 GCA_964445655.1 uncultured Granulosicoccaceae bacterium | reverse complement strand
TCAGAATGCCACCGATGACGATCGCCGTTGCCATGACCCAGAACACATCGGTCAGCGCCATGGCACTCAAGATTGAATCAAATGAGAACACCAGATTCATCGTGACGATCCAGAAGACGATCATGAAAATCGATTTGGGTTTGGCGTCTTCGGCATGCACTTCCTCCAGATTCATCATGTGCAACACTTCCTTGGTCGCTGTGTAGATGATGAATACCCCACCGACCAGAACAATCAGGCTATGCAAATTGAACGTGCCTTCAATGACACCGGTAAAGCCGAGATGAAATAGCGGGTTCTGCACCTTGTCAATCAAGGTCACCAAGACAAAAAGCAAAGCGATACGCATGACGACAGCAAGTCCGATCCCCATCTTGCGAACCGCAGCTTGTTTATCTGCCGGGGCGCGCTTGGACTCGAGCGACACGTACAACAGGTTGTCGAACCCCAGCACGGCCTGGAGTAAGACCAGTGCGCCAAGGGTCGCGATATTTTCGATATTCAGCAGGCTTTCCATAACAAGTTCTCTGTTGCAGGCAAATCTTCAGGATTTCGACGATTCTAGTGCAGCTTTCGTCGCAAGTCAGCCAGTCGGGCTTTTCAACAAGCCCCTCACCTTGCTCAGTCGCGTTGACGACCGGGCACGCTTTTACGTTTTTTCTGATTTGCGCCGCGCTTTTTCCTACCCACTTGTGGGCCACGGTCAACGCCAGATTTCGGCTGTTTTTTCGCGCGCTTCTTCTTGCCACCCGATGCTCCGGCATCAGCATGCTTGCCAGAGCTGTCCTTGCCACGACGTTTGTCGGCGGCGGCCGCTCGTTCCTTTGAGGACAGCGAGCCTGCTCGCTTCTTGCGCGATGCAAACGGATTGTCGTCCTGTTTGAATTCAACGCGCAGCGGTGTACCGAACAATCGAAGCACCTTGGTGAAGTGATTGACCAGGTATCGCTGATAACTCTTCGGCACCTTGTCCGCTTGCTTACCATGAATAATGATGATCGGCGGATTCTGACCACCTTGATGCGCATAGCGAAGCTTGATGCGTCGGCCATTGACCATTGGCGGTTGGTGTTGCGAGGTAGCCACTTCGAGCATGCGCGTCAATCGTGGCGTTGATAAATCAACAAACGCTGATGCATAAGCCTTGTTGATCGATTTGAACAGATCACCCACACCAGAGCCCTTCAGTGCACTGATGAAATGAATGCGCGTGAACTTCAGAAATTCAACACGACGCTCGAGATCTTCGCGAACCGCTTCGCGTTGTTCGCCATCGAGACTATCCCATTTGTTCACCGCGACAATCAGCGCACGTCCCTTTTCGATAATGTAGCCAAGTAAGGAAAGATCCTGATCAGTAAGACTGTCTGCGCCGTCAAGCATCATGACACACACATTACTGCTATCAATAGATTGCATCGTCTTGATGATGCTGAAAATTTCAACCTTGTCCGACACCTTCCCGCGACGTCGTACACCTGCTGTATCAATCAGTACATAGTCTCGATCTGCGCGGGTAAACGGTATCGAAACCGAATCACGAGTGGTGCCAGGCTGGTCATAGGCAATAACTCGATCCTCACCGAGCAGTCGATTGATCAAGGTAGATTTCCCGACATTCGGCCGACCGACAAAGGTCACACACGGGTCTTTGTCTCTGGTTTTTTCAAAGGCTGGAACGTCCGTGACATTACCTTCACTATCGAGCACGATACCTTCAGGGCCTGTCCCATCGGCAAGGCTTTTGTCGCGCTTGCGCCGTCGGCGCTTGCCTTCATCAATACGCTCGGATTCATCGATACCAAAAATATCGGCGACCGTGTCTATCAAATTGTGCACACCACGGTTATGCGATGCGGCAGCAGGAACAATATGTTCAAAACCTAATTGATGAAACTCAAGCTGAGCCTTATCTTCGCCAATACCATCGATCTTGTTGACACACAGCACCACACGCTGGGCTTGGCG
>CAYULV010000240.1:0-4089 GCA_964445655.1 uncultured Granulosicoccaceae bacterium | reverse complement strand
GCAACCAATGCGTCCTGGGTCTTGGTCAATTTGTTGAACAGAGTCGACTTGCCGACATTTGGCCGACCAACCAACGCTATTGTGGGCTTCACAGGAGAGGTGTATCAGCGAAGAATACGCAAGGCGGCGATTACACCATCGCCCGTTTGAACATACAAGGTGCTGTCGAGAAGTTGCGGGCGCGAACGAATAGCCGCATCACTGACTCGACTGCGTCCGATGACGCTTCCATCGCTCATCGACAGCACATGCAAATAGCCTTCAACATCGCCCACGACAATGTCACCTGTATCCGTGACCGCCGGGGTACCCAGTGTCCGACCTTCGAACACGTCGTTTGTCCAAAGATCCTGTCCGTTTTCCTTGTCGATGGCGCGGATGGTGTTGTTATCGGTCACGACAACCAAGGTGTTTTGAAACAAGGTAAAGCCAGCCGTTGTGGACATGGGAACCGCCCATTGAATCTGTCCACGTCCGGGTTCCAGTCGGGCAAGTCTGCCCTGATAGTTGGCTACATATATTCCGGCATTATCAACCAGTACATCGGCGTCGATATCAACCAGACGTTCCACTTCGGACCTGCCACTGGGAATACTGATCACCGATTCCCAGATTTCCCGACCGGTATCGAGACTGAGTGCAAGGAGTCGGCCGTCATCCAGAGCCACCAATACCCCACCATCGACCACAAGTGGCTTGCTGTACCCATTCAAGGTCAATGCAGGTGGCGTGTTTGAAACAGACCAACGCTCCGCGCCATTATCCGGCTCCAGCGCAAGCACCCGACCATCCGCACTGCGGACAATGACGGTATTGAATCTCGATATGACAGGCACCAACACCTCCGAAGAGCTGTTGACACGCCAAAGCTCATCACCGGTACTCGCCTCAAGGGCAATGATCACACCGTTCGTGGTACTGACATACACCTTGGACGCATCACCACCAACACCGCTACCCAGTGAGCTTTTGACATCCACGCGCCATTGACGACTGCCGTCAGTCGGATCAAAGCTTGAGACTGCGCCATCGCGAGTGGCAACAACGACTTGATCGGCATCGACATAGGGTTCGAACCGCCCACGACCCACATAGTCGGTTTTTTTGCTCCACTGGCGTGATGTTTCGACCACCGGAGTTATGCTTTTCAGACTCGTTGGCGGTTCGGGCTTGGGGTCGGATGCGCAGGCAGCAACAGCCAGCGTCGCACACAAGGCAAGGAAAACCGCGACACGTTTTCTGATCGACCGCATTACCTAGCTCGCGCTCTCAGCCGCGGCAAGTTCATTCAATTTCATGGTCAGTGCTTCCGGATTGGAGACATGCTGACTCTGCTGCGCCGCCTCATAGGCACTGCGTGCACCACTCATATCGCCAGTCTGAACGAGGAGATCGCCACGCGCCTCTTCCACCAGTCCGCTAAAGGATTCCGGGAAGTTTTTTGGTAATGAATCCAAGCCTTTCGATGCATCACCCATGGCACCCAGCACTCTGGCATGACGCACGGCGGCGATGATCCGCACATCCTCTTGAGGGGCTTTGTCAGCTACCCAGGCAAGGCGCTCAGCCGCTTTGTCGAGTTCATCAGCCTCGACGTGTGCGCGAGCGGCGGCCAGATTGCCATAGGCTGCATATAAAGATTTTGGATGATCGTCACGCAGCTCATCAGCGAGGGTGATGGCCTTGGCCTGGTCGCCAGCTTCCACTGCCTCCATGGCCAGACTGTAGCCATCGCTGGCAGCAATAGCCTGACTCTCGGCACGCTTCTGCCACAGGGACCAGCCGCCAATGACACCAACACCCAACACCACGCCTGCAATGACGGCACGACCATTCTCGCTCCACCACTCTTTTAGCGCTTCAACTTGCTGTTCTTCTGTTTCGTATTCCACTTAAAACGTCTCCGCACCCTCTTAGGTGCTGTGTTCGTCGATTCTTGATATTGGCAGTCTGCGCTCGCCAATACTTCTTAGCCAAGCACAGACAATACGCTTGATTCTAGCTGGTCTCGCGCGACCCGCGTTTGCTCAGCCCCGCCACGCAGCGGCTTGACCATGACTTCCCCAGAGGCAAGCTCCTCGCTACCGAGAACCAAGGCAATAGCAGCCCCGCTTTTATCCGCTTTGCGGAACTGACTCTTCATACTGCCGCCTGCGGTATTGTGCAATATCGACAGATTCGGCAGGGATGATCGAACTGACTCTGCCAGAGCAAGACTCGCAGAAGTCGGTACATCATCGGTTCCCATGACAAAGATATCGGGTGTGTCCATCGCCGGTACCTTTCCAAGTTGATCCATCAACGCTATCACGCGCTCAATGCCGAACGCCCAACCGACGCCTGGGACACCTGACGCACCAAGCTGCTCGAGCAGGCCATCATAACGTCCCCCGGCACACACAGCCGCCTGCGCACCAAGCTTGTCCGTCGTCCACTCAAAAACCGTATGACTGTAATAGTCGAGCCCACGAACGAGTCGCGTATTGTGCTGTGCATTGATGCCGCTGGCCGCGAGCAATTCGCCGAGTTCATCAAAGTGCGCGCGCGATGCATCCGACAGACTGTCGGCAAGTTTTGGCGCCGCTTCTATCAGGGCTTGCATGTCCTTGTTTTTACTATCGAGAATACGCAGCGGGTTTTTTTGCAAGCGACGCACGCTGTCTTCATCCAGCTGCGACTGATGGTCGGAAAAATAACTCACCAGCTTCTCGCGATACCGGGCACGGTCATCGGCATCACCAAGCGTGTTGTATTCGAGTGTCACCGCACTGTCGATGCCAAGCTCTCGCCACAAGCGCGCGCTTAGCAGAATCAACTCCGCTTCAATCGCAGGACCGGCGATGCCGTAAACTTCGGCACCTGTCTGATGAAATTGTCGCTGACGTCCAAGCTGCGGACGCTCATAACGAAACATCGGACCCAGGTACCAGATACGACTGACACTGCCCGGTTGCAACATACCGTTCTCGATAACAGCTCGAACACAACCAGCGGTATTTTCCGGGCGCAGAGAGAGCATCTCACCTTTGCGATCCGGAAAGGTGTACATCTCCTTCTCGACAATATCGGTCGCCTCGCCGATCGAACGTTGGAAAAGACTGGTTTTTTCGATCAAAGGCGTGCGCATTTCGCCATAGCCATAGGCATGCATGGCGCGCCGCACCGCAGATTCAAGCGCATGCCAGCCTGCCATATCCGCGGGCAGCAGATCATGCATGCCACGCAACCGCTTGAATTGCCCTTTCATGGCTTGGAAGTCATTGCTGTAGATCTTGTGTGAGTGTGACTACTGAATGGGGCGGCTCAAGTATTCGCCTGCTTCTTTCGATGTAGGAAAATCATTGAGCAAGCGACCAGCATACTGCTCAGCGGTTTGCAAATCACCTGAGTCACGTTTGATCTTCAGACCTAGCAACAGGCTTTCAGAAGTCTGATTGGATTTTTCCTGGAAACGCTGGTAATACGCATCTGCGATCGTCAATCGCTGACGCCGGTGCTGCAAATCCGCCATGTGCAAATACGCGTTTGCAAACTGCGGGTCTTCACGTAAAGCCTCACGCAGAAAAGTCTCCGCCTGATCAAGACGATTTGCGTCGAGCATGCAGATACCGGCATTGTCGAGTGCGAATTCTTTTGTTTCATAAAAAGGGTTGTCAGCCGCAAGCCTGAACTGCTTCAAGGCATTGTCGTATTCCTCGATCTGACACAGAAAGATGCCATAGCTATTGCGATGCTCGGCATTTTCCGGGTCAAGTTTCAGTGCGCGCTTAAAATGATCGCGCGCTGCGGCATTATTTTTAACGCGAAATTGAAGCTGCGCATAGGAGGCATGGGCCAGCGCATTACTATCGTCCTGATCAAGCGCTTTCGTGAGTTTGTCTCGCGCCTGATCAAGCTCTCCGCGATTCAGATACTGCGCACCGAGTTGGGCATTGAATTGCGCAGCGTCTTGCTTGTTCTCGCTGGATGTATTTATTGAGGTACACGCCTGTAGCACGAGCGCGAAAGTCAGTACGAACGTGCCGCGCAGGGACACCTCAGCTAAATTCTTCAACATAGTCATTGCACCTGTTCTCCAAACCGTGGCGC
>CAYULV010000239.1:1643-6215 GCA_964445655.1 uncultured Granulosicoccaceae bacterium | reverse complement strand
CTTCATGAAACGATGTCCGTCTTCAATGGCGGAGAATTCGAAAGCTGATCGAATACTCTTGCCGCTTTTTTGCAGCAAGGTTCGATCCCTTATAGTGTTCTCTGCCTGCCTTGTAATTGTTATTGTCAGCGTTTGCCCAAAATGACGGTTTCCGTCACCTCAGGTGGTTCTTGGAACGAGCGAGATTGTATCAACTGTTCTTTAATCATTTGTGACGTACATTTAATAATGTAGCGTCAATTTATCGATTTTCCGATTACCGGACTTGGCGCAAAAAGTGATGTGTTCGAAAATAATCGTCAAAAACGGTCATTTTCGCTGCATCAGCAGGCTTTTGACGTCTTTAAACTTGGAATACGCGGCTTGAGTAAACCTGGTAAACAAACATTGCAGACTATGCAAGCGCGTCCCTTTTGCGTAAAAAAATACTGGTTTTTCCTGATCCTGTTTTTGTGGCCATTGGTGACGTGGGCAATAACTGCCATTATTCCGCCACCTTCTGCGGTTGCGCGTGATACTGATGTCGTTGGCGTAACTCATTTCGATTTTCTGATCGACGACAGTTACCTCAGTGCCGCCGGCGATCGCGTGCTCGAGCAGCAGATATTTGATCAGGTGTTCGACATGATAAGAAACGCGCAATCGCTGATCGTGCTTGACATGTTTCTTTTCAATGGCTGGCAAGGACCCGTCAAAGAAGCACATCGCCAGCTTGCAGCCGAACTGACCGATACCTTGATCGCCAAGCGCTCGAGCGATCCCGACATAAGCATTGTCGTGATAACGGATCCGATCAATACGGTATACGGTGGCCAACGCTCTGAGCATCTCGACGCTTTGCAAGCGGCGAACATCCTTGTAGTGATGACGGACTTGGCTCGGTTGCAGGACAGCAATCCAGTCTGGAGCAGTTTGTGGCGATGGCTGGTCAGACCCTTGGGCAATGGAACCGGTGGACTGCTTCCCAATCCTTTTGGGGAAGGGCGTGTGTCGTTACGAAGTTATCTGGCCTTGTTCAATTTCAAGGCAAATCACCGCAAGTTGTTGATCGCTGACAATGCCGATGGTGTGCTCGAAGCTCTTGTCAGTTCGGCCAACCCTCACGATGGCAGCAGTGCGCATCGAAATGTCGCATTGAGATTCGGTGGTCCAGCGGTGAGGGATTTACTCGACAGCGAGAGGAGTTTGTTGGAAATGTCCGGCGCTTCCGAGGCACTTACGTTGATCGACAACCGTTTCGATGCGCTTGACGACGCGCAATTTGCGATGGTCGCTCCACCGGCGGCCGGCTTGGACATACCTGGAATCCAGGTAATAAGCGAATCGCGTATTCGTGATGAGGTGCTCACTGCCATCGATGCCACCGGGAAAAATGATCGTATTGATATGGCGATGTTTTATCTCAGTCATCGTCAGATAGTTCGCGCTTTGGTAAACGCGGCAAAACGAGGAGTCACAGTCCGGGTGATACTCGATGTCAATCTGGATGCGTTTGGGCGGCGTAAAAATGGTGTTCCGAATCGACCTGTCGCCGCCGAATTACATGCTGCGGGGGTCAAGGTTCGCTGGTGCAAAACGGTCGGGGAACAATGCCACGCCAAGTGGCTGCATACCGAAACTCATGGAAATGACGAGGCTTTGGGCCCACGTGAGCATCGGTTCTTTATCGGTTCCGCCAACTTTACGCGACGAAATCTCGATGACTTCAATCTTGAAACTGATGTCCTGTTGTTACTCGGGGCTGAACATCCGATGACAGCGCGAATGATCAACTTTTTCGAACGCCAATGGGAAAACCGCGAAAGCCGAGAATATACAATCGACTATGACATCCATGCGGATGACAGCGTGTGGCTGCGCTGGCAATACCGCCTGATGGAGGCGACGGGCCTCAGCACATTCTGAGGGAGCCAAAGTACGATAAATTACGGCTCCAGCGGTCAATTCGGCGCCCGGGTATCGGTTTCCTGGCAGGCAAAGCGCTAAAATCGAGCCGACCAACCATCTCTGATTGTCGAGCTCGCCCCATGCTTAAAACACCCTACCTTCTGTTTCTTGGTGATGCGCCTGATTCTCTGGCCGCCAAGGTTGCCCAGGGTATTCGCGACTGGCGTCCGGAATATTCCATCGGACAGTTTCGTCAGGAAGGCTGCAACGCCGATCTTGGTATACCGGACATGACTATCAAGGAAGCTGTTGCGGCTGGTGCCAAGACACTGGTGGTCGGGGTCGCCAACCGTGGCGGCGTTATTGGACCTGCCTGGATCAGTGTCTTTGAAGAGGCGCTGCGTGCCGGGATGGACATTGCATCGGGACTGCATAATTTACTGGCGGACGAACCGACGCTGGTAGCGCTCGCTAAAGAACAGGGGCGGTCCCTGATTGACGTACGTATCCCGCAACAGGAGTACCCGATCGCCAATGGCGTCAAGCGAAGTGGGAAGCGTTGCCTGGCAGTGGGTACCGATTGCTCAGTTGGAAAAATGTACACCGCACTGGCTATGGAAAAGTCGATGCGTCAACGCGGAATGAAGGCGAGTTTTCGCGCGACGGGTCAGACGGGCATTCTGATTACTGGCAATGGTGTTCCTGTGGACGCAGTGGTAGCAGATTTCATGGCTGGCTCCATAGAATGGCTGACGCCGCCGAATGATGATGATCATTGGGATCTGATCGAGGGGCAGGGTAGTCTTTTTCATGCGTCCTATTCCGGCGTCACCCTCGCATTGATTCATGGCGGCGCACCTGATGCACTCATTCTTTGTCATGAGCCAACACGCGAACACATGCGCGGTTTACCTGACTATCAGCAGCCAAGTCTTGAATCCTTGCGCGATATGTCTTTGAGTCTGGCGCATGTGGTCAATCCTGCTTGCGAAGTGGTCGGAATCTCGATCAATACAGTTCACATGAGTGAAGAAGAGGCGACTGCTTACCTCGCGGAAACTGAAGCACGCATGGGTTTGCCGACCGTTGATCCTTTCAGAACCAATGCCGATCGTCTGGTGGATGCCCTGTAGTGGCAAGTTCAAACGGCCCCATAACGCTTGATATCAAGCAAGAGTCTTTCAAACTTGATGGCACATTTACTATTTCACGCGGATCTCGCACCGAAGCAAATGTACTGACGGTGACCTTGAGCCGAGGTGCTTGTCGCGGCTGGGGAGAATGCTTGCCTTATGCGCGCTATGACGAGTCCATGCAAAGCGTCACAGAACAAATACGTTCGATCGAGGCGGAGCTCGCAGCTGGTATTGATCGTGACACTTTGCAAGGCTTGTTGCCGGCGGGTGCTGCACGTAATGCCGTTGACTGCGCATTGTGGGATCTTGAAGCCAAGGAATCCGGTAAAGCCGTCTGGCAACTGGCTGGTTTGGCGCAACCGCAAGCGATTACTACCGCTTTTACGCTGTCACTGGAATCGCCGTCAGAGATGCGCGCATCGGCGGCCAGACATGGTCATCGACCACTGTTGAAGATAAAACTGGGTGGCACAGGTGATATGGATCGTTTGCAAGCGGTCCGAGAGGGTGCGCCCAATGCCCGACTGATCGTTGATGCCAATGAGGGCTGGAATGCAGAAGACTATGATGCGCTGGCTCCGCTTATGGTTGATCTGGGTGTCACGCTTGTCGAACAGCCGTTACCGGCGGGTGACGATATCGCGCTCGCCAATCGTGAGCGACCACTGCCGGTATGTGCTGATGAAGCTTGTCATGACCGTTCCTCACTCGATGGGCTGCGAGGCAAGTACGATGTCATCAACATCAAGCTCGACAAGACCGGTGGATTGACAGAGGCACTCGCCTTGCGCGATGCGGGTTTGGCACAAGGCTTTGACATTATGGTTGGGTGCATGGTCAGTACCTCACTGGCCATGGCGCCGGCATTGCTGGTTGCACAGGGGGCCAGCGTTATTGATCTCGACGGTCCTCTGTTATTGGCAGAGGATCGGTCGATCCCCATATCGGTAAACGGTAGTGAGATGCAGCCAGCAGCGGCTGCGCTCTGGGGATAGAGGGGTAAAGGAGTGGTAGCTGGCCGACCTGGGCAGGCCGGCCAGAGTCAACATTATTTGCCTGCGACCTTGTCTACAAGCTTGGTGAAGAAGCCGTCGTCACCAGCTTCGTTTCGCTGACGAGCCTTTTCACCCAAGTTGCTGCCGACGCGCCCGGTGGTTTCTGCCATCTTGCCGAAGGCTTTGCCCAGTGAGCTTTGTTGCTCGGGTTTGTCCGACATCCTGTTTTGCAATGACTCCGCTTTGGTACCCGCAGCACGCATACCAGCATTGATGCCACCGTCAACCTTTCGAGCGGCGGTGCCAGCGACCGCGCCAAGCTTGCCGAGTACACCATTGCCGTTTCCTGTCGGACGAGTTCCGTCAGCTGGATTAGCTCCTGGCTCAGATGTGCTTCGACGTTCTTCAAGCGTGCTTCGACGCTCTGCAAGCCGGTTCTTGTATTCGCCGGATTTCTCCTTGACCTTGTCAAAGGCAGGCCCTGATTTCTCTTTGACCTTCTCCAGCGCAGGCCCAGATTTCTCCTTGATCTTTTCCAGCGCAGGTCCGGATTT
>CAYULV010000239.1:0-1543 GCA_964445655.1 uncultured Granulosicoccaceae bacterium | reverse complement strand
GATTTCTCCTTGATCTTTTCCAGCGCAGGTCCGGATTTTTCTTTTACTTTTTCAAAGGCAGGTCCTGATTTTTCTTTGACCTTCTCTAGCGTAGGAGCTGACTTCTCTTTGATCTTCTCCAGCGCGGGGCCAGATTTTTCCTTGACTTTTTCGAGTGCCGGCCCGGATTTCTCCTTGACTCGTTCGAGGGCAGGCCCTGATTTTTCCTTAACGGTGTGCATGGTTTTTGTCAATCCAGCGCCTGCACTGGCTGCGACGCCGGGCAAGCCACCCGAACCAGTGAGTGATGAAAGACTTGGTAACAAGCCTTCGTCACTTGCAACGGTTTCATCGTGGGCGTGTGCCTGCACCCAGCGACGCTCATTGAGGCCGTTGAACACCAGCCACGCGAAGACTGCAAGAAGGCAAAGAGTGGTAATCCAAATCATGGGAAACTCCAGCATGTTTCAACAGGGGGGACAACGTAAATGATACGCCTTGGTCGAGTTCAGGCTCAACCGAAATAGTATCTCACTATTATTCCGACTTTGGCTCCGCATCAGCTGCCGACCTGTGAGGTGTCGATCAGATCAGCTATCGCAACCAGAAAAGCTTTAACTTCGTCCACGGTATTATAGTGACACATCGACACCCGGACGCAGGACTCGAGCCCGAGAGGCCTGAGGATGTTACCCGAATAGTGGTCAGCTTTGCGCACGTGTGTTCGAATACCGGATTGGTTCAGGTACTCGACAATGTCAGCCGCCGGCCGATTGTCGATTGTCATGGCGACCAAACCTTCCCGTCGTGGATTGTCGATGCCACCGATAATGTTCACCCCGCTAATAGACGCGAGTCCAGGGATATTGTCAACACCATTGAGCATCGCATTTGTCAACAATTGTTCATGGTTGTGGATTGCATGGCCTGCGGCCACGATCTTGTCACGAGGTTCGGTAGATTCAGTAAAGTTTTCACCGAGCCACTCGAAATAGTCGACGACATCACTCAACGTTGCGTAGGCGGAAGTATCTCGTGTGCCGAGTTCCCAGTTATCCGCTGGTCCGTCGATCAGGCTGTCATGCTTCACCGCTGTCAGCCGGTCTGAAATCCAGGCGATACCATAGCCGTGTCGTGAAAACATCTTGTACGGTGAGATGACATACCCGTCAATGTTGTATGCATCAAGGTTAAGCCCGCCGTGCGCGGCGTGTTGAATGCCATCAACGATGATAAAGCACTCGGGAGAAATCTCGCGAACTCGATTCGCGATGCCTTGGATGTCTACCGCCATGCCGGTTACCGGCGATGTGTGAATAATTGTCGCAACTCGTGTGTCCGGCGTCACATGGCGTTCATAGTCTGCGATTTCAACTGAACCGGTCGCATCGTTGTGCGGCACGCTGATATAAGGTTTGCCTGCAACCTCTGACCAGCGAACAGCCGCACTACGCGAGGCAGGGTGCTCGAGCGAAGTGCCGACAACATTGCCGCCGGCCGGACTACCGAGAATTGCGTTGCTAATCAGGCGAAACAACAATTCACTTCCGCTTTCACCGACAAA
>CAYULV010000238.1:0-6226 GCA_964445655.1 uncultured Granulosicoccaceae bacterium | reverse complement strand
TAGACACGCTATCTTGAGGGGGTAGTGGCGCAAGCTGTCCCGGTTCGAGTCCGGGCGTCGGCACCATCGTAATGTAGTAGCCCTCGGTATGTTCGAGGGTGGCATAAGCCACGGTCTGAGCCAATAGCGGGAGGCGTTCGTGTTAGCAAATTATTTCCCAGTGCTGCTGTTCATTCTTATCGGCCTTGGTCTCGGTATCGGGTTGCTGACTGCCGGACGTCTTATCGGTCCCTCCAATCCGAGTGCCGACAAAAACTCACCCTACGAATGCGGCTTCGAAGCCTTTGAAGATGCGCGCATGAAATTCGACGTGCGTTATTACCTCGTCGCAATCCTGTTTATTATTTTTGATCTGGAAATTGCCTTCCTCGTACCTTGGGCTGTGGTTCTGGATTCGATTTCCGGTGCAGCCTTCGCTGCGATGGGTATTTTTCTGTTCATTCTGGTTATCGGTTTTATCTACGAGTGGAAAAAGGGCGCGCTCGAGTGGGAATAGCAAGATGGGTATAGAAGGTGTTCTGGAAGAGGGTTTTGTCACCACTTCCGCCGACAAGCTGATCAACTGGGCACGTACCGGTTCGATGTGGCCAATGACTTTTGGTCTAGCTTGCTGCGCTGTCGAGATGATGCATGCGGGTGCTGCTCGTTATGACCTCGATCGATTTGGCATCATTTTTCGTCCGAGCCCGCGCCAGTCCGATGTGATGATCGTAGCCGGTACGCTGGTCAACAAGATGGCGCCAGCACTGCGCAAAGTCTACGATCAGATGCCCGACCCCAAATGGGTCATCTCGATGGGTTCCTGTGCGAATGGTGGGGGCTATTACCACTATTCATACGCGGTGGTCCGTGGTTGTGATCGGATTGTGCCGGTCGATGTCTATGTTCCCGGGTGCCCGCCAACGGCTGAGGCACTGCTGTACGGCATTCTGCAACTGCAGAAGAAAATCCGTACCACCAACACGATTGCGCGGTAGGTTCATGTCAAGAATCGATTCCATGTTGGCGTCCTTGCGACAAGCCTTTCCCGACAATGCCAGCATTGCTGAGTCAGTTGATCTCATCGTCATGGATGTAGCCCCTGAGGAGCTGCTGGCGGTTGCGAAAAAACTGCACGATGACGAGTCCCTGCGCTTTACGCAACTCAGCGATTTATGCGGAGTGGACTATGCGACTTTTGGTGTCGGCGAGTGGTCAACCGATACCGAAGGTATGGCAAGCTTCAGCCGCGCCGTGGATTCAAGTTCTGTCGGCTCGCTAACCTTCGACACCGGTATTGATTTGCCTGACACGGGCAAGCCGCGTTTTGTCGTGACGTCTCATCTGCTATCCATGGACCACAATGTGCGCCTGCGACTTCGCTGTGCTGCCGCAGATGATGATATGCCCGTTGTTCCGTCTTTGACGCCCATCTGGAACAACTGTGATTGGTACGAGCGTGAAGCATTTGATCTGTACGGCATTTTGTTCGATGGTCACAAGGATCTGCGACGGATTCTGACTGACTATGGTTTTACCGGTCACCCTTTTCGTAAGGATTTTCCATTGATCGGCAATGTCGAAATGCGTTACGACCCAGTCAAGCAACGAGTTGTGTATGAGCCTGTCAGTATCGAACCCCGGGTACTGGTACCACGAGTCATACGTGACGACGCCCGCTACGTAGAGGGTGCTACCCCGGACCAGGACGATGCCTGAGATACGTAATTACACATTGAACTTCGGTCCGCAGCATCCTGCGGCGCATGGTGTTCTGCGACTTGTTCTGGAGATGGATGGGGAAGTTGTCGAACGCGCTGACCCGCATATAGGTCTGCTGCATCGTGGCACCGAAAAGCTTGCCGAATCCAAACCGTATAACCAGACCATCGGTTATATGGACCGTCTCGATTATGTCTCGATGATGTGTAACGAACACGGCTATGTGTTGGCAATCGAGAAATTACTCGGCGTTGAAGTACCAGAGCGTGCGCAATACATCCGCGTCATGTTCGATGAAATAACCCGCATTTTGAACCACTTGATGTGGCTGGGTGCTCACGGGCTGGATATCGGTGCGATGTCGGTGTTCCTCTACTGTTTCCGCGAACGCGAAGATTTGATGGACTGTTACGAGGCTGTCTCTGGCGCCCGTTTACATGCAACTTACTATCGTCCGGGCGGTGTTGCACGTGACTTGCCCGATCGCATGCCGCAATACGAATCATCAAAATTTACTAGTAAATCTGCCGCGTCCAAACTCAATGCAAACCGTCAGGGTTCCTTGCTCGACTTCATCGAAGACTTCACCACGCGCTTTCCAAAATGCGTCGATGAATATGAAACCTTGCTGACAGACAATCGCATCTGGAAGCAACGCACAGTCGGTATCGGTGTCGTGACACCAGAGCGTGCCTTGCAACTTGGCTTCACTGGGCCGATGCTTCGAGGTTCGGGCTTTGAATGGGATCTGCGCAAAAAGCAAGCATACGAAGTTTACGACAAGGTTGATTTCGACATTCCGGTTGGCACCAACGGCGATAGCTACGATCGTTATCTTGTCCGGGTGGAGGAAATGCGTCAGTCGAACCGCATCATCAAACAGTGTGTCGATTGGTTGCGCAACAACCCTGGTCCGATACTGACCGAAGATCACAAGGTCGCTCCACCCAAACGCGGTGAGATGAAAGGGGATATGGAATCCTTGATTCATCACTTCAAATTGTTCACCGAAGGCTTTTGCTTGCCTGAAGGTGAAGCGTATGCGGCGGTTGAACATCCCAAGGGCGAGTTCGGTTGTTTTCTGGTTTCAGATGGCGCCAACAAACCTTACCGACTGAAAGTGCGTGCTCCCGGATTTCCACATCTGGCGGCGTTGGATGAGATGGCCCGTGGACATATGCTCTCCGATGTTGTGGCTTTGATTGGCACACAGGACATCGTTTTTGGCGAGATTGATCGATGAGTACCTTACCTGCAGACGTGACCTTGCCAGCACCTGAGTCGGTGCTGTCCGAGCATTCCTTGCATGAGATCGATGACTGGCTGTCACGCTTCCCGGATGATCAAAAGCAGTCAGCAGTGCTGGCGGCATTGAGCATCGCCCAACATCAGAATCACGGTTGGTTGTCTACCGATTTGATGGATGCGGTAGCTGCCAAACTCGAGATGGCGCCGATCGCCGTTTATGAAGTGGCCAGTTTTTATTCCATGTTCGAAACGCAGCCGGTCGGTCGTCACTGTGTTGCCATCTGCACCAACATCAGTTGCATGTTGATGGGTTCGGATCGCATCGTCGATCACGTCGAGAGCAAGCTTGGCATCAAGCTCGGCGAATCAACCGACGACGGGCGAATTTTCCTCAAGGTCGAAGAGGAATGCCTGGCGGCCTGCTCGGGTGGGCCAATGATGCAAGTCAACCACGTCTATCACACCGGACTGACGCCTGAAAAGGTTGACGCCATTCTGGATACTCTGGAGTAGCGCCATGACAGACAAGCCTATGAATCAGGTGTGTTACAGCACCTTGCAGTTTGATGAGCCATGGACTTATGAAAACTATCTGAAGATCGGTGGTTACAAGTCCTGGCAAAAGATCATTGATGAAAAACTGACGCCGGAAGATGTCGTACAGATCGTCAAGGATTCCGGTTTGCGTGGTCGTGGTGGTGCGGGTTTCCCGACCGGTCTGAAGTGGAGCTTCATGCCCAAGGACAGCCCACAAAGTTATTTTGTTGTTAATTCAGATGAATCAGAGCCGGGTACTTGTAAGGATCGCGATCTGATTCGATTCAATCCACATGCGCTGGTTGAAGGTATGTTGATCGGCTGTTATGCCATCCGTGCCAACGCAGGTTATAACTACATGCGCGGCGAATTCATGGATGAAGTCTATAAACGTTTCATGGATGCGTTAAAAGCTGCCTATGACAATGGTTGGGCGGGGGACAATATCAAGGGCAGTGGTATCAGCATTGATGTCATTGGTACCTTGGGCGCCGGCGCCTATATCTGTGGCGAAGAAACCGCCTTGCTTGAATCTCTCGAGGGCAAGAAAGGCCAACCGCGTTTCAAGCCGCCATTTCCGGCTAATTTCGGTTTGTACGGTAAACCCACGACAATCAACAACACCGAATCGGTTGCATCAGTGCCAGCCATCATTCGCAACGGCGCTGACTGGTTTCAGTCCATGGGCATCGAAAATGCCGGTGGTCAGAAATGTTTTTCGGTATCCGGTCACGTCGCGGCTCCCGGTAATTTTGAAATCAATCTCGGTACACCGTTTGCCGAATTGCTGGAGCTCTCTGGTGGTATGAAAGATGGCATCCCGTTGAAAGCGGTTATCCCGGGTGGCTCATCGGTACCCGTCGTTCCAGGCGACATCATGATGAACACCAATATGGATTACGACTCGATTGCCAAGAACGCAGGGTCCATGCTTGGCTCAGGTGCCGTTATCGTCATGAACGAAACCACTGACATGGTGCAAGCCTTACGACGTATATCGCGTTTCTACTTCTCGGAAAGCTGTGGCCAGTGCACACCGTGCCGTGAAGGCACTGGCTGGTTGTACCGCATGTTGACACGTATCGTCGAAGGCAAAGGTATGCCGGAAGATGTCGCCAAGCTCGAAGATGTCGCTGGCAAGATCGCTGGTCGTACCATCTGTGCCCTGGGCGATGCGGCGGCGATGCCGGTGCAGAGTTTTGTCAAACACTACCGACACGAATTCGAGTATTACATTGAACACGGGCGCAGCCTCGTTAAAGAACACACCGGTCGGGCCGCATAGGTCGGGCTGCCCGGATGAGCAATAAAGGCATGAGTGACGACGACACGATTCAGATTACGGTAGATGGCAAAACCGTCTCCGCAAAAAAAGGTCAGATGCTGATCGAGGTAACCGATGCCAACGGTATCGACGTACCACGTTTCTGTTATCACAAGAAATTGTCAGTAGCTGCCAACTGCCGTATGTGCTTGGTGGAAGTTGAAAAAGCGCCTAAACCACTGCCGGCTTGCGCGACGCCTTGCATGCCTGACATGGTCGTGCGCACAGCGTCCAAGCTTGCGCGGGATGCGCAAAAAGGCACGATGGAATTTCTACTGATCAATCATCCACTTGATTGCCCGATCTGTGATCAGGGCGGTGAATGCGAATTACAGGATGTTGCCATGGGTTATGGCAATGGTGCTTCACAGTACACAGAAGGCAAGCGCGTCGTTTTTGACAAGTACATCGGTCCCTTGATTGCCACCGAGATGACACGCTGTATTCACTGTACTCGTTGTGTTCGTTTTGGTGAAGAAATTGCCGGCATTCGAGAACTGGGTGCGACAGGTCGTGGCGAGAATGTTCGTATCGGTACCTATATTGAAAAGTCAGTTGTTTCTGAAGTTTCAGGCAATGTGATTGATATCTGTCCGGTTGGTGCATTGACCGCGCGGCCGTCACGTTACTCGGCCCGCTCCTGGGAGTTGCAACAAAAGCCATCGGTATCACCGCACGATTCAGTCGGCTCCAATGTGTTCGTCCATGTCGATGGCAACAAGGTCAATCGCGTTATTCCGCGTGACAATGAGTCGATCAACGAAGTCTGGATTGCTGACCGCGATCGCTTCAGTTATCAAGGTCTGCATAATGAAGATCGTCTGACTACACCGATGATGCGGGTTAATGGGGAATTGCAAGCCTGTGATTGGTCCAGTGCCTTGCAAGCAGCAGGTCGTGCGCTCAAGGACAGCGGCGAAAGTCTTGGTGTGCTCGCATCGGCCACCGTCACACTGGAAGAACTTTTCCTGACGCAAAAGCTTGGTCGAGCCTTGGGTTCATCGAATATTGATCATCGTCTCGGTCAAACTGATTTCAGTGCGCAGGATGCAGCGCCGGTCATGCCTTGGTTGGGCATGCAGCTGGCCGATCTTGAAACGCTTGATGCAGCGTTGTTGGTGGGTTCAAACATTCGTAAGGATCAACCGATCGCGGCGCTTCGTTTACGCAAGTCTGCTTTGAAAGGGGCGAGCATCAATTTTATCAATCCGCGTCACTTCCCTTTGCATTTTGATGCGGCAGAAATCATCGCTACACGCTTTGATGCAATGGCCGCAGAGTTGGTTTGTGTGGCCAAAGCTGCCGGTGCAGATATCTCGGCCATGAAGGATGTGCCAGAAACCGCCTGTGATGAACGCCACCAACGTATTGCCGATGCATTGAAGTCGGGCGAACGTTCTGCTGTCTTGCTCGGTA
>CAYULV010000237.1:0-6231 GCA_964445655.1 uncultured Granulosicoccaceae bacterium | reverse complement strand
GCCCGGATTGTTCCAGGCAAAGTAACTGCTATCCCCTTTTGCCGCTGCATCATAAAACCGTGCAAAATCACCACCTGCCCGCTCGACCTTGATGACGCGTGCACCAGCGTCAATCATTCGCGATGTGCAAAGGGGTGCTGCGACAGCCTGCTCGATCGCAACGACCAGAATACCGTCAAGCGGTTTTGACATCGAGTCCAAACTCTCTGGCAGAACGCTGCAGCCACAACCATAAATAGTCTGCAAAGCTTCTTCGAACAAACAATTGATAGTTATCCTGATCGATCGCTGCAAGCGTTGCCTGCGCCTTGGCAAAAGTTGTGTTCACTACCTTGCCCTTGGGGAAATTACGCTGGTGTACATCGTAGGTGGTGCTTTTTTTCAGTACGTCAATGGCATGATCACCGCTCAGATTCAACTGGCAGTAGGCACTACTGACATTGACGACAGCCACATGATGGTTTGCTGTCGCTGATTTCAAGTCGGCGAGCAATTGATCGATAACATCATACGGGCACGTCAGCAGCCATTCGTCAGGGGACATCCAGTAGATCGTATGACCCTTGCCGGCAGTCATAGCCAGTCGCTCAGGCAACTTCAAACCAAGCAATTTATCCAGTGCAGTACTCAGAGCCAGCGCATCTGCCGATGCTCTGAGTGTCAGGATGCCGGTGTCGATCTCGCACAATTGCACGCCATTGGCAATAGTCTCATTCAAAGACCGTGGCTTGATGAGTCGATCACCCACATGTGACCAAGGGGTACGCTTACTATTATTCATGGCCTTCACTACTCTATGCCTTCTGTCGCTTGCCATCCGGGTCCACAAACACCGGATCACAGATTATCGCTTCGATCGTCTTGCCGTTCGCCAATGGGAAATAAACCGATTCACCTTTTTTGCTCAGACCTCCCCTGATCAATCCCATTGCAATACTACGATCGAGAAACGCACTGTAGTAACTGGATGTCACATGGCCGACCATGGTCATGGGAATGGCTTGATCAGGCGTAAATACCGCTTGTGCACCTTCAGGCAAGACCGCCTCCGGGTCGACTGTCTTCAACCCGACCAATTGTTTTCGATCGTCTCGCAGACAATCGGCGCGTTGCATACCGCGTTTACCAATGAAGCTGAAGGGTTTATTGTTGGCAACTGCCCAACCGTGATCAAGATCGATCGGTGTCACTGAACCATCGGTTTCCTGACCGACAATGACAAATCCTTTCTCAGCCCGCAGTATATGCATGGTTTCGGTACCATAAGGCGTCAAGTTGTACTTCTCACCCGCTTTGAACAAAGCCTTCCAGACATGCAAGCCATAATGTGCTGGCACATTGATCTCGTAGGACAAGTCACCCGTGAATGAGATACGAAAGACTCGGGCGGGAATATCTGCAACCTTGCCTTCACGCCAGTCCATAAACTTGAAGGCATCCGCTGCCAGATCGATATCAGTCAGTTCGCTCAGCAGCTTGCGACTGTCGGGACCTGCGATCGACATGGTTGCCCATTCGTCGGTCACACTGGTGAAGAACACCTCCAGCTCTGGCCATTCAGTCTGGTGATAAATCTCCAACCATGACAATACATGAGCGGCACCACCGGACGTGGTTGTCATCAGAAAGTGGTTGTCAGCAAGACAAGACGTAACGCCATCATCCATGACCATGCCATCCTCGCCACACATCAAACCATAACGGCAACGACCAATGGCGAGCTTCTCCCAGGCATTCGTGTAAACACGGCCGAGAAATTCACGTGCATCCTTACCTTGAATATCGATCTTGCCTAGCGTTGAAGCATCCAGAATTCCCACACCATTACGTGTCGCCAACTGCTCCCGCTTTAGCGCATCTTCCATGCTTTCGTCACCAACAGGAAAATACCAGGGACGTTTCCACTGCCCGACATTTTCAAATTCAGCACCGCGTTCGATATGCCATTCGTGCATGGGTGTGAATCGTTGCGGGTCGAACAGAAGATCAGTATGCGCACCCGCGACCACACCAAAGCTCACCGGTGTGTAGTTCGGCCGAAAAACCGTTGTTCCGGTCTCGCTGATTGTTTTTCCCAGCGCCTTGGCCACAATGGCCATACCGTTGATATTGCCGGTCTTGCCCTGGTCCGTACCAAACCCCAGAGCCGTATATCGCTTGACATGTTCGATCGATTCAAAGCCTTCGCGTGTCGTCATTTCTATACCGGCAGCGGTGACATCATTTTGCATGTCAACAAACTGCTTTGGTGCTCGACTGGCAGTCTTGGTATGCGGCACCAGATACAAAGGCATTGGATCGCCGAAAACGTCGTTGGCACCACTGATCGCCGGTGAAGTTGTTGTCAGACTTTGATCGAACCCCACCGCCGAACAAGCGTCAGCGGCGACCTGAACACCATCAGCCAAACAATCGGACAAGGTTTGTCGTCCGTTGACCGCCCCACCTTCAAAGCGTTGTTCAGTCGTCGGTCCCGGTATGAAGCCGAGTATCTCTTCGTTCCAGACCGGTCGGCTTCCCGTGTGGCAAGACAGATGAACGGCCGGACTCCAGCCACCGCTTGATGCAAGCGTGTCGCATTCAACATAGATGGATTCGCCTGCAACAAAACTACCCGGTGCATTGATCGGCGCAATGACCGCACCGCGCACCTGCTTGCGCCCCTTGACCTCTATAACCGCGGAACCTGTCATGACTTGAATCCCCTTGTCGGCAGCCAACTCAAGCACACTGCCTTCCGGGGAGTTTCGCGTATCGACGATGGCGACAACTTCACGCCCGGCATCATGCCAGTCGATAGCCGACTGATAGCCACTGTCATTGGTCGTCATCACGACCAGTTTTTTGCCAGGAACAACAGCAAAACGCTGTATATAGGTTGATACGGCTGAACAGGTAAAACAACCCGGCAAGTCATTGTTCGCATACACCAAGGGGCGCTCATGCGCGCCAGTGGCAAGCACGACACTCGCCGCTCGAATCTTGTGCATGCGCTGTCGAGCAACCTTGCCTGCAGAGCTGATCACCTGATGATCAGTTAACCGTTCACGGGCCGTCAGGAAGTTGTGATCGTGGTAACCATTGACTGTGGTTCGTGGCAGCAACAAGACGTTTTCATTAAGCGTAAGCTCGGTGATGATGTCATCAACCCATTCCATCGCGGGCTTGCCATCGATATCATCGCGCGAATGTAGCAAGGATCCACCGAATTCCTGCTGCTCATCTGCCAGTATTACGCGGGCCCCACGCCTGGCCGCATCACGCGCGGCAACAAGACCTGTCGGACCGGCACCGACGATCATGACATCAGTATGCTGATTGATATGCTCATAACGATCGGGGTCCCGCTTTTTGGAACTCCGACCCAGCCCCGCAGCTTTTCTGATAAAGGTCTCATACGTTTCCCATTGAGATTTCGGGAACATGAAAGTCTTGTAGTAGAAACCAGGCGACATCAGCGCCCCGCCTAGCCTGCCAAACACACCCATCACATCATGATCGACACTTGGCCAGCCATTGACTGAACGACACACCAAGCCATCATAAAGAACTTGCTCGGTGACACGAATGTTTGGCGTCTGCGTCGCTTCAGTGGCCCCCAGCTGCACAATACCATTTGGTTCTTCGACGCCCGCAGTCATGATGCCGCGCGGACGACCATACTTGAAACTACGACCAATCAGGTTTACACCGTTTGCCAACAAGGCTGACGCCAGGGTATCTCCCGCATAACCCATCAGCGGTCGATCGTTGAACGTAAAACGTATCGGCTTGCGGCGATCGATACGCCCGCCTTCACGAAGGCGATTGCCTTGCTGAATTTCCAGCTGCCAGGCTTGCATCAGCGTGACTCCCCGGATTCAGTCTTCATATCAAGCTCGAGAAATTCACCCACTTTATAAGTACCATAGATCTCGTAGGTCACTGTATTTCGCGCAATATTGAAATACTTGCGACACCCGGCGGCGTGCACCCACAGTTCACGGTGTACACCGCGCGGGTTCTTGCGAAAGTAGAGATACTCCCCCCACTCTTTATCGGTACAGTTATCAGGATCAAGCGGTCGCGGTAAATGCGCCTCACCCGATGCGTGAAACTCTTCTTCTTCCCGGTGCTCATCGCAATATGGGCAGTGAATCAAGAACATGTTTGCTTACCCTATGTATTAGTGTGCGACGCCAGCGGCACCGTGTTCATCGATCAGTGAACCATCGTGAAAACGCCACATGTTGAACGCCTTTGCCAACTGGTTGGGCTCACCGTTGGCCAGTAAATCAGCGAACACATGGCCCGAACCTGGCGTCGCCTTGAAGCCACCAGTACCCCAACCACAATTGAAGAACAGATTCTCAACAGGGGTTTTGGATATGATGGGACAGGCGTCTGGTGTGGTATCAACAATGCCACCCCACTGTCGGTTCATGTGCACCCGACTGACACAGGGAAACAGCTCGAGTATCGCTTGCATCGTATGTTCTATAACCGGATATGACCCTCGCTGCCCATAACCGAGATACCCGTCAATACCCGCACCTATAACTAGATCACCTTTATCCGATTGCGACATGTATCCGTGTACCGCATTGGACATGACCACGGTATCCAATATCGGCTTGATCGGCTCGGATACATAAGCCTGCAAAGGATGTGACTCGACTGGCAGCTTGAAACCAGCATAGCCAGCTAACACGCCAGAACCACCGGCCGCCACACAACCAATTCGACCGGCTTTTATAACACCGTGCCGATTGGTCTCAACACCAACCGCCGCACCATCTTCGACGACGATGCCGGTGACTTCCGTTTGCTGAATGATATCTACGCCATAACTGTCAGCACCACGCGCATAGCCCCAGGCAACTGCATCATGACGTGCAACACCAGCACGCGGTTGCCAGGACGCACCCAACACCGGATAACGAGTACTGCCACTGCAATCCATGATTGGTACGATCTCCTGACACTGCTTTGCATCAAGTACTTCGCCATCGATACCATTCAGACGATTGGCATTAACACGCCGTTGAATGTCACGCATGTCCTGTAGATTGTGGCCAAGATTCATGACGCCGCGTTGTGAAAACATGACGTTGTAATTAAGCTCTTGCGACAAGCCTTCCCATAGCTTCATCGCATGTTCATACAGATGAGCGGCTTCGTCCCACAAATAATTGGACCGCACGATGGTGGTATTGCGTCCAGTATTGCCGCCACCCAACCAACCTTTCTCGATGACAGCCACATTGATCTTGTCATGCTGACTCGCCAGATAATAGGCGGTGGCCAAACCATGTCCGCCACCACCAACAATAATGATGTCGTACGACTTCCTGGGTTTTGGATCGCGCCACATTCGCTGCCAGTGTTCCTGGTGACGAGTGGCCTGCTTGAATAGCTGGAATCCGGAAAAGCGCTTCATCAGCGTAAGTCTGTTCAAACTGGGAGGGCGCTATTGTCCTCTTTTCACCGAACCATGACCTGTCCATTGGCGTACAATAATTGACTATTAACGCCAATAGTAGCTTTTTGCGACATATTTGAGGTCGGACCATGAGCGCAACCACACCCGAAGAGCTGAGTATCGGATTTGTCCTGCAGCCGCACTTTTCTCTGATGGCGTTTACCGCTGCCGCCGACGCTTTAACGACCGCAAGTCTGGTCACCAAACCCACGCGATATCGCTTTACGACGATCGGTGTCGGCGCAAGATCAAGCGGACGCTCAGTAACCAGCGATCTGGGCATTCCCGTACAGGCGGATTTGCGACTGCCTGTTCGCCAGTCCGGTCTCTTTCAATCGCTCGATGCCATCATCGTCTGCGGGGGCTATCGATGCTCATTGAATGAAGACTTACTGATGAGCTCATTTCTTACACAAGCTGCCGCGAACAATATGATGCTGGGTGGTATTTGGAATGGCGTTATCGCACTCGCACACGCCAATTTGATGAGCAATTACGCATGCGCACTTCACCCAGGTGATCATGATGTCGCCCGTAAGCGATTCCCCTTACTAGAAATACGCAATGAAGCGACCGTCATTGACCGAGATCGATTGTCCGCGGCAGGCCCCTCGAGCAGTCTGGATCTGATGGCAGCCTTGATTCAACGCCATGATGACGCCGAGGTGGTACAAGCGGTAAGAAATATTCTGCGCGCCGACATCAGCGCCCCACAAGCCGAACAGGATGCACTGGCACGGGATAATGAACACACGTTGCCAGCGTCACTA
>CAYULV010000236.1:0-6243 GCA_964445655.1 uncultured Granulosicoccaceae bacterium | reverse complement strand
GAACACATAGGCGAAGCTTGCATTTTCGGAAGCGGGGGCGAGGGTTGCGATCAATATGGCAACGCTTGCGCCAATCGCGAGTGCTGTCCAAACAGACGGTTTCCAGTGTTCGATGCGTTTTGCGACGTACCAGATCGATACCAGTATCAGACCAAAGAAAAAGGCCATGGTCAGTTGTTCGTGATGTTGCAGCAGGTATTCGAACAATTTGGCCAGTGTGACGATACTGATGGCCACACCAGCGATGAGTATGCTCAGCCAGCGACCATCGATGCGTTGCCAGAAGTCGCTGAATTTACCTGACAGCAGCAGTTTCACAGAAGTGATATCACCGCTTTTCAACGCATTGATAAGACGTTCATAGATGCCGGTAATCAATGCAATAGTGCCGCCTGAGACGCCAGGGATGACGTTGGCGGCACCCATGGCGACCCCTTTGGCAAACAGCGAAAGATCAGCTTTCATCAATACGATCCTGATAACTTTGTCTAACTATCCAGACTGTCTAGGATAGGTAAGATCCAGGGTTTGTTCTCGGCAATTTCTTCGCGTGTCAGCCCGCTTAGCTCGTAAGGCATGACCAACCATTGATCGACACTGTGCAGGTGATAATCAGGGCGTATATCGGTGCGATTGTGGGCCGGCTTGTAATAGGGGGCTGCGATACGCGTGTTTTTGGGCATATTGGCTTTCAAGCGATGCCGTAGTCGTTGCAATACGGCGCTGGCAGTCAGGCCAGAGCTGAACACGTCGTCGACGATCAGCAAACCGTCATCCTCGTTCACGGTTTCCAGTAAATATTGTGTGCCGTGAATACGGATTTCATCTTCCGGGTTGTCAACCATTTGCTGGTAACTGGCAAGACCCCGATAGGAGGTACGGATGGCGATATGGTCGGTCGGTATACCAAGATACTGCAGACACTCCTGAACGGCTATGCCAACAACACTGCCACCCCGCCACAAGCCGACGATGAAAGTGGGACGGAAGCCGCTGTTCGCAATCTGCAAGCCTAGCTTGTAGGCGTCGCGCAACAGTTCGGATTCGGTGATGTAGCGTTTGTCATCCATGGTGTACTCTAACCCGATGGTGGAAAAAGTCTATCTTGATGCACAGACCCTGCTGGAGGATTCGTTTCGGCTGGCGGCAAGGGTATATCGTTCCGGATTTCGGCCGAGTTTTATCGTTGCCGTCTGGCGCGGTGGTGCGCCGATGGGGATTGCCATGCAGGAGTTGCTGGCCTATCGCGGGATTCATTCGGATCACATAACCGTGCGTACGTCGTCTTATCACGGAATTGATGAACAGGATAGCCATGTTGCGGTTTACAGCATGAATTATCTTGTCAAAAAAATCACACAGGATGACCGTTTGCTGATTGTCGATGATGTGTACGACACGGGGCGTAGTATCGAAGCCATCATCGAACGTTTGTCGGCACTCACACGACGCAATATGCCAAATGATGTGAGAGTCGCTGTCCCTTATTACAAGCCCTCGCGTAACAAGACGGAACGTGTTCCCGATTACTATTTGCATGAAACGGATCGATGGCTCAAGTTTCCGCATTCGCTGGAAGGTTTGACCAATGAAGAAGTGTTAAACAATCGACCTATTCTTGCTGAGGCTATGGGCTTGAATAAAGACTGAATTCAAGCTGAATCAATGCACTATGTTTCTGTTGCATTGTTAAAAATAATTGCGCCATAGGTGACAAAGATCTGACCCTGTCACGAATCACGATAGTCACTTGCCGTTGTCGTTTTTTACGCGGTAAACTTGGCCCCGGTTCGGCAAGCTGTCATCAAAACCGACCGTCGATTTCATCACGCTTTCATCTGCAAACCAGGAGTCAGAATGACCATGCGACGTCCCGCCTCAAAGAGTGCAGAAATCGTCGATATGTCATGTTACGTTCAACTGTCTTCAACTAATGCACGTCGGCGACAGTTGCAATCGGGTTCACCGCAGGAAGCCACCTTGCTTTCCATGCGACAACACCTGGGGTTGCAAGCGTCTATAGAAATCGATGATCTTGCGGGTATCCAGACGCACTATTCCATTTCGGTACGTGACCGCGTTGTCAACGATGTGCGAAAACTGTTGAATCTGGAATTTGGATCACTCAGAGTTTATCGGCACCGTCGCATGTTCATGATTCGCCATCATTGTGCTGAAGGGCTGATAGCAGGCTTGTTACGCGTGCAGTATCACGCCAGACAAATCAGCATACCCTCGGTCAATTTTTTTGGAGAGGAGGCCGACAGTCCTGGTGTCAGTTTGAGTTGGGGGGTAGGTCACTCAGCACTTGAAGCAGAGCGCGAGCGCCTGCGCCGCCGCCGACACAAGCGCTTTCCGGTTCGCTAGGTGCGATGCCTGGGCTTCACTAAACCAGATTTGTCCAATCCGCGATGAGATAGGCCGCGCTGAGCAGTATCAGGCAGAGGCTCCAGACTTTCATCCATAATATGTTGCCGCGTCTGGCGGCAAAGAACAGCACAATCCCTATCACGATCGCCAGGATCATCGACAGGCTCAGCATGTCGTGCATGCTGTTCCCGTAAGGCGTGTTGGGGTCTGGCTTTGCGCCTTCAGGATATCGCATGAGTCAGCAATTGCTCGGCAACCCAGCGGTGAAAGTGGTGTGTTGGTTCATCCATAGCCGGTGCGAAGGCGCCCCCTTGATAGGCTGGTGATGAGCGACCTTTCTGCATACGTTCAACGGCGAAGATGTCTTCCTCGAACACATTTGTCCAGGAGGTCAGTAATGCTTCACGGTGTTTTTGGTATTCGTCCCCGAGTGCTTTCTCACCAACGTAGGATAGTCGAACATGTTCGGTCGTCTGGTGTTCGTTTATTGGTTGCAGGATCATGATAAATAGATGGTCAGCGTGAATACCGATCAGAGTATTTGGATAGAGCACAGGGTACAGCGCTTTGTTGACCTGGTCGCCTGGCCAACCCTCTAGTGTGGGTAGCTCCTTGTCGTTGATGTTCAGACGTTGATAATTCAGAGTTCCTTGACCTGCTCCAAAATCAAAATAGTCGAGTGTGAAATGTTGATTCAGCGGTGATATGCGATTGAGTTCAGGGTGTACCGACGGCAGGTGGTATGACTCGAGATAATTTTCGCAAGCGAGTTTCCAGTTGGACTGTACCGTCAATTGTGTTCGACAGCCTGTCGGTTTTGCGATAAAACGAGCGCGTTGTTCTGCATTGCACAAGGTGTTGAATTGACGGTCAAGTGGGGCGATATAGTCTTCGAATTCTGGCGCTGTACCTGAGAGATTGATAAAGACGGTGCCGAGCCACACCGTTGAGCGTATGGTACGCAATCCATTCGCCGACTTGTCGAAGTCCGGGTGTGTATGCGTACCATAGCCGCCGACATGCGGTGTACCGCGCAAGGAGCCATCGAGCTCATAGGTCCAGCTATGGTAGGGGCAACGTACGGTGCCATTGGTCCTGCATGGAGCGTCGGCGAGGTGCATGCCGCGATGACTGCACACATTGTGAAAGACACGGTAGATGTCAGTCTTGTCGCGTGTAATCAAAAGCGGCAGGCCCATGAACTCGATGGGTAAGGCGTAGTTTGCTTCTGGCAGGTCATCGATAAAGGCGAGCGCCGCCCAACCCTGGCTGAGGACCAGGTCACGGTCTTCAACAAAGGCATCTGCATCGACGTAGCGGTTGTTTGGCAGGCCAGTCGCATCGGCGATGGGTTTATGGATGCGTTTGTGAATTTCGACTATAGAATCTTTCACGATGTGTACCTTCGTAAGGACGTCGAGCAACAGACTGGCACGTTAGCTCGCCATGGGCAATATACCTTAGCTGGGTTTCATCAGGCTTGTCGCATCTGGTAAAGACTCGTGGCGAGTTTTAGCGTCCTCAGTCCACAAACCAGCCTGCCGAATGGCCCGTGCGTTTTGCACATGTACTCTGACGATTTCTACCAGAATGATGGCGGCTGGAAGCTCGTCGTTCAGCTGGAATGATTCCAAAAGCTGCTGATTGATGCTGATACTTGCCCGGCCTTTGATTCTCAATGCTTCCTCACTTCCGGGTACCAGAAAAACCAGACCGATGCGTGGGTCGTCAAGCAGATTCTTCATCGTGTCGAGTCGATTGTTGCCGCGTCGATCAGGTATGGCGATATGCTCCGAATCCAGCACACGAAAGGCTTGCCCCGGTTTATCGCCGCGTGGTGAGCAATCGATACCGAGCTCTTGCGCTGTCGACATGATAAAAAAAGGACTGGCGGATAACCAAATTTGCATGGCCTCGCTGAGTGAGGATTGTTCCTTTTTCAGTGAGTTGATGCTCGGTGCGCGATAGCGCTTCGTCAGTGCATCGATACTGGTTATGAGATCTGCGTTGCCCAAGGCGAGTAATGTTTGATTCGAGTGACTGTGCTTTTAACAGATCAGTCGAGACTTGGGAAGGGCGAGGGGGAGAGTGGTGGCCCATGAAGCCTCTCTGAGGGACTTCACGGGCCGACTGAATACGGTTAATTCAGTGTTATGGCTTGACGAGTTCAATAGTACGCAGCTCGTCCGATAGATTCCGGAAGCAGATCCCGAATTGTTCAGGTACCCGTACCGTTCAATGGGTTTTTGTGCAGTGATTCACGATAGTTGCGAATTCCGTCAACCAGAGCGGCAGCCAGGCGGTTGCGATAGTTTTCGTCAGTCAGGCGCTCGGCTTCTTTGATGTTACTGATGGCCGTCAACTCCATCAGTACACCGGGGGTGAAGCTCTGGGTCAGAACATAAAGCATATCGGTCTTGACACCGGCATCGATGACTTTTTTGTTGTCGAGACTGACTTCGTCATACACACGTTTGTGAAGGATTTTCGCCAGGCGTTTGGATCCACGCGTGAAGCTCAAGTCGGCTCTATTATAGCTGGCAGGTTCGCGGGTGGTCACTTGGTAGAAGTTGTCTGTGCTTGCCTGCGGCTGTTCCCGCAGCTTCTGACTTTCGATAATATCGTTGGGACTCGCGTAAAACGATTCCACCAGATTCACATTAGGCTCCGGCAAGTGATTGAAGTGCAATGACACGACAAGATCAGTCGCGGCATTTTTAATTTTTTGTACGCGGGCCTTGCGACGCAGGCTGACATCTTCTGTACGTGTCAGAATTACGTTTATGTCCGGCACTTCGCTGAGAAAAAGTTCGACGCGGCGTGCAATGTCGAGCGTCAAGTGCTTCTCTTGCAATCCATTATGCGCGACTGAGCCCGGGTCCCAACCACCATGACCGGGGTCTATCAGAACCGTGAAGGTGGCATCATCCGTGTCGGTGTGATTCTTTTTGGCAATGCTTGGTACCGGGCTAAGTGAAGTCTGTTTGACAACAGCATTTTGCAACTTTATATGTTCGAAGTCCTGCCAGTCGCGGCGCTTGAAGCCTTCTGGCTGCAAGAGATTGGCAAACACTTGATGGGTATTCAGCAAGGCTTTCCCTGATGTCAGCGTTATGGCGGTGGCTATAGAAGCGTCCGATAAGCTAACCTCTGACCGGTTTGATTGCGACAGCTCGGTTTCTGTTTGAGGGATAAACGTCTCAGGGGTGCTTATGTTCTTGTCGACGTCGGTTTGAAACTCATTACCAGCGGTCGCGGGCGCTGCTCTGGATGACAGTGATCCAAGTTGCGGGAGAAATATCTCCGGGGTGATCGGGTTCTTGTTGACATAGAAAAGGCGCCTACCATGAGTCGTCGTATCGTCTGTAACCAAATCCGCATTGACTGTCGTAAGTACTGTCGTATTGGACGGTTCCCAAAATTCCGCGAGTACGCTTGCGAGGCAGAAACATGCAAATGCCCCTGCCGTCTGCAGTTTTGAAACGGTTTCCGGGTGGAGTGTCTTGAGTGAGCCACCAAACATTGCCAACAGTTGTCCATCTTAGAAAACTGTGATGCATCACGCAAAATGTGTTCCAAGCTCAGGTTGGGCGCAGTACCAGCGTCTGCAGCGCTCGGCCGACAATGCCTTTTTCGTCGAATAACTGAGCGTCGGCCAGTCCGATGCTGGTCGGTTCCCAGAAGCCGACGCTTTGGGTGCCAAGCCACTCACCAACCGGATCTCGATGTAACACCAATGTCAGGTCGGCGTTCATGAACATCGTCTGTGCCGGATCGGCGTTGCGTCCGAAGGCATTGCCGCAATCGGCCAGCGGGCAAATGCGCTGAAAAGGGCTCGGGTCTTCGTCGGGTAACAATGGCACTGTCTTGAGC
>CAYULV010000235.1:0-6293 GCA_964445655.1 uncultured Granulosicoccaceae bacterium | reverse complement strand
GCAAATGAGAAATCAGTCAATTCATTGTTGAGCAAGAAACCGCCACTCATCAATCGCGAACCAAATCCGTTTTCGATTGTTGTGGTTATTGATACCGCGTTGCCATCGGCATCAACAATAGAAAAATGACTGGTGGATTTGAACTCGATACTTTCGTCATCGGCAAGCAACATGGAGTGATCCCATTCAGGCTCACCCGCCGATACAGTATCCAAGGCCTTATCGCCGACTAACAAGTCAGAACGCTGTTTGAGATAGCCTGGACTCACCAAGCCTTCGGTAGGCATAGGTACAAAGTCACTATCAGCCATATAACGACCTCGATCAGCAAATGCCAGGCGAGATGCATCGCCAATCAATCTCCAGCTATCCACCGACGTGGGCCCGAGCTCGCTCAGATCATAAGGTTGTACCAACCCAAGTATTTGCCCGACTGTTAAAGCACCAGACGAAGGAGGCCCCATACCACACACTTGGTAATTCCTATAGTTGATACAAACAGGATCGCGTTGCACTACCTTGTAATGCGCAAGATCTGCAAAGGATAGAACTCCTGGGTTGGCTGCATTTTTCACCTTGTCAACAATAGCCAATGCAATAGGCCCGACATAAAACGCGTTGGCTCCACCGATCGCAATTTTTTTCAAGGTATCGGCATAAGCTTGGTTTTTCAGCACATAACCGACCGGATGTGGCTTGCCTTCAGCATCAAAGAAATAGGCTTTGGTATCTGGATGCACCGATAGGCGTTCAGTATCGTTCGCGATTGATTGATGTAGCCGATCAGACACTGCGAATCCGGACTCCGCTAGATCAATGGCAGGCTGGACAAGGCTCGACCAAGGTAGCTTTCCATGCGCCTTGTGCGTCTCGTACATCAACTTGACCGTTCCCGGTGTGCCGACTGATCGGCCACCAACAACAGCATCCCAGAACTTGAGCTTCTCGCCATTCTCGTCCTGGAACAACGTAGGCTTTGCAGCCATGGGCGCAGTCTCACGTCCATCATATGTGGTTACATGATCATCTTCTACGTCGTAATAGACCAGGAAAGCACCACCACCCAAACCGGATGACTGTGGCTCGACAAGACCCAGCATGAATTGAGTAGCTACCATCGCATCGATAGCATTGCCGCCTCGCAGCAGTACGTCATGACCCGCCTGTGCAGCGTGAGGATTTGCCGCAGTAATCATGAAACGATCAGCAGTGACCATTGCCTTGGTCGACACACCAGTCGCAATCTCAGGCGCATACCCATCAGCAACGTCTTGTGCTGAAACCAGACTGAACCATAAAAAACTAAAACAGAACGTTACGCTGATTTTTGCCTTGCTCATGTGGAACCCTCACATGGTTGATAAATCGATCAGTTAGTTTTATGTGCGTTTTTCAGTGATTGGCATCAATTGCATATTCAGCATTCAATGGCTTCGAGTATTGAAAAAGAAGCTCAATACCGAGATTCATCACTCAACAATATCACAAAGCCCATTGGGCTAAGCGGTGAATTTCAACCACACATACACACCGATCATCAAGAACCCACCAACCGCAAAAAAATCGGATTGCTTTCGATAACGCAAACCTTCTTCGGTCAAGGTATCTTTAGGTGCTCTGCTACCCGTGAACAATCGTTCAAACCATTGTCGTTCGGTTTTTGTTGTCACGAATGCCTGTGCGATCGCATGGGCTCGAATCGCCGCAATAAAAAGTGCGATGCTAACTATTAGTATCAAGGTATCCATAAGCCCTTGATTCTATCAGGAGTAGAAGCGTCAGATGAAAAACAGCAACAGAGTGCTAAGAACTCGGCATATCGAGCGACAACCGTGCATTTCCTGGCGAGCATTTGAATACACGGATTGACCTGTTGTGTGTCAATTAGTCAGTCAGCGCGAATCACATTTCGATATTAAACGTTGAATCGCCAATCACTTAACCTTAGCAGTCAATCGGTGATGGATATTATTTGACGATCGACCGAATTCCCTTTAAGAGGATTGCCAGGACTTAAGCTAATTCGCAGATGAAAATCATCTACTTCCAACGACAAATATTGGAGCTTGCAAGTACTTATTTGTAGACACTATTGCACAGCATTACCGCATATGATTAGCAAGGATCAGTTCAAAAACCAAGGCTAATATTGGTTGCAACGCTTAGCGAAAAGTAGTAAAACACTAGCCGTCTTCGGACGCCCCCAGCTTTAGCTTCTATCATCCTAAGTGTTGACCAATCCTATTTTGACCACCAATTGCAATCGAATGTCCACCCAAATTTGTAAATTTCTTCTGTGTTGGACAGCTATAGCCTTGGGGTTTAGCGCTGGGAATGTTCTGGCAAACGAGACTACCCCCGCGCCTCGGAAAATCAATTCAGCACCAGACGGCTCATGGATTATTCAATACCAATATGGGTTTGCCTCGGATGCAGATTTTCTTCCAAGCCTGCTTTTTCTGCTCGATCAATCTGAGGAACGCTCGAAGCTCCATTCCTTCAGTATCGGAAAAAAAATATCGGATAGCTTTTATGGTCGCGACTGGGATGTATCACTACACCTTGGCATACAGTATTTTGACGAACGTGGCATTCAGGGCGATATTGTCGGCACCACGGGTTACTGGCGACTCGCCAAGGAAACTTATGTGCCCTTCACACGCATCCCCATCAAACTGAGCCTCGCCCAAGGACTCAGCTATGTCGATGACTTACCGGCCGCAGAAGTCAGAGATTTCGCCCCGGACGAATCTGCCGAGCTTATGCATTATCTTGAATACAGCTTGCATTATTCCTTTAGAAACCAACTTGCCAGAAGCAATTCAGTATTTTCAGAATGGTTCCATGAGATCAATCTTGGATACACCATTTTTCATCGATCAAGTGTGTTTGGTTTATTTGCAGAAACAGGTGGTGGCATCAACTTCCCGGGTATTGCCGTTGAGTTTGTTCTGAAGTAAACAAAAACTGCGACAGCTTTATCGAGCTACATTACTAGCTCGGCACCGCTGCAATTCTGGCTACTAGGCCACTTCGCGTAATAGCTGCGCTGGCGATACTGACAACGACCTGGCAACCCATATCGCGCCGGCGCCAAGGCATAGCACGGCGATTCCAAAGCCAACTCCGGTACCAGCCATCCAGGTTATCGGCCCTACAGGTAGTTCAAGCCATCCAACGGCAACCAATGTTCCAAGCACACTGCCAACGAGACTTGCGAACAAAGCAACAACGACACCCAGCAGAACGTACTCAATACCCAAGGCGTGCATCTGGCTACCATGACGACTACCGATAGCATGCAGCACGGCTGCCTCCTGCAATTGACGCTGTCGATTGGCAGCAACCACACTAGCCAGAACTAATAAACTGGCGATCAAGCTAGTTACAGCTACCAACGATACCGCCAGTGCAGCGGCATTCAGGATGCGCCGCGCGGAAGCCAGACCACGCGCTGTACGAATGGTAACAACCGCCGGAAATTCCAACGCGATGGCATTGGCAGCGGCCACGTCTATCGGTATTTGTACATCATCCCGACTTACATTTTCGCTATCGCCGTTATTCAGACTTGAAACAGTAGAGGATGCCTCGTCGGAGACTCCGTCCTGCCACGCAACCCCAACATGACGAGTGATAAACGAGTCCAATACACCGGGACTAAACAGTGCTTCAAACCAGAAGCGCGTTTCGAAGTTACCCTGCGCATAGATTGCGGCGAGTTCTGCATCTATCGTTTCACCAAAAATCGTGAACGTCAGCCTGTCACCTACTTCGACACCAATCTGCCCCGCTTCTCGATCCTCCATCGCAACCAATGGCGGGCCCTGATAATCAGAAGCCCACAAGCTACCGGAGGTAGCTCGAACATTATCTACACGCTCAACACGGTAACCGAGCTTGTGTTCGTCATTTGCTTCCAGTGCCTCGGAGGCATCGTCACGCGTGGATAAAGGCTTATCATTCACATGGGTCAAGCGCCCGAGAACCAGTGGCACGGTCTCTACATTGGTAACGCCTGGCGCCTCTGACACCACTTCCCGAAAGGCATTGATGTCGCGATCCTGGATATCATAAAAAGCCAATGCTGGCGCACGAGCGGGTACGGTACTATCAAGAAGACGCACCATCGACACGATGACGATAGTGGCGGCAACCAACAAGGTTGACGCAATGCCTAGTGACAACAGCAGTGGGCGTAAAGGAGAGCCTGGTTGATCAAGACCAGTAAAGGCGCGTCGCGCGGCAAAATGCCTATCCAGTCGTCCCGATTGCACCATCCGTCTTGCAAGCTTACGCATGACAACAACAACACCTGAAAGCGCGAGATACAGAAGCACCATTGATATGACAAAACCGATGCCGATAATACGATCTGGCACCAACGCAATAAGAGCAACAGCCGCCGCAACCGCAAGTGCTGCACAGACAATCCGCGCGCGCATTGACAACGGTGTTCGTACATCGTGATCGGTATCGCCACGCAGTAGTTTTGCCGGTTCTGTTGACAAACTTCTGGCGAGATTGGGTGCCGCGAATGCAAGTGCCGCAAGCGTGCCAAAAGCCATGGATATCAACGTTGGCCCAACCAACAGAGCTGGTGAGGTCGCAACGGGAAGCCCGCCGGCGAGGCTACGAGATAAAGCAAAGGCAATCGATGCGCCGAGTAGTGATGCCACCCCACTGGTTATTGCCGACACCAACAATACCTCTATGACCATGAAACGGGCACGCCAGGCATCACGTGCACCGATGGCTGACAAGGTAGCGAGATCCTCTCGCCGAGAATGCAACCATGCAGCAACACCATTGGCTACACCGAGCCCTCCTACCAGAAGCGTGGCTACTGCAATCAATAACAATACGGCCGCGACTTCGTTTAGCCGTTCCGATACCCGATCATTACGATCTTCGACGGTATTGACCTCAGCGGTGCTCGTCGAAAAAGCGTCTCGCCAGGCGCGACGAAATTCATCAGTATCGCCATACACTCCCTTGTCAGGGTCGACCCCGGAGCCTTCAAGACGAACGCGATATTCGTAGTCAACCAGACTCGTAGGCGTTACAAGACCGGTCGCCTCCAATGTCGCTTGCGAAACGAGTACCGGTGGCCCGCGAACATCTGCGGTCAGCGCCCGATCAGGTTGACCCCGGATCAGCGCACGCACAGTAAGCTTAGTGTCGGCAACACTCACGGTATCACCGACCACAAGACCCAGATCGATGGCCAGCACAGGATCGATCGCGGCACCGAAACCCTCTGTGGCATCCAGCAAAGTCATCGCCGGTTCAAACTGCACATCGCCATACAAGGGATAGTTTTCATCAACGCTTTGCAGCTCGACAACGGTGAATCCACCTTCTGCACTACCAAGCATGGTACGCAGTTCAGTCAGTCGGGACACTGTGCCACGATCACTGATCCAGGCAAGCGCTTCACTGTCGAGAGGCTCACGCACATCAAGCTCGACATCACCCCCGAACAGCTGCCGCTCCTCACCGGCAATTCCATCGCGGATCAACGCTAATAATCCGGTACAAGCCGCTATCAGCAAAACGCCGAGAAACAGACTACTTGCCAGTAAATGAAGCGGCCGTGACCCTCGATTACCGACAAGATCCCGCCATAAAAAGCTCAGCACCGCAATTGCTCCTCAGCTTACGTCAGGTAATGAGCGCTGATCACTTCCTTGACGCTCGACAGGATGCAAACCACCTTCGTGTAAACGTACTTGTCGCTGGCAACGTTCTGCCAGTGCGGGATCGTGCGTTACCAACACCAGCGTTGAGTCACTTTCTTCATTGAGCGCGAATAGCATGTCCGCAACTGCAGCACCTGTCTGATTATCGAGATTTCCCGTGGGCTCATCAGCGACCACCAAGGCGGGTCGATGTATCAAGGCACGTGCGATAGCGACTCGTTGGCGCTCCCCGCCAGACATGGCATTGGGATAGTGATCCATACGGTGCCCCAGACCAACACGTTCCAGCAACTGTTCAGCCATTTCACGAGCGCCTGATCGACCTGCAATATCCAAAGGCAAGGCGACATTTTCACGAGCGGTCAGGCTAGGTACAAGATGAAAGTTCTGGAAAACGATTCCTATTCGGTCACGTCGAAGATCAGCTCGGGCGTCACTGGACAACTTGTGAAGCGGCTCGCCATCGAATACCACCGAGCCACTATTCGGTGTTTCCAACCCTGTCAGAATCAGAAGCAACGATGTCTTCCCGGAACCAGAGGGGCCAATGATAGCGAGACTCTGCCCTTGCTCAATGTCGAGCGAAGCCCC
>CAYULV010000234.1:0-6370 GCA_964445655.1 uncultured Granulosicoccaceae bacterium | reverse complement strand
CTCCGGGTACATGGCCACCGCGGGCGCTTCGTACATCGGTGCCGGCAAATTCAGCTGCACTTCTGACATCGAGTATGCGCAGCTTAGGATCATCAAGCTCGAGCGCGAGCTTGTCCGCATCAACAACGTTGTCTCCGCGCAATTCAAGTGTCACGCTGCCGGGAGCATCAGGCCCTTCATCTTCGCCGTTGTCCAGACCATAGCCGCTGGCATGCCAGGCGCGCAGACCGCCATCGAGGTAGCTGACATTGTCAAAGCCGTAGGCATGCATCACCCAGATGAATCGCGCGGCCGAGGTTTCGCCGCCGGTATCGTAAGCCACTACCCAGTCACCGGGGTTCACGCCAATACTGCTTACAATGGCATTGGCTGTTGCTAGGTCCGGCAGCATGCCAGCCGACGGGGGTGCTGCGCGATTGAGCAGGGACGGGTCGACACGTACTGCGCCATCGATATGCGCCTCGGCATAGATGTTTTCCGCTCTGACATCAACAATGTGAACTTGCTTTGGCGGTTCTGCCCCCGATTGATCACCGCGCGTGTCAAAATGGCCCCTGAGGGCATTGTTCAGCGCATCTGGGTTAATTACCAGTGGCAAGGACATGAGATTTTCTCCGAACACTTGTTGACAAATAAATGGCGGTTTCTGAGCCGTTTCACAAAAAATACTGCTATCACGTGAACTATACCGAGAATTGGGGTCCTAATCTGCATAACCCGGTTGGGCTTAACAGGATTCAATACTGCTATGATTTCCGCCTCCAAAATGGTGTCCTCGTCTTCGCGAAAAGCGGCATCCGTCACCGCTCAAGGAGCGAAACCGTTGAGTGACAAAGAGATCGATATGGCGCTCGTTGAGCGTGTGCAGAGAGGTGACAAGTCGGCCTACGACTTGCTGGTTCTCAAGTATCAGAACAAGATCGGTCACTTGGTGTCGCGTTATGTACATGATGCGCATGAATCTCAGGATGTGACTCAAGAAGCATTTATTAAAGCTTATCGCGGGCTGAAGAACTTTCGTGGTGATAGTGCGTTCTACACCTGGCTATATCGCATTGCCATCAACACGGCGAAAAATCATTTGGTGACGATGGGTCGCAAAATCAGCGATACCGGCATCGATGCTGCAGATGCAGAGCAGTTCGACAGTGGAGCGGCGCTGCGAGAAAATGCAACACCTGAGCGCGTAATGGCTACCGAAGAGATAGCCGATGTCATTCAGAGCTCTATTGAAGCTTTACCAGAAGATTTACGCATGGCTATCACTTTGCGTGAATTTGAAGGGATGTCTTACGAAGAAATAGCAACGGCCATGGATTGCCCAATAGGTACTGTTCGTTCGCGCATCTTTCGCGCTCGCGAATCGATCGACAACAACCTCGAGCCATTGCTCGATGAGAGACGTAGATAGTCATGTTTAACAATAAAGATTTGAAGCAGAAGTTGGAAGAGCGACAAACATTATCCCGTCTGATGGATGGTGAGTGGGCCGATTTGAACCCGGCAGAAAGTGTGGTTGGCTTGTGCAAAAACGATGAGCTGAAATCCAAGTGGGAACGCTATCACCTGATTCGCGATGTTATGCGCAATGAACCGGTTGAGGTCGACAGTGCCTTGTCTCTTCGCATCAGTGCGGCGATTGCCGATGAGCCCAGTTACTCGAATGTCACCGCTTTGTCGGGTGGTATGTCGACAGCTGACGCATCAGCAGCGCAAACCAGTTCAACTTCTTCGGTCACGCCCATCGGTGTGATGCCGAAGTGGCGCACGAGTCTTGTTGGTTTGGGTATTGCTGCCAGTGTTGCCATGGTGACAGTTGTCGGAATGAACCAGCTTCAAGTAGGTAATCAACAGGGCAATCAATCTGCTCAAGTGGCCGCGGCCACAGATAATGCCCCAGCCTCTGTGGTAACGGCTGAGAAAGCATTCTCGCAGCAGGTACCAGGGGCGCCGTTACCGCAGGTCGAATTCGTTGCCAACACAGGTGCATTCTGGGTTTCTCCAGATTCCACCAAGCGCGTGGAAGCGGAAGAAAAGCTGAACATGTTCCTGTCGCAGCATATCGAAAACTCCCCGACTACGGTCAGAGAGGGCATGCTGCCTTATTCACGTCTGGTCGGTTACGACGAAGCCGTGTCGATACAGCCTGAAGAACAGTAGTTTCTACAAGACAAAGTGAAACCTTTATCACTCAAGATCGTGTCCTTGACCGCCGCCCTTCTTTGCGGCGGTTTTGTACCTGCCCATGCCGATGAGGCCAATCCCTCGGCCTTGGTCGACGAGATGTCGATGGCCTTGAAAACGCTGAATTACGAAGGCGTTTTCGTACACCTTCAGGGCATGAGTGTCACGTCCATGCATATATTGCACGCGAGTGATGCCAGCGGTGAACTCGAGCGCATGACTTCGCTCGACGGTGAAGCACGCGAAGTCATCCGAGATCACTCTCTGGTGACCTGTATCTGGCCTGAATCCGAAGCGGTGGTTGTCAACCGATCCAAGCCACGCGATTTACTCCCGGATGTCACGTCTACGCTTGTGCACAACAACAGATATGACTTCACGCTTGTTGAGCCTGATCGAGTGGCCGGGCGTGCCACGCATGTTGTCGAGGTCAAGCCGCGCGATAACTTCCGTTATGGCTATCGTTTCTGGATTGATCAGGAAACCAAAATGCTACTGCGTTCGATGTTGCTTGATGGTCCAGATATGGCGGTTGAGCAAGTCCTGTTCACATCGATCGAATATCCGGAAAAAGTCGATCTTGCCCGTTTCGATGTCGACACCAAAGAAGAACACATCAGTTGGATTGAACCGAAGACAGCACAAGCTGTTAACTCGCTGTCAGCCCAACAGAGCTACAAAACCAATGCTGTTGATCGCGTCGGTTTTGTACGCTTGCCCGATGGCTACGAAGAGGTGTCGGAGACGTATCGCCCCATGCCAATAGATGACGGTCCGATCTCTCATGTCATGGTGTCTGACGGTATGGCCTCGGTTTCCGTATATGTGGAGCATGTCAAAGCCCCGGAGCAGGACAAAAGCGCCTTGGGTCTGTCCAGAATGGGTGCGATGAACGCCTACGGGCTGAGTCTTGATAATGCTTTTATCACCGTGGTCGGTGAAGTACCTGCCAGCACTGTGATGGCCATTGCTGAGGCTGTGCAGCTCAAGCCGTGAGCATCCAGCGCTCGGCGCAGGTTGCCGCCGATTGTGTCGTTTCCACCGATCTACCCGTCAACACTCAGACTCTTGTCACGGTTGTACTCAAACAAGCATCTGCCTGTCGCCAATGCGCGCGTGGCAGCGGCTGTGGTGCCGGCCTGCTGACGTCTGGCCAGGGGTCTGGTATCGAGTTGCAGTGCCGAACCGATCGATCCGTGTATCGTGGTCAGAATGTCACGATCGAAATTGATGATCCGAACAGTGGCTGGTTGCTTGTGGTCCTGATAGCCTTCGGTTTGCCAATACTCGGGCTCGGCGTCGGTTTGGCCGCGGGGAGTTGGCTTGGCTTGGCGTTGAGCGTCGCAGAAACTGCCGACTGGCCAGCAGCGATTGGCGCTCTTGTCGGTCTCACTGGTGGGGTCCTTGCATGGTGTAAGGTCGCGCCTTTATTGGATCAGCGCATGTCAACGGGTCTGTGTGATCACTCTGCCCGTATAGTGAATATCTGTTCGGACGCTAGTTCGTACTCCTAGTCGAGGTATAGCCGTGTACAAAATACTGATAGCCACCCTCATGTTCAGCCTGTCAACCATGGCAATGGCGCGTGAAGGTTTGCCTGATTTCCGCACCTTGGTCAAGAAGAACCATATGGCTGTGGTGAACATCAGCACACAGCAAAATCGGGGTGATGATACCGATGGCAGTGGGGCCGATCAGCCCGGTCTGGGAGATCCAACGCTTGATGATCTGATCAAGCGTTACAACGAAGAACAACGACCGCGTAGTCCGTTTGAAAGCAACGCCCTGGGCTCCGGGTTCATCATCAGTGAAGATGGTTTCATCCTGACCAATAATCATGTTGTCGAAGCGGCTGACAAGGTCATTGTCCGTTTGCATGATCGTCGACAACTGACCGCGACCGTCGTAGGTACCGATCCACGATCCGATGTTGCCTTGCTCAAAGTCGAGGCAAGCGGACTACCGACTGTCAGTATCGGTAACAGTGATGCGTTGGAAGTTGGCGAATGGGTACTCGCCATTGGCTCACCGTTCGGTTTTGATTTCTCAGTCACAGCAGGTATTGTCAGCGCAACTGGCCGCGCCTTGCCTAATGAGAGTTATGTCCCGTTCATTCAAACTGATGTTGCCATCAACCCGGGTAATTCCGGCGGACCACTATTCAATCTTGATGGCGATGTCATTGGTATCAATAGTCAGATTTTCAGCCGCACAGGTAGCTTCATGGGCTTGTCGTTTGCGATTCCGATCGAGATGGCCATGGATGTCAGCGAACAGCTGCGCCTCAATGGTCGTGTGGCCAGAGGTTGGCTCGGCGTCATCATTCAGGAAGTCACCATGGAGTTGGCCGAGTCCTTACAGATGCCGATCGCGCATGGTGCATTGATTACCAGCATTCTTGAAGATGGTCCGGCGGCGCAGTCCGATTTGCAGGTAGGCGATGTGATTACCTATTTCAATAACAAACGCATTGAACGTTCATCATCCTTACCGCCACTGGTTGGTCGTGTGCCCGCTAATGCTGATGCACCGGTCAGAGTCATGCGCAATGGGTCTGAAATCGAGTTGTTGGTCAATATCGGTGAACTGCCTGGTGATGAGCAGATTCGACAGAGCATTCGTCCGGCATCCACTGAAGAGCCCAAGGTGAATGTATTGCAATTGACGGTCAAGCCGTTGAGTGATGAAGAACGACAAACCGTTGGCATTGACAAAGGTGGCGTTCTGGTAGACACGGTCGAGCCAGATGGGCCGGCTGACAACGCTGGAATCATAGCGGGCGATATCATCTCTACGGTCGACAATAAATCCATAGATACGCCTGCGGATCTCACTGCGATATTGGGTGAACTGGATGAGCGAAAATCGGTTGCTGTGTTGGTACACCGCACCGATGGCCCCGTGTTCCTTGCATTGAAAATAGACGAGTAGCTGTTTTTGCCCGATTTGGCGCCCTTGCTGACCCTGTATTACCGTGAGGGCTGCCATCTGTGCGAGGACATGGAAGGGCTTTTATATGAGCTCCTGCCGACAGGCAGTTTTTCCCTGGAACGCATCGATATCGATGATGATCCGGAGCTTCAGCGCGACCTGAACGATCAAGTACCGCTGCTGGTTTCCGGGAAACAGGTGATATCGACGCATTTTCTTGATCTGGAAGCCGTTACAAGCCTCCTTGCAAGCTACAATACCCCGAATTGAAACCCCTCAGACACCTGTAACATCGCGATGCAAGAGAACATTCGAAACTTTTCGATCATCGCGCATATTGATCATGGCAAGTCGACGCTGGCCGATCGATTCATCCAGGTCTGTGGTGGCCTGACCGATCGCGAGATGTCCGCCCAGGTTCTCGACTCCATGGATCTGGAGCAGGAGCGTGGCATCACAATCAAGGCTCAGGCGGTATCGCTGAACTACACGGCGAAGTCCGGTGAGGTTTATCACTTCAATTTTATCGATACACCGGGCCATGTCGATTTCTCCTACGAGGTATCGCGCTCCTTGTCTGCCTGCGAAGGTGCCTTGCTGGTGGTCGATGCGTCGCAGGGCGTTGAAGCCCAGAGCGTGGCCAACTGCTATACAGCGATTGAGCAGGATCTCGAAGTTCTGCCCGTACTGAACAAGATCGATCTGCCCGCCGCGGATCCTGAGCGGGTGGTCGATGAGATAGAAGAGATTATCGGCATTGATGCACACGGCGCGATTCACGCCAGCGCCAAGACCGGAGTAGGTATTGTCGAAGTACTCGAACAGATTGTCGAGCAGATTCCGCCGCCGACCGGTGATGCCGAAGCGCCCGCCAAAGCGTTGATTGTCGATTCATGGTTCGACAGTTATGTCGGTGTCGTCACCCTGGTGCGCGTGATTGAAGGGCGCATCGAGCGACGCTCGAAGATTCAGATCATGTCCACAGGTCGTACCTTCCAGGCAGATGATGTCGGCGTATTTACACCCAAGAGGGAAACACGTGATGCGCTGTCAGCCGGCGAGGTGGGTTTTATCATTGCCGGTATCAAGGAAATCGAGGCGGCGCGTGTGGGTGACACCATCACCTTGGCGTCCAAACCGGCATTGGAACCGCTACCGGGATTCAAGGAGGTTCAGCCACGTGTTTTCGCCGGGCTGTTTCCGATTGAAAGCGATGATTACGAAGCTTTTCGTGAAGCCTTATCCAAGCTTCGTC
>CAYULV010000233.1:4685-6457 GCA_964445655.1 uncultured Granulosicoccaceae bacterium | reverse complement strand
GGCTCGTATCGCGTATCATCACAGCGTTTTTCGTCATTTCTGTTCCTCATGCCTGACACCACAAACAGCAACGCGTCTGGCGACGCTTCAGACAATGTGCGCTACCGACGATTCTGGTGGTGCGCTGTTGGCACGATCGCCACGATCTATGCACTGATTCTGGTTGGCGGTATCGTGCGGGCGACTGGCGCAGGCATGGGTTGTCCGGATTGGCCAACTTGTTTTGGTCAGTGGATACCGCCGCTCAGTGAAGCTGAGCTGCCTTCGAACTATCAGGAAATCTATGCGGACCGCGGTTATGCCGATACGCTGTTCAACGTGCGCAAGACCTGGACGGAATACCTCAATCGATTGCTGGGTGTCTTCACCGGGTTCACGATTTTGTTGACATTGATCTTTGCTTATCCCTTGCGCAAGCGTGAATCGTCGGTCTTCTGGTTGTCGCTGGCAGGGTTCATTCTCGTGGGAGTGCAGGGCTGGCTAGGTTCACGCGTGGTAGCAAGCAATCTTTTGCCGGGAATGATCACTATTCACATGCTTCTCGCGCAAGTCATCGTCGGGATTGTCATTGCCGCCTGTATTCATTCGGCCCGTCATCGGTTTCGCTTTGCTGACATCGCAGATCTGTCGAAATGGGTATACCCCATGTTGATCGTTGCGATGGGTGCTGGTTTGTTACAACTGGTGGTCGGAACTCAAGTCAGAGAAGCGGTCGACATGGTTGCCCGCAGCAGCGATTATCAGAATCGGCATCTCTGGATCGACAATCTGCCGCTGATATTCAGCTTCCACAAGTATTACGCGATACCGGTGATGCTACTCAACGCGTGGTTGATTGTTTCCATACTAGGCGCAACTCAATGGCGTTTACTGCGCGGCCTGTGTATCGCCCTGGCGGCGCTTCTGGTTGGGACCGTTGTCATCGGTATGAGTATGGATCGCCTGAATTTACCCATGTTCGCGCAGCCCTTGCATCTGTGGTGGGCGTCTTTGATTTTTGGCATTCAGTTGGCGTTGCTATTGTTGCTGCAACATTGTCGGAACCAGCAAAGTTCGCCAATTGGCAGCTTGCAGCTAAGCACCGGTCAATAAGACTTGCTCGAACATTGTTGAAGTAATGCTCTCCTCTGGCTGCACCTCTGTCAGGGCACCGGGAACGCCTGTATACCCAAGCTGACCAACAATTCTAGGGCCTGTATTCGTTGCCAGTAGTTGCGTGAAAAGATCTTGCGCCGCTAACAACTGGCAGGCAAAGTCCTTTTGTCATTCACGACAAGGACGTCACGATGCATCTCCGAAATTGCTTCAGGCTTTATTCTCTGCTGTTGTGTCTGCTCATGTTTGTCACGCTTGTCTCGGTCGCACAAGCCGCAGACAAGCTCGTTGACATCAATCGCGCAACGGTTGACGAACTGGCTGACGCGCTACCGGGGATCGGACCTAAAAAAGCGGCGCGAATCGTACAATGGCGAGAAGATCATGGCCCTTTTCCGACCATAGAAACTCTGATCGAGGTGCGCGGAATCGGCGAGCGCACGCTCGAAAAACTGCGTGATCTTTTAACCGTCGGCGAACTAACACCCAGTGCACTTCTGCAATCCAAGGAAGGTAAGGCGATGCGGGCTGTGCAGGCCGTGGTCTCTCTCGCCAAACGAGAAGCAGAAAGGCTCAACACCGCGCGTGACGATACACAGGCGCGGTAAATGACTCAGTCAAAAGCCGCTGTCGAAAAGCCATAGAAACAGACTGTAGAAATAGGTCTTAGAAATAGG
>CAYULV010000233.1:0-4585 GCA_964445655.1 uncultured Granulosicoccaceae bacterium | reverse complement strand
TAGAAATAGGTCTTAGAAATAGGGCACGGTAAGATGCGCAAGCAAATCCTAGTCGCCAGCAAACTCGCACAAGGTGTGCACCGAGACGTCCATGGCTTCGACCCGCTTGCGCCCGCCGAGATCCGGCAGATCAATGACAAACGCGGTACCAATGACATCCGCACCGACGCGCCGAATCAGATTGATACCCGCCTCACAGGTACCGCCGGTTGCGATCAGATCGTCTACCAGCAGCACACGTTCGCCATGTTCAATCGCGCCTTCATGCAGCTCCATTGTCGCTTCCCCATATTCGAGCGTATACGCTTCGGCCAAGCGAGGCCCCGGCAGCTTACCGGCCTTGCGGATCGGTACGAAGCCGACCGACAACTGGTGCGCAATGGCGCCGCCGAGAATGAACCCACGTGCCTCCAGCGCGGCAACCTTGTCAATCGGCACGCCGGCAAACGGGTGCAGTAGCATGTCGATCGCCATGCGGAAGGCGCGGGCGTCTCCGAACAGGGTGGTTACATCGCGAAACTGGATTCCGGGCTTGGGGAAATCCTGGATCGTACGGATCGTGTCTTCGATCTTCATGGGCGAGTGGCGAGGGCTGCGTGATACCATTACGGCTTGGATCCTGATGATGAATCAAGTATGAAAGTCATGCAACGTCTATTGCTACTCGTCGCTGTCTCCCTCATCGCTTCGTGCACTGCGGCCACTTCAGCCAAGTACAACGCGCTCGAAAAAATCGGCATTCACAAACGTGATCTGCTGGTGTCAAACGTGGAAGACACGCGCGATGCACAACAAGAAGCGCAAGAACAATTCCAGGATGCGTTGGAACGTTTTGGCACAATTGTTCAAATTGAGGAAACAGGGCTCAAAAAAGCCTACGATCGTCTAAAGGATGAATACGAAGACAGCCAGGACGCAGCCGACGAAGTCTCCGAACAAATCGAGGATGTTGAACAAGTCGCTGAAGATCTCTTCGAAGAATGGGCAGAAGAAAACCAGCAATACACCGACGCTAATCTACGCCGCGACAGCGAAAGTAAACTCAAGGATACCCAGCAACGTTACGAGACGATGCTGGCAAGCATGAAGCAGGCGGAAGCCAGCATGCAACCCGTGCTTAATACCTTGCGCGACAACGTTCTGTATCTGAAGCACAATCTGAACGCACAGGCAGTAGGCTCCCTGCAAACGACGTTCAATAGTCTCGAGGGCGATATCGAAACCTTGATTCAACAGATGAATCAATCTATCGAACGCTCAAACGCCTTTATTTCTCAGATGAAACCGGCTTGAGTTTTATCTCATATGACTGGCGATGGCGAGCTTATGGGTGACGATGGCGAGCTTGCAAGCAAAGCTGACAATCACGGTGATGCTCAGCCAGAGCAATCCCTGCACGAACAGATCAATGCCGAGACTGCAGTAGTCAGTTGGCAGGAATTGGTGCGCCATTTTGCCCGAGGCGTTGTTATCAAAGTCAGTAAAGAGATCGATTTGATTGAGGCGGCTGCCTGCCTGGCTGAAGATAACGCAGCGCAACTGCAATCCTGGCTTGAACGCGAACAGGTCATGCGAGCATCAGACGACGATGCCCGTGACTGGACCGCAAGGGAACCGGATTTCTGGTGTGTCGTAACCGCGCCGTGGGTACTGGTCCAGGAAAAGCATTAAGTCGTCAGCAAACCAGGGATTTCGAGTGTCGCAAACCACCCAGCAAACCTCGCAGCAAACCCCAGAGCGTAACCGCCGTATTGTGCTGGCCCAACGGCCCCATGGTTTACCCGATGACAATACCTTGCGACTTGAAGATGTCGAGGTCCCGGTGCCTTCATCTGGCGAGGTGCTGCTTCGCACCGTGTACTTGTCACTTGATCCATACATGCGTGGGCGGATGAATGATGCCAAGTCGTATGCCGAACCAGTACAGATCGGTGAAGTCATGACAGGGCAGGTGGTTGCCGAAGTCATGTCATCGGATCATGCTGATTACGCGGTGGGTGATCATGTTCTCGCTGGTAGTGGCTGGCAGGACTATGCCGTGTCCGACGGCACAGGACTGGTCAATCTGGGTAAGGCCCCGAGTCATTCGTCGTGGGCACTTGGCATTCTTGGAATGCCCGGGTATACCGCGTTTGCCGGTTTGTTGAAAATTGGTGAACCCAAAGTCGGTGAAACTATTGTTGTGGCCGCGGCGTCTGGCCCCGTCGGTGCGACTGTCGGGCAAATTGGCAAGATCAAAGGGTGCCGCGTCGTGGGAATCGCAGGTGGTGCCGACAAATGCAAGCATGTGGTTGATACGCTCGGATTTGATGCCTGCATTGATCATCGCAGCGATGATTTTGCCGCCAAGCTCAAAGAGGCCTGTCCCAAGGGTATCGATATATATTTTGAGAACGTTGGTGGCAAGGTTCTATATGCGGTGTTGCCGTTACTGAATCCGTTTGCGCGAGTGCCCGTTTGTGGTGTGGTGTCCTGGTACAACCTTAAAGGGTTACCCGATGGCCCGGATCACGCACCCGCCATTATGGGCACCATCCTTCGTATGAAGGTTAAGGTCCAGGGCTTTATCATTTACGACAGTTTTGCCAAAGAAACCTATCAGGAATTTGTCAATGATATGACCGGTTGGCTTGCTGACGGCAAGATCACTTACAAGGAACAGATTGTTGATGGTCTCGAGAATGCGCCAGCATCTCTCAATGATGTGCTGCTTGGTAAAAGCTTTGGCAAGGTGGTTGTAAAGGTTGGCTGAGCAGGCGCGATCTCCTTGGAGAAGAATGCTTCGTGAACCATCTGACTCTCTGACTTTTACGCAAGGCGACAAACTCGCCTGTCTCAATTAACAAATGACGATGAGCGCGTACGGTTTCCCACAACTCATCGAGCCCATCACCGGTTAGGGCGCTACAGGTCAGTGCTAAAGAGTGCAATCATCAGTCACTAAGATTGCAGCGACTTACCCGACTTCAAAGCCAACAGCGTTGCTGTTCCAATCAAACCGATACCAGCGACTCTGTCGATCCATGCACGGCCAGATTGAGTTACGCGAGATGCCAACCAATGTGCGCCTTTGCCGTAGCTGGCTAGAAAAAGCCCATCGACTACTATGTAGGTGACTCCCAAAATAAAGATTTGAGCCATCAGTGGTTTGTCTTGATCGATGAACTGTGGAAACAATGCAGCGAAAAATACCACGGCTTTAGGATTGGCTGCTGAAGTAATGAAGCCCTTTGCCCACAAGTTCTTCAATGATGCTGAATTACTCTTGTTTATATTTGATTGTTTTTGAAATGAGACAATAATCTGTCGAATTCCTATCCAAACCAAATAGGCTACCCCCAGCCATTTAATCACTGAAAAGCCCAGTTCTGATGTCATTAGTAGAGTAGCTAAACCTGTGCCCGCGAGTGTCATCTGGATTGCATTTGCCGAAAGATCACCGGCTGCAGTAGCAAGTGATCTGCGATATCCATTCGTCATACTGACCGAAATCATTAACAAGTGACTAGGCCCTGGTGTGCTCATGAAAACCAGTACGGTCGCGAGGTATATTCCCCAAGTATCGAATGTCATTGCAAGCACTCCCATATTGAACATGAAGGATACCTTTGGCTAAAGATGACAATACCTTTCAAGCGTGATCTTCGTGGGCTAAGGGTGCTTGGTAAAACTTGACGGATCAAATACGACCGTCCTGCCAGGCGCTCAGTAGCATCTGTGCCGCTTGGGCCACGGTGACTTTTTGCGAACGAACATCCGATTCAACAGAAGCAACTAGCGGCGTCAATGCGTCTGAACGACGAAACGAATCCAGTACTACTTGATCAACCATCGACCACAACCATCTCACGCGCTGACTTTCACGCAAGGCGACGAGTTCGCCTGAATCAATTAACTGACGTCGGTGAGTGCGTACGGTTTCCCACAACTCATCAAGCCCGTCTCCGGTCAGTGCACTACAGGTGAGCGCTTTGGGTTTCCAACTCCCGCTTGGCTGTAAAATTGACAATGCTCTTTGATAGGCAGCCTTGGCCTGTTCTGCATTGATTTTCGACGAACCGTCAGCCTTATTCACGGCGATGATGTCAGCGAGTTCCAACACTCCTTTTTTGATCCCTTGCAGTTCATCACCGGCACCTGGCAGCATCAGTACCAAATAACAATCCACCATATCCGCGACAACCGTTTCCGATTGCCCGACACCGACGGTCTCAACCAGTATCACATCAAACCCTGCTGCCTCACAAAGCAAGACGGACTCTCGAGTTACCCGTGTGACGCCACCGAGGTGACCACCCGTTGGGGAAGGGCGTATGTAGCTTGCGTCGCTTAAAGCGAGTTGTCCCATGCGGGTCTTGTCACCGAGAATACTGCCACCGCTTCGTTGACTGCTTGGATCAACGGCAAGAACGGCGACGCGATAGCCTTGTTCTATCAGGCGTTGTCCGAGTGTTTCTATAAAGCTGCTTTTGCCAACACCAGGAACGCCACTGACACCCACGCGCATTGCCTTGCCGGTACGCGGAAGCAAAGCCTGCAACACCGCTTGTGCTTGTTCGCGATGATCTTCACGGCTGGACTCGGT
>CAYULV010000232.1:4112-6539 GCA_964445655.1 uncultured Granulosicoccaceae bacterium | reverse complement strand
GAGCAGCATGGACTGAAAATATTTACAGTCTTTTAACAGTCATGGCCGTTCACAAGGCTGAATAGTGTGAAATAATCCTCTGCACAGCAATTGCGATGGATACGCGATTGCCGCCATTCATCATGACGGAGGATTACGTGGACGATAATCGAAAGAAAGCACTGACCGCTGCGCTCGGCCAGATCGAAAAGCAGTTTGGTAAAGGCGCCATCATGCGCATGGGTGACTCAACCGTACCGCGCGATATCGAAGTCATCTCAACCGGCTCGCTCGGGCTGGATCTGGCACTCGGCATTGGTGGCCTGCCCCGCGGGCGCGTCTGCGAGATCTATGGTCCGGAATCATCGGGCAAGACCACCATGACCTTGCAAGTTATTGCTGAATGCCAAAAGGCGGGTGGTACAGCGGCATTCGTTGATGCGGAACACGCATTGGACCCCGTCTATGCGCGTAAGCTCGGTGTTGATGTCGATGATCTACTTATCTCGCAACCCGACACCGGTGACCAAGCGCTTGAAATCGTCGATATGCTGGTACGCTCCAGCGCGGTGGATATCATCGTTGTAGATTCGGTTGCGGCGCTGACGCCAAAGGCTGAAATCGAAGGTGACATGGGTGATTCTCATGTGGGCCTGCAAGCGCGCCTGATGTCACAGGCATTGCGCAAACTTACCGGTAACATCAAACGCACCAATACACTGGTGATCTTTATCAACCAGATCCGCATGAAGATCGGTGTCATGTTCGGTAGCCCTGAAACCACGACAGGTGGTAATGCGCTGAAATTTTATTCATCCGTAAGAATGGATATACGACGAATTGGTGCAATCAAGCGCCAGGATGAAATCATCGGTAACGAAACCAGGGTCAAGGTTGTCAAAAACAAGATGGCGCCGCCATTCCGGCAAACCGAATTCGAAATTCTCTATGGTGAAGGTACTTCACGCGAAGGTGAGTTGATCGATCTGGGTGTGGCCCATGGTCTTGTCGACAAAGCCGGTGCCTGGTACAGCTACAACGGTGATCGAATTGGTCAGGGTAAGGAAAAAGTCCGCGAATATCTCAAGGAGCACCCCGAGACGGCAAACGAAATCGACGACAAGCTCAGAGCGATGCTGCTGAGCCCACCCGTCGAGCAGCCTGAAGATGATAAGGAAGAGCTGGAAGCCGAAGCGCCAGCCTGATCTTGACGTCCCGACAGCGATCAAACCGAGACCAATCCGAGATCGAACCAGTGGAAGCCGATGCCGCAGAGATAGAGCCTGAGGAGTTACGTCGTCAGGCCTATCATGCAGCAGTTAGATTGCTGTCGCGGCGCGATCATGCGAGTGCCGAGCTTAAGAAAAAGCTCGGCTCTCGTCAGTATCGCGGTATGTCTTTTGATGAGGCTGCGATCGACGAGGCCTGAAGATGATAAGGAAGAGCTGGAAGCCGAAGCGCCAGCCTGATCTTGACGTCCCGACAGCGATCAAACCGAGACCAATCCGAGATCGAACCAGTGGAAGCCGATGCCGCAGAGATAGAGCCTGAGGAGTTACGTCGTCAGGCCTATCATGCAGCAGTTAGATTGCTGTCGCGGCGCGATCATGCGAGTGCCGAGCTTAAGAAAAAGCTCGGCTCTCGTCAGTATCGCGGTATGTCTTTTGATGAGGCTGCGATCGACGAGGCCATTGCGCAACTCACAACCGAAGGCTATCTCGACGACCGTCGGGTCGCGGCCCATATGGCAGAACTGCGTTATGCCGCTGGCTACGGTCCTCGTGCCATTCGGGCAAAACTGATGGAACGCGGATTCACTAGTGGTGATGTCGGCGATGCACTCGAGTCGCTGGAGGGTGAAATGGGTCTGAATTGGGCAGACCATGCGCAAAGTACGCTAAGCAAGCGTTTTTCAGCAGCGGACATAGCGAGTCGCGAGCCAAGAATGGAAGGGCGTATTGCGCGATTTCTTCAATCTCGAGGTTTCTCAAGCAGTGATGCCTTGAGGGCCTTGCAAGCGGCACGGAGTCATTCGGTTAGCTGAGTCACGTGATCGGGTCCTGCAGGTAGCGGTAAAGGTGGCTGTGCGGCTACACTAACGGGTTGATACCTAATCGGCCCTGAATGCTTGCTCATGTCTGTTCCTGGGAATATTTCCACATCGGATGTCCGTGATCAGTTTCTCCAGTTTTTCAAGGAAAACGGACACGAGATTGTTGCCTCCAGTTCGCTGGTACCGGGCAATGACAAGACCTTGCTCTTCACCAATGCAGGAATGGTGCAGTTCAAGGATGTCTTTACCGGTGATGACGTGCGCGACTACAAGCGCGCAACGACCTCGCAGCGTTGCGTACGGGCCGGTGGCAAACACAATGACCTCGACAACGTTGGCTACACCGCGAGGCATCACACATTCTTCGAGATGCTGGGCAATTTCAGCTTTGGCGA
>CAYULV010000232.1:0-4012 GCA_964445655.1 uncultured Granulosicoccaceae bacterium | reverse complement strand
TGGAATCTGGTCTTCATGCAGTTTGATCGTGCCGCTGACGGCACGATGACGCCATTACCAAAACCCTGCGTTGACACCGGTATGGGGCTGGAGCGAATTGCGGCGGTTTTGCAACATGTTCACAGTAACTACGAGATCGATCTGTTCGATCGTCTGATCAAGGCAACGGCTGCCGAGCTCAGTGTCTCCGATTTATCCTCTCCTTCACTGAAGGTGGTTGCTGATCACTTGCGCTCTTGTGCTTTTTTGATTGTCGATGGTGTGCTGCCAAGTAATGAAGGGCGTGGCTATGTTTTACGTCGCATCATTCGTCGTGCCATTCGTCACGGTCACAAGTTGGGTGCCAGCGAGCCGTTCTTTCACAAGTTGGTGAAATCACTGGTCAAGGAAATGGGTAGTGCTTACCCGGAGCTTAAAGCGGCAGCGGATACCGTCAGTGAACAACTTCACCTTGAAGAGCAACGTTTTGCCAAAACCCTGAGCGCAGGTCTTGCCATTCTTGATGATGAAGTCCGACAGCTTGATGACAAGACGATACCCGGAGATGTGGTTTTTCGCTTGTATGACACCTATGGTTTTCCCGCCGATCTGACAGCAGACATTGCGCGCGAACGTGAATTGAATGTCGATATGGATGGCTTCGAGTCGAACATGGAGCAACAACGGCAAAGGGCACGCGCAGCCAGCAACTTCGCGAAAGTCGGTATCAATCTGCAGACTGATGTCGAGACAGAGTTTCTTGGTTATGCCAATGATGTCAGTGATGCACGTGTGGTCGAGTTGTACGTTGACGCAAAATCGGTGCAGTCGATAGAGGATGGCCAGGAAGCATTGGTTTTGCTTGATAAAACTCCGTTCTATGGCGAATCCGGTGGTCAGGTAGGGGACACCGGAGAATTATTCGTTGGCGATGTACAAGACAAGCAAGCGCATAAGGCCTGTTTTACAGTCGTAGACACGCAAAAACAACGAAAGGCATTTGCACATGCCGGTGCGATGCGCGGAGGTCGACTTGCGGTCGGCGACACAGTACATGCGGTGATCGACCGAGATCGTCGTCAACGCATTCGTCAGAACCATTCAGCGACACATCTGCTTCACGGCGCGTTGCGCGCTGTACTCGGTACGCATGTTGAGCAGAAAGGTTCATTGGTTAACGACGAGCAGTTGCGTTTTGATTTCTCGCATACTGGTCCAATCAACGATGATGATCTACGTGCGGTTGAACGCTGGATGGATGAGGAAGTGCGCGCCAACCACCCTTGCGTCACACAAGAGATGTCGATGGATGATGCGGTCGCGGCCGGTGCCATGGCGCTCTTTGGTGAAAAATATGGTGAGCGTGTGCGCGTTGTAACGCTTGGCGAAAAATCTGTCGAGCTTTGTGGCGGTACGCATGTACAGGCGACAGGGGAGCTTGGTGCAATAAAGGTTGTGACCGAAGGCGGTGTTGCCGCTGGTGTCAGGCGTATTGAAGCGCTGAGTGGCTCAGGTGCGCTCGATCATATTCAAGATAGTGAAAAACAGCTTGATGCCTTGGCGACTTTGCTTAAAGCACCACGCCAGGAATTGGAATCGAAAGTTCAACAGTTGATAAAACGCAACCGTGATTTGAGTCGAGAATTGGAACAGGCTCAAGCGAAGATGTCATCAAGCGCGGGTAAGGATCTCGCAGCCGAGGCAGAAGTAGTCGGTGACATCAAGGTGCTGTTTAAGCAAGTCGCTGACACTGATGCAAAGGCGTTGCGAAAATTGATGGATCAATTGCGCGAGCAACTCGGGACCAGCGCTATCGTGTTGGCGAGCGAGAAGGGTGGCAAGGTCTCCTTGATGGCGACTGTGCACAAGAGTCTCAATGACACGCTCAAGGCCAATGAACTGCTCGGGCAAGTCGCGGGTGTGCTTGGTGGTCGCGGTGGCGGAAGAGCTGATATGGCACAAGGTGGTGCGGATTCACTCGACAAGATCGATGCTGCCTTTGCCGCTGGCCGACAGTGGTTGAACGAACAGTGCAGTAACTGACGATCAAAAACCTGAATAACCTGAAAATTTAAGACTCTCTAGTAGCATGGCATTTCTGGTCAAGAAATTTGGCGGTACATCCGTCGGTACTGTTGAGCGTATCCAACGCATTGCAACAGATCTGAAAGCGGCACGCGATGCTGGCGACGATATCGTTGTTGTTGTTTCCGCCATGTCGGGTGAAACGAATCGCCTTGTTGGCATGGCACGTGAGGTCATGCCAGCGGTTGTCGATGTGCGTGAGCTCGATGTGTTGCTATCGACAGGCGAGCAGGTAACGATCGCACTGTTGTCCATGGCATTGAAAGAACTCGGATGTGATGCGCGTTCCTATACCGGTGGACAGGTCAAGATTGAAACGGATAGCAGTCACTCGAAAGCGCGAATTGCCCATATCGATACTGACAAGATGATGTCCGATATCAAGCAGGGTCGAATTGTCGTGGTCGCTGGGTTTCAGGGCGTCGATTCAGAGGGAAACATCACGACTTTGGGACGTGGTGGTTCCGATACCAGTGCCGTAGCACTGGCGGCGGCGCTCAAATGCGATGAATGTCAGATATACACGGATGTTGATGGTGTCTACACCACTGATCCGAGAGTCGAAAGTCGGGCACGTCGCCTGTCACGAATTACGTTTGAAGAAATGCTTGAAATGGCAAGTCTTGGATCCAAGGTCTTGCAAATTCGAGCGGTAGAATTTGCTGGCAAGTACAACGTGCCGTTACGTGTACTTTCAACATTCGAGCCTGGCGAAGGCACGTTGATTACTTATGATGATGAGCAGGAGAACAAGATGGAGCAGGCGCTGGTATCCGGCATTGCGTTCAATCGTGGTGAAGCACAAATCACGGTCACTGGTGTGTCTGATCAGCCCGGTACGGCCTACGCCATTCTTGGGCCAATCTCCGATCTGAATGTCGAAGTTGACATGATCATTCAGAACATCGGGGCGGATGACACAACTGATTTCACCTTTACGGTGAATAGAGATGAATATCAGCGTGTCATGGATTTTCTTGAGACACGCAAGGATGAACTCGGTGCCAAGACAATCAGTGGCAATGACCGAATAGCCAAGCTGTCGATCATTGGGGTTGGTATGCGTTCACACGCGGGGATAGCTAGTCGAATGTTCAGGAGTTTGTCTGATGCAGGCATCAATATCAGGCTTATTTCGACATCGGAAATCAAGATATCGGTCGTGATTGATGAAAATTATCTCGAGTTAGGTGTGCGGGCACTACACGAAGAATTCGAACTTGCTGAGGCTGAAGCAACCTGATCCGGGATAGTACGGATGGCAACTTGCACACTACCACTGTACCGTGAGCATTCCTGACGACAATGTCATGACGTTGAGACGTTGGTTTGTATGTTTTTGCAGCTATTTTTCGTGAGTTTTTAGCATATTCTGCACAGATGTGTCGTGACTGTGAATTCTTCTCTGAAGTATCTACAAAGCTCTCAGTTCGCCGATATGTTTGCCATAATCCACATCCGTTGACTTTGACGTAAAAGGTTTTGGTCAAGTTATCCATTTTTTTATCAGTTTCATGGGGAGATCCTCCATGGGGCTTCAGACGCGTGCTTTAAAAAACACGCAGATCGAAGGTTTTTCAAGGAGATTTATCAATGTTGATTTTGACGCGGCGAGTCGGTGAGACTCTGATGATCGGTGACGAGGTCACTGTCACGGTGCTGGGAGTCAAGGGAAATCAAGTCCGCATTGGCGTTAACGCCCCAAAGGAGGTTTCGGTCCACCGGGAAGAAATCTACGAACGCATCAAGAATGAACAATCCGAGTTGTCAGACGAACAAAACCGGGACAGTTCGGCTGTTGAGAAGCATCAGGATAATTTTGCTGAGACTTAATAAGGTTTGTGCTTGACCTATCACGACCTTACGACCATAATTCGCTGGTTGCAAAACGCCGCGCCCGTAGCTCAGCTGGATAGAGTACCTGGCTACGAACCAGGCGGTCGGAGGT
>CAYULV010000231.1:0-6548 GCA_964445655.1 uncultured Granulosicoccaceae bacterium | reverse complement strand
GGAAGCAGGACTTCAATCGCATCAAGATCCTGCGTTTTAGCTTCGCTGATGGTGTATTTCATAAAAATTTCGATGCCTAAAACAAAGTTTCAATGGCGAAAAACCAGTATTTAAGGCCCTGAAACAAGCCCATTTGCAGGTTTATCCCATATGGATCAAACACTTACAGGGGTCAGACCACCATCGCACTAAGAATCAAGCACTTACCGTGGTCCGACCCAATTTCTCGGCCAGCTCGCGGCTGAGGGCGAGATCTTTTGCAGCGTCAACAGGCCCCGATGCCTCGGGCCAGCCTTGTATGTGGCGTTCGACAAGATCGCTAAGCATTTGTATGTGGTCATCACGATCATTGAGGCAAGGTATATAGTTGAATCGCTCGCCGCCATGTTCTTCAAAGTACTCGCGATTCTCGCCATCGATTTCTTCGATGGTCTCAAGGCAATCAGCGGAGAAAGCGGGTGACAACACATCGATATTTTTGATGCCTTCAGCTGGCAAGGCCTTCATGGTCTCGTCGCAATACGGTTTCAACCACTCTTCACGCCCCACCCGAGATTGAAAAACAACGCGGTACTGCGATTCATTCAAGCCAAGTTTCTCAGCCAATAGACGCGTCGTCTTGTGACAAAGACAATGGTAGGGATCACCCGACAGGAGGTAGCGTTTTGGAATGCCATGATAAGACGTGACCAATAGATCACCACGTCCGTTCGCATCCCAGCTTTCACGCACACTTGCCGCAAGGGCTTCGATGAAAGCGGGTTCATCGCAAAACTGATTGATGAAACGCATCTCCGGTATCCAGCGCGTTCGTTGCAAGCGCTCGGTGACCGCGTCAAACACAGAGGCAGTTGTAGTCCCTGAGTACTGCGGGTACATTGGCAGGACTACAAGACGCCTAACATTTGCCGCTTCGAGTTCAGCGATGGCCGATTCGATGGATGGATTACCGTAGCGCATACCCAAGGTAACCACGATCTCATCGCCCAAGCGTTTCCTTAAGGATTCTTTCAGCGCAGCCGTTTGTTGCCTGGAGATGCTCAGCAATGGCGACCCGGTCTCTTCAGACCAGACCTCACGATAGGCTTTGGCGCTACGTGACGGCCGGATTCGCAGAATCACCCCATGCAGAATGATCATCCACAGCCATTTCGGTACTTCGATAATGCGTGGGTCGCTGAGAAACTGGGCAAGGTACTTTCTTACCGGTGCGGTTTCCGGGGCCTCAGGTGTGCCGAGATTCACAACTAAGACCCCCAAACGTTCGGCGGTGCCGTGCTGGAAGTCAGGTCTGCCTATATATTTCATCGAGTTTTTACGGTAATCGCCACTGGAACATGCGATTTCTACGCATCGGGGCATCATTTGGAACACCAAAGGCAGTGTTTACCTCAAGTTTTCCGATCCCGATGCTGGCACAGGTAAAATGACAACCCACACTAGCTACCAGGCGAGGGTTGTCGTAGCATCGTCATTCCAGCAGCTGATACAGCTGTCACGACAGACTCCGCATAAGTATAAGCCAGTCAAACGCCTCCCATGAACTCAACATTCCCACTTTCAGGTGACCTGTGCCGATAACTGTCGCGGTGCCACTTGAGCGCATGCAAAGCGAGCGTCGCGTTGCCCTTGACCCTTCGCGGGTCGAGCGTTTGTTGCTGAATCCGGCAATTGATGTTCGCATTGAAGCCGAGTGCGGGCATGCTGCCGGTTTTCATGATGAAGACTACGAAGGGGTGATGGTTTGTGAGTCCTTCGCTGAAACCGTTGCTGACGCTGACATCATTACCAAGGTCAAGCCACCGACCCTTGAAGAAGTGGAGGCTTTGCCGGAAGGCTCTATTTTGGTTGCGATCATGTCGGCCTTCCAGCATCTGGAAGTTGTCACGGCGCTGAAAGCAAAACGCATCACTGTTATCGCCATGGACCAACTGCCGCGCATCACACGTGCACAGCCGATGGATGCCTTGTCGTCGCAGGCGACAGTCGCTGGTTACAAGGCGGCTTTGCTTGCGGCGGAGCTGTCTCCTCGCATGTTCCCCATGCTGACAACTGCCGCAGGCACCATTCGCCCATCCCGGGTTCTTGTGATAGGCGCAGGAGTCGCAGGGTTGCAGGCGATCGCCACTGCTCGACGGCTTGGCGCTAAGGTCGATGCTTATGATATCCGAGCAGCTGCGAAGGAGCAGATCGAATCACTCGGTGCCCGTATGATTGACACAGGTGTGGAAGTAGAAGGTGCCGGTGGATTTGCACGTGCCTTACGCCGTGATGAAAAACAAAAGCAACACGATGTGCTGGCTGAACATCTTGCCCAGGCACATGCTGTTATCTGTGCCGCTTCGATACCAGGGAAAAAAGCTCCATTGATCATTACTGAAGATATGGTCGATGGCATGTTGCCAGACACTGTGATCATTGATATGACGGCGGAAACTGGTGGAAACTGCGAATTGACACGTGCAGGTGAGCATGTTCATCACAACGACACGCTTATCGTTGGCCCCCTGAATTTGCCGAGTAATGGTGCAGTCCATGCGAGTGAAATGTACGCTCGAAACGTACATTCAATGATGCAACTTTTCATCAAGGACGACGCTATTACGCTGGATCCGGACGATGAAATAGTCGCCCACGCCATTTTGATGCACGACGGCGAGATCAACCATGTTCCGACGGCGAAACTCCTCGGTGTTGAACCCGTTGCCTTTGGTGCAGTGCCGGCGCGCGGCGCGTCAAATGAATCTGACGGTTGGTTGCGTGAATCGCCGGAACCAGAACCTGTGTCCAGTGCCAGGTCGGAAGAGTCCAGGTCTGCCGAATCACTCACGGATGATTCCGCGCAATCGTCTGCTAATGCGGTTAGAAGCGCGGTTGTTTCATCAGGCATCGCGTCTGAGGTAGATACAACCAAGCATTCGGAAAAAGATCCAGACTTAGGTGTGGATTCGAGATCGGCATCCACTTCAACCTCTGTCGAAGACACAAACCTAAGCGCTACATCGATGAACGCATCCGGGAACGATGCATACCTGAGCGATTCGGAGCTCAGTGAATCACTCGCTGATCCGGCGCCCAGCCCTCAGGATATTGAAGATCTTCAACGACTCGATGGAGTCTCAGGTTCAGATATTGACGCGTCCTCTGAAGATGCGCTCGCCGTAGTTGACGATCTGACTCGTATTGAAGGCATTGGACCGGCCATGCAAGAGCGTTTGTATTCATTTGGCTATTCACGATGGCGGCAGCTGGCGGAATTGAACACAGAGACTGCGAAGACTCTCAGTGCGCATCTGGAAATTGAGGAAACTGTTATCGAGAAGCAAGCTTGGGCTGAGCAAGCACGGGCATTGATGGAGCAAGGCGCATGACAGGTATCAGTGCGTTGTATATCTTCCTCTTGGCCGGTGTGGCGGGATATGTCTTGATTGCCCGTGTGCCCTCCATTTTGCATACACCACTTCTATCGGGTTCCAACTTCATCCATGGCATCGTGTTGGCGGGTTCCATTCTCGCGCTTGGTCAGGCCGAAACCACCATGCAACAGGTCATCGGCTTTATCGCTGTAACTGCCGCATCTGCCAATGTTGTGGGTGGTTTTGTTGTGACAGACCGAATGCTGGCTTTGTTCAATATTCGGGCGATGCGACGCGAGGCCAAACGTCGGGCACTTGAATCTGCCGAAGACACAGATGCCGAGTTCGTAGCGAGCGAAGATCGACGGGTACAACAACCTGTCAATGGGACCAAGAACTGATGTCGACGAGTTTGCCCATGGCGCTTGAACTGGCGTGGTTCCTCTCTGCAGTTCTGTTTGTTTACGGTTTGCGTCGAATGAGTTCCCCGAGCCGTGCCCGCAGTGGCATTCATCTCGCTGGCGCCGGTATGCTTATCGCGATTGCGTCGATGTTCGTTCATCCGGACTTGCATACCAACCACGTGCTGATTCTGATCGCGATCGCCTGCGGTGGTGTCCTTTCGTTCCTGCATGCCAAAAACGTTGTGATGACCGATGTACCGCAGCTTGTCGCTTTGTACAACGGCCTGGGTGGTGGAGCTGCCGCTGGCATTGCCATCATGGCACTGCTTGAAGTGCAGGATACCAACGTAGCAGCCAACTCGTTTGCCGTGTTGGGCGTATTGTTAGGCTGCATCACCTTTGCCGGTTCTATGCTTGCCTTCAGGCGTTTGAGCAGTCAGGTAGATAATCGAAGTCGTTTCTCGAGCCGTCAGGTTACCTATCTCGCTACCGGCGCTTTCATGTTGTTGGTTGGTCTATTACTCGCTGCGTCATCCACTGCGCACCCAGTGTTGTTATTGATGCTGGTCGGATTAGCTTTGGCTTTTGGCATCATGATGACCTCGCCCATCTCAGCGGCCGATATGCCGGTGCTGATTTCCATGTACAACGCGCTGACTGGGCTCGCAGTCGCCGCTGATGGATATGTATTGGCAAACCCCGCGATGATGGTGGCAGGCACTCTGGTATTTACGGCAGGTTCCCTGTTGACGCGTTTAATGGCTCGCGCGGTCAACAAACGATTGTCCGAGATCATGTACTCAGGATTTGGAATCTCGCACGATTCCGACGAGCGCAACGGCACGCGTGATCACGTCAACACGATCGATGCGCGCGACGCGGCTGTCGATATGGCGTACTCGGATCGAATTGTGATCGTACCAGGCTACGGTATGGCTACCGCGCAAGCGCAACACAAGTTGCGTGAACTGACCCAATTACTGGAAGAGCGGGGCGTGCAGACCTGCTTCGCTATCCACCCGGTGGCAGGGCGAATGCCAGGTCATATGAATGTCCTACTGGCCGAAGCTGGCGTGCCTTACGAAAAAATCTCTGATCTCAACGAGATCAATAGCGAATTCTCGGAAATTGATGTCGTGCTCGTCGTTGGCGCCAGCGATATCGTCAATCCTGCAGCCCGAGACGATACAAGTTCTCCTCTCTACGGCATGCCGGTGCTTGAAGTCGACCGGGCGAAGCGGGTGATTGTGTTGAAACGTGGAGACGGTACCGGCTACGCCGGCATCGAGAACGCGTTACTGTTCGCGCCGGTCACCCGGGTCCTGTTTGGCGATGCGCGTGCTTCGGTGCAGGATCTGATCATGGCCATCAAAGGCCTGAAATGAGTCCATTCTGGCCATCGCTGGCTCGTATCGGGTGGTTTGCCCCGTCCTCTGATAACTCTGTTGTTCTTGTGTTGTGCTGAGGATTGCGCGATATCAGGACCAACTGGTAGGCAGGCAATTCACAGCCCATCCGTAAAACTCGATTTTCCTGTTGCAGGAATTGTTAATTGCGTGATTTTTGGTCTTGGAAGTACTTGACGATTCCTAATTCACCTTGTCTTATGCACAATCGCGCAAAAACATTGAAGCAGTTCCGAAATTCATGTATATGAAGTGTCAGCACTCTGAAAAAGGCACTGTAACTAATTGATAAATATAAATTTAATCAATTTGGTCAATTTCTGACCAAATTAGCAATTAGTGCATTTTTGCCGCTGTTTTTCCGTAATTTTCAAGTTCATCCACAAGGTTATCCACAGAAATTGTGGATAACGATACCCCCTGAGAGCCATAGTTAGCGCGGTCCTTGACCTGGCAAAAATTGGCACTTTCGCACCATTTTGTAACTAACTGAAAGTATGGATGTTTTTGTCCCTTAGGTTTTCCCTACAGTTACTGCGAAATCCAGCGCTTTTCGAGTCAACTATTTATTTCTGGAAAACATCCGGGTAGCTGATTTCGGCAGAGGGTACTTCCCCGCGTATGAACAATTTCAGATATTTGACTCGAATTTGTTCATAAGGCGCAATGTGTAATCATCGATCAACAGGGCTACGACTCGCTAGTGAGAAAAAGAACGTAGCGCTGCTGCCGCTTGTTCGAAACATGGAAGGCTGCTTCCATTATCCATCCGTGAGCATCATCAGAATAACGAAGGTGGAGGATAATGGGCTTTGGGGATCGTTGTCTGATGAAAATGGTTTCCGACTATTGACTCAATGCCCCTTGTGTATCATTAGCCATGTTGATAGCAGCGGCGTCGTTGAGAGCTGATAGTCTGATATTGACCTGGTTGGAGGGGTCATATTGATCGAGAGGTCTGATCAAGCCTTTCTCTATTATTGTCTGCTCCAGCTTCTCCACACCTACAGGCAGCACAAACGATCCCGTGTACCCGAACAACTCGTGACATATCTCCACAAATTTGTCACCATATCGTACAAGGCACGCTGCCAATGCGTTGGCAGATAGAGAAATAAATAAAAGGGATTCGGGCTTATTTCACCGGATTGTATTGCGATACCAAGAAAATTTTTTTTTTTGATCAGAGCTTGAAATACGAACAGTATCCAAAATAAATTCAGTGGAAATCCGTAGATTTGCCCCATCAGCTTTACAAGACTAATCTCTACCCATTATCTGACGGCAGATGATCAATTAGACGTGGAAATTGGTAAACTATGTTTCACTGGTGTTCGTATTAAGTACTCGCTCGTGTAAAAATTAACTCGATATATCATCAC
>CAYULV010000230.1:0-6574 GCA_964445655.1 uncultured Granulosicoccaceae bacterium | reverse complement strand
GTTCTAGCCAGGCTCTTTGACTTATTCCGCTTGGCCTCCAGTAAACTATCTGACAGAGAGGTATCTGGGAGTAGATCAATATGTATTGAGTCGCTTGGTTGCCAGTAATTTGATATTTGCAGCACTACTGGCCCACTTAAGCCTCTGTGAGTAAAAAGTAGTGCCTCGTGGAAGCTTTTTTTTCCGGCTTTAATTGTTGCTGGTATCGCGTTTCCCGACAAGCGTGCAAACATGTCTTTTAGCTGACCGGTAAACGTGTAGGGGACCAGGCTTGCTCGCACCGGGAGAACCGTAAGTCCAAATTGCCTGGCGATTTCGTATCCAAACGGTGTTGGATCCATATTGGGTATGGATAGTCCTCCTGTTGCAACGACTACCGATTTTGACGCTACCTGGCCGTTATTGGAACGAACTACATAGCTGTTTTTGGCCGTATCAAATTCAATCGATTCTATGAGGCATCGCAAGACGATTTCCACACCGACCGATTCGCATTCACTTCGAAGTAGATTGACTATGTCGCGGGCCTTGTCATCGCAAAAAAGTTGGCCATGATCTCTCTCGTGATAAGCGATACCGTGAGTCTGAACGCTATTGATAAAGTCCCAGGCGGTATATTGACTTAATGCTGATTTCACGAAATGGGGATTGCCGCAAATAAAGTTGTCCGGCTCGACATATAAATTGGTGAAATTGCAACGCCCACCACCGGACATTAGAATTTTTCGCCCAATTTTTTTACTGCGCTCCAGTACCACCACTCGCTGTCCGAGCAAGCCTGCTTGCCAGGCACACATAAGGCCAGCCGCACCACCACCGATGATAATCGCATCGTAGTAATCTTTCATGTCGATTTATGTGAACGTTCTTTGTGTAAAAATAGTTATGATGGGTATGAAATGCGAAATTTGTTGATCCATCTAATATTCTGAGGGAATTTTCGTATATTCATGAATTATTTACCGCCGCCGAACAAGCAGCTCTATTTTGAGCAAGTCTGGTTGTTAGTGCGAGAAATACCGTACGGTAGAGTGGCCACCTATGGGCAAATTTCACAAAAGCTCCCGCGTCCCAATGGTATCAGCGAAGAGGAGTATCAGTTGTCTGCATCTCGCTGGGTTGGCTTGGCGATGTCTGCAAGTCCAAATGATGTACCTTGGCATCGGGTTGTCAATGCTCAGGGTAAGATAAGCCATCCGGCAGCAGGGGTACAGAAAAAGATGCTGGAGGAGGAAGGTGTATTTTTCACCAAAGAAAAGGTCAATCTCAGCGAGTTTCAATGGAGTGGCGCTGGGCAGAGTGATAGTCCAAACGATGTTCCCAGGCAGGGTCAGCTATTTTAGAGAAACTGTAGTTTAGCTTCAAGAATGCAAATTGACTGCTGAATATGAATCGACCTTAAAAAATTTAAAGAGTAGCCATTGTATTCACATCTGATCCTGGCGAGATGCTTGGTGAGCGCAGTATGTATGTGGTTCAAGAAACGCTTTTTCTGACCCGCACTGCGAGTTCTGCTCATCATCAAATTACCCGGAGGCAGGGCATGTACCTATAGCTGACTAGTCGCCAAGTTTGACAGGCCTTTTTGCGAGCCGCTCTCGCCACATCATATAAGTACCTGATGAAATTATAAGTATTGCACCTAGTATCATCAGAAAACTCGGTTTTTCATTAAAGATAAACATGCCTAGAATCAGTAAAAATATAATTCGAGAATAGCGGAACGGCATAACAACCGATACTTCACCTACACGGATCGATGAAATTAGAAACATATATCCGATCGCACCCAGTACCACCATTGGTATGGTTATTATCCAGTCTGTTTGTGCGGGGACTAGGCTCTCTCCGTTGTAGATGACCCATAAAATCGTGAAAGGAGTAGCTACCGCCATGGTATATGTGGCGAGACTGAACGAGGGAATATCTGCTGGTATCAGACGGGTTGTCAGATCGCGAATGGATAAGGCCGCGAGGGCGAGAATCGCCCAAAGCACGGCAAAATCAAACTCGATAGCACCTGGCTGAATAATCAATAGCACGCCAAAGAAGCCGATAACAATGGCGCACCATCGACGCCAACCAACGTATTCGTTCAGAAATAGTACAGCCCCAACTGTCGCTAGTAACGGTGAGGCCTGCGTTATTGCACCAACGGTAGAAATAGGAACATTTGCCAATGCCATAACCATCCCGACCATACCTGCAATCTCTGCGACGTAGCGAAGCAAGAGAATGGGAGAGAACGCTCTTGGGTCATTTAGCCTGTCTTTTTGCAGTAATGCCATGAGCGCAAACAGCACGAAGCTGCCACCAATAAGATAGAACAGTACCTGGGCTGGCGAAATGATGGATGTTGAGAGCTTGACCAATGTATCAGCTAGAGCGAACAGGCTCATAGAGGCGATCATCAATAGAATGCCTCTTACATTGCTGTCTTTGTTCATGAATTCAGGCTTACGCGGATAGATCTATCGTAGCCATGCATTGACCAGGACGCGCTTGGGTTAGCTTGGTCTTATGAGTAGGCGGTTACCTTCCATGATGCCTGAAAAAAATCAGATTGGCTGCCAAATATTCTGGCAATCAATGAGCAAATTATATTTCCATGAGACGTTTATCAATGCCGTTTTTTGTTATCAGCTCATTTAACGATGGTGCAATAGTCTCATGTAGCAATACACCCTGTTTCAATTGCTCTCGTTTGTGGGCAAGACCTCTGTGTCCTGGTAGGCGTACAGGTTTCTCTGAATTCACTGGCTTGTTCTGTTTGCATTTTTTGACGAGGTAGTCCATCTGATCAAGAAAGTTCTGCTTTTCTCCGAATGCCCCCAAATCAGTCACTTGAACTGAAACATTGGCACCCCAGATATCAACTCCGTCTGCACGACCGTAGCCCGAAAGTCCGGATGTCAATGCTTCAACAAATAATGCGAGGCCGTAACCCTTGTGGCCTGCGTTCAATCCACCCAATGTGAGCAAGCTGCCTGGCGGATTTTGAAAAATAACCGATGGATTGTTACAAGGTTTACCATCAGAATCCAACCACCAATCGTGGTCTCCAGTTTTCCCAGCTTGATGAAGTCTGGAGCTCATGCCGACTGTGGTTGTAGAGGCTGAAATGTCGATCATGATCGGATCGGTTGATGTTGGTATTCCCCAAGCCATGGGGTTCGGGGTAAACAATGGTTCGCTCCCGCCGTAAGGAGCAACATTAGCCACTGATGGATCACTACAGACTATTTGCACGAGGAATCCTTGCCTGGCGGGTTCCTCAAGATAGGCGGCGAGAGCGCCAATATGCGAGCTTCTACGTATGACAACATTCCCGGTGCCACAGCTCTTGGCCATAGCCGTCGCGGTTTCGATTGCGCGCAATGTCAGGTAGGGCCCTGGTAAGAATTTTCCATCCCAATTGGCAACTGCAGATCTTGACGAAAGCTCTTCGAATGTGCCTCGTCCCAACATATCGCCACGATCTAGTGCATCGAGATAGGGCTTTAGTAACATCAAGCCGTGTGTATCGTGACCCAATAGATCACCTTCTGTGAGTACTGTTGCCACATCTTGGGCGCATTCGTCACTCATTCCTGACTTTACGCATAGCGCTCTGGCACAGTCAACAAGTGAACTGGCGTCGTAGCGACGGGCCATGGAGCAAATCTCTGTAAGGGAAGTTGTTTGGAGTGTATCAAATCATGAGATTGGTTTGACACAGCGAAAGATTGTGTTTGTCTTGCTGGCATGAGATATTGTCAAAACCTGCAACGCCGATTTTAGGTGCTGATTTGATTGATTTTTCACAAGTAAACAGAGCATACGATGATGCTCGTTCCTCCTTCTCAATCGACATTCCTGAATCGTTTAATTTTGCCTATGACGTGGTGGATGTCCGTGCTCGTCAAGCCAACAAGGAGGCGTTGATATGGGTAGACACTGCTAGCGGCACTACCACTCGCATTAGCTATGCTGACCTAGCGGATCGATCAGCGCAGATAGCCAAAGCACTTATGGCCTTGGGAATACAACGTGGCGATGCTGCTTGTGTCGTAATTGGTCGTCGGCCTGAATGGCATCAAGTGTTGCTTGGCTGCATGAAAGCAGGCATTGTCTCCATGCCCGGCACGAACCTTCTTACGGCGAAAGATATTGCTTATCGTATCAATCAGGCCGGTGCTAAAGCTGCCATCGTGTCTCCCGAACATTGCGAGAAGCTTGATCAGATTGGGGCTGAGTGTCCAACACTGGAGCACTTGATAGTTGTGGGTCAGCATGCTCGGGACAATTGGTTGTCACTGGATGAACTGGGTGATGAACAGAGCACTGAGTTGAATGCTTCGGATCTACCGCCTTTTTCATCCGCGGACACCATGCTGATTTACTTCACGTCCGGCACAACAGCTCTGCCAAAAATGGTGCCACGTAGTTTTGAGTATGGTTTGGCGCACGCGGCAACAGGTCTGTTCTGGATGGATTTGCGAGAATCTGATGTTCATTGGACGCTTACAGATACAGGGTGGGCTAAAGCTGCATGGGGAATGTTGTTTCCACAAATGTTGCTCGGGGTAACAACTGTGCTCTATGACGCGCCCGGAATGGATGTAAAGGCACATTTGAGTCTTATCAAGGAACTCGGTGTATCCACATTCTGTGCTCCGCCAACGGTGTACCGTTTGTTTGTTCAGGAAGATTTGTCAGAGTATGATTTAAGATCGTTGCGTCGTTGTCTGGGTGCGGGGGAGCCACTCAACCCCGAGGTTATCCGCTATTGGGAAGAGCACACGGGCACTACGATTGCAGACGGTTATGGGCAAACAGAGACAATCAATATCGTCGGAAATTTTCCTGACGTTGAAACCCGATTTGGTTCTATGGGAAAACCGGTCCCGGGTTTCGATGTCAATGTGATTGATGATAACGGCCAAGTACTTGCCGATGATGAAGTTGGCCACATCGCGGTTCGAACTGGCGGTCCATGGCCTGCGGGTTTGTTTCACGGCTATTTGAAGGATGGATCGCTGGTTACAGATGCTTTCAAGCATGGCTGGTACTACACCGGTGATACGGCAACGCGCGATAAAGATGGTTACCTTTGGTTTGTGGGACGATCTGATGATTTGATTTCGTCCGCTGGGTACCGCATCAGCCCGTTTGAAGTGGAAAGTGCCTTGCTGGAACACAAGCTCGTTGTGGAGAGTGCGGTCATCGGTGTGCCAGATGAAACTCGCGGGCAACTGGTCAAGGCCTTTATTGTATTGGCAGCTGGTGCCAAGCCATCAGACGAACTGTCTACCGAGATACAGTCATTTTGTAAAGAATTGACAGCTCCGTACAAATATCCGCGTGTTATTGAGTTCGTAGAGAGTTTGCCGAAAACCATTTCAGGCAAAATACGCCGGGTTGAGCTTCGACAAAAATCATAGAACGGCTTTAGTGTCGAGAAGCTGTGCTTGTTAACCTGATGTTTATTGTTTAGAGAAACTGTCCTGTCACTCGGTAGCGAGTCACAGGGAGCATTCAATTCATTAAAGCCTCTAATGATATATAAATCGTTGACTCGACTACTGGGAACTAACAGTTGATCTGGCGGATCAATAGAGAATCGTCTTCTTTCTATGAACAACTTGGTTGGCAGTCCTTTGACCAGATTCAACAGCCCCGTGCGTAAGACGGCAGCAGCGCCCCTATGGGTTTTAAGCACTTTTTTGATTTTTCTGACTGGCTGTGGTTTTAATAAAAGTGGTCTGGTCGATCCCGCCTTGCTGGAGCCCAGCGGTTGGAAATCGAACACACGTATACTTGATGCAGGTTCGTTCGATCAGTACAGGACGGCGGTACATGATGAAGTTCTAGCTTCCAGAGTTCCTTTTGTTGAAAGTAACCGCCAGGTAGAGGCCACGCTCGCGTCGCCCGCAGAATTCTTGCCTGCCGCGGAATGTGAGCAGTCAAAGGGTATTGCCATTCTCGTACATGGCTTGTCCGACAGTGCGTTCTCAATGCGTGATCTGGCGCAGACCCTTGCCGACGGTTGTTATATTGCTCGAACAGCCTTGTTACCTGGCCACGGTACCAAGCCCGGAGATTTATTGAATGTCAGGTTTGGCGATTGGCGAAACACGGTAAGGTTTCTGATCGCGGAGGCGGCCCGAGAGCATGATCATGTGATTGTGGTGGGATTTTCGCTTGGTGCGTTACTGACCATGACTGAAGCGATTGATCCTGACGCACCTGTAGATGCAACGATAACGATATCACCTGCATTTTATCTGACGACGTCACCCTATGCGGAATTGACCCGCTGGTTATATCCATTCAAGCGTTGGCTTGATAAAGAAAAGCCTGACGATACCTATCGGTATGAAGCCATTCCAACTATCGCCGTGGCAGAAACAGTAAAGGCCAAGCGGCGATTTCACAAGCTTCTCAGTCAGGTAGGTTCGGTCACCAAGCCTTGGCTCGTTATTCAAAGTGACGATGACCTGGTCGTAGATACATCGAAAAACCAACGACTCTTTATACGGCATGCCAAACATGCAGCCAGCCAGCTTATAACGTACCGTGGAATTGACGAATC
>CAYULV010000229.1:0-6601 GCA_964445655.1 uncultured Granulosicoccaceae bacterium | reverse complement strand
TGAGAATCTTTTTCTTTCTATACGTCAATGACGGTGGGTATCGAGCGCTTACGTTTCTGCAGCTGCCGGGACGTCTGTTAGCCAATTGGCTCACGGCGGTTCGGCTCGGTCAAAACCGGAAATTGATGGTGATGTGATTGAAGGTGGGTGCCGGCGCGAAGATTAGGATGATTCAACTGGCGTAAATTTAGTTTGTAATGGCAGGCCGCTATAGTTAGACTACTAATAATTAATATTCTAACTATTGTCTGTTCAGTCACCAGAGGAAGCTGACATTGGTCCAGCCACCCGGAAGTCTACTCCATCCTTTGCTTCATGCAGGTCATCTCGTCGAGGCACGGCTGCGCAGTAGCCTTAGCGAAGTGGGTCTGGGACCACGCCAGGCACGTGTGTTGGCCGCGCTTAATCACATTGGGGAAACTCACCAAAAAAGCCTGGCCAAAGAGTTCGATATCACACCCGCCAGTATGAGCTCGATGTGTGACAGACTCGCCGCCGCCGAGCTGATAGAACGGCAAGTCGATCCAAATGAAAGACGCGCTTTTCTCGTTCGCCTGACACCGGCAGGGGAAAGTAAAGTGCGGGATGTTCGTGCTGCCTGGGCTGACATTGATGAAATTATTGTTAATGCTGTCGGACAGGAAGTGGCCGAGTCTTTGGCTGATCTGTCAGGAAAGTTGCGAGATCAGCTTGGAGGCGTAATACCCGGACTCGATGTGAAAGAAAGACATGATAGCTAAGCAGCAAATAAAATTGCCTGGCTTAAAGTCCTCATCGAACCCGCTGACGTTTGTCATCCTGCTCTTTATATCCCTGGCGATACTGGCCGGATGCACCCTTAAACCAGATATCACTCTGGCGCCGGAGGCCACGCGTCCGCAAACAGTGTCTTCCATAGAAAATCTCCCGCAATACACAACGACTGATTTGTCAGCAGAAGAAGTTGTAGTGGATCAATGGTGGCGCGTGATTGGTGATGCCGAGATTAATACACTCGTTGATGAGCTTCGCGTCGAAAGCCTCACGCTAAAAGAAACCCGGCTACAAATTGCACAGGCTCAGGAGCTCGCGCTACAAGCGCGCTCTTTTCGGTTGCCATCGGTGAACGGATCAGCGGATGTGTCCGGTAATGGAGCACGAACGCCTGACAGTTCTTTTGACTTGAGCGATGCTTATGGCCTTGGTATTAGCGCAGACTTTGATGCTGATATCTTTGGTGGTCTGAGATCAGCAGAGCGCTCAGCGCTATTGCAAAGCAGGGCTTCGGAGTTAGCTTTTCTCTCTAGTGAGCAACAGGAAATCGCCCTGTTGGTTCGCAATTGGGTGGCAGCCTCAACACTTAAGCGGCAATTGGCACTCGCCGAAGAAACCGCGGAAAGCTTCCGCACAACATTTGACTTAACCAGCAATCGTTTTCGCGCCGGATCGACCGAAGTGTCTGCGGGTGATGTTCAAATTGCGCGTCAGAATTATGATTCAGCGCTTGTCGATATTCCCGACTTGCAGACCCAGTTGAATGTTCAACTGTTGGAGATAGACGAGCAACTGGCAAGGCTTCCCGGGGAAACGCTGGCATCTTTTGTCGGTGCAGTTGTCCCTGATCGGGATTTGAAGTTACCTATCGGAGTGCCTGCAGATCTGTTAGCAAATCGTCCTGATGTAGCCGCCGCGGAGCTTTCGTACCGTGCCGCACTGGAAGATGTAGGCGCGGCGCGGGCGGACCTTTATCCTGCGCTGTCATTGTCAGCTGCACTGACATTCGAGGGTGATAGTCTGGGTGATGTCTTTAGCGCCGATACATTCATTACCAATATAATTGCCTCTCTGACGCAGCCCATCTTTAACGGTGGTCGCCTGCGTTCAGAGGTGCGTTTGCAAACCGCGGTAGCGGAAGAACTTGCTACTGTCTTTGCTCGAACTACGCTTGCAGCTTTAATAGATGTTGAGCAGGCGGTGGCTCAGCTTGTCGGTATCGACGAGCAATTAAAACGGCTCGATGACAATGTGGCGTCCGCTGTGCTGTCTGACACAATCACTCAAAACAGGTACCGTCGTGGCCTTGGAACGTTGTTGTCTATTCTCGAATCTCAGCGCACCCTGAATGCTGCGCGTCAAAATCTTATATTGACAGAACAAGCCTATCTCAATGCTTATATCGAGTTGTTTTTAAGTCTTGGTGGTTCCTGGTTTGATCCGACAACGGATCTGTCTAACACGCTTAATGCGAAAGGAGCATAGGATGTCTCATGATGATAATCATCCTGTTGAGCTGTTGGCTTATGACGATGAGCCGCCAAAAGCAAAACCAAAACGCAACACCAAAGCGCTAATTGCGGGATGGCTGCAAATTATTTTGGTCGCAGCGGTATTGCTCGCAGGTATTGCTGCCAATGCTATTCTTTCCAGTTCAAGTACCGCGCCTCGACAAACAGTGGCGGGCTCATCGACTACGCCGGTCGAGGTAATCCGCCCGCAGGTAGAAGATAAACCGCTTAAGGTTACCGCATCAGGGGTGATCCAGTCACGCAATGCAATTGATCTCAGCCCGGAGGTCAGTGGACGCGTTGTGTCAGTGTCTCCCAACCTTGCCTCCGGTGGATCTTTCAAGGCCGGTGATGTGCTCTTTAGTATTGACGATGCATCGCTCAACGCGGTGCTCGATCAATCGCGTGCAGATTTATCCTCTGCCGAAGCGGATTTACGAGTTGAGCGTGCAGAAGCGGCCGTGGCCAGTGAAGAGTGGGCACTGTTATACCCCGAAGAATCGGTGCCGCCTTTGGTCGCGCGTGAACCACAAATCAGTCAGGCAGTAGCTGCGGTGCAATCCGCCAAGGCGGCACTTGAGGAGGCGAGACTCGATCTGTCTCGGGTAAATTTCTCATTGCCTTTCGATGGTCGTATTGTTTCAACGACGATTGAAGTCGGACAAAACCTCACTTCGGGTCAGTCTTATGGAAGCGCTTATGACGGTACGAGTCTTGAGATCTCTGTACCGTTAAACGCCAGTGCACTTGATTACCTTGACCCGGCTGAAGGTCGACAAGCCCGGATTGTCTCACGAGATGGACTGACTCAGCGCACACAAAGTTTTGCAGCTAGAGTGGTGCGCGTTGATGCCGAGCTTGATTCCGAAACTCGACAAGCCACAGTCACTCTGGCGTTTAACGAGAACACGACTCTTCTACCCGGTACATTTATCGAAGTTGAAATCGATGGACCGATTATTACTGACGCCCACCTGGTACCCGAACGTGCCGTCGCGGAAGATCGCACCATATGGGTGGTTGCGGACGGCGTATTAGCGATGCGTGAACCCCGGTTTTACTTTCCGCAGGACGGATTTGTAGTTACTGAAGCGTTTGATTTTGCAGACGGTATTGTGGTTACGCCGTTACTGGAACCGCTGGCCGGTGCTGTTGTGGAGATAGTAAATTCCTCCGAGGCCCAGACTAACAGTGAGTGATTCTAACAGTGAGTGATGCCATAAAATACAAAGGCGTTGTTGCATGGTTTGCACAGAACTCGGTTGCTGCAAATGTGCTTATGGTGGCGTTGTTCGTTGGCGGGTTATTAACGCTTGGCAGTACAAATTCAGAGATCTTTCCGCAGATTGATCCGCGTACGATAACTGTGACGGTGACTTATACCGGTGCTACACCGGACGAAATTGTAGACAGCGTTACCCAGCGTATCGACGTTGCTGTTTTAGGTCTGGAAGGTGTTGATCGTGTGTCTTCAACGGCTACAGAAGGATCTGGCGTTGTCACCGTTGAGCTGACAGATTTTGCAGACGCACAAACCGTAAAAGATGATATTCAATCCGCCATCGACAAGCTTAGTGCGTTCCCACCGGATGATGCGGATACACCTGAAATCTCCGTCACTACGTCAGTCTCTTCAGTTATGCGTCTTGTTGTAGCAGGAGAGGTTTCTGATCGTGCCTTACGTCAGGCAGCAGAGGACCTTGAAGATGCACTGATAGGTAAAGAGGGCGTCAGTGTTATCACCATGCAAGGCGTACGAGATTATGAGATATCGATTGAGATTCCGCAGGCAGTTTTGGAGCAATTCAATCTTGACATTGGTGATGTAGCGGATGCGATAGAGGCAGCCTCTGTCAATGTGTCCGGCGGTACTATTCGTTCTCCCAGTGGCGATGTTTTGCTGCGTGCCAATACCGAGGCGAGGGGTGCAGCCGATTACGCACAGATTGTCGTTCTGTCTGATTTTCAGGGGCGGCGAATTCTGCTTGGTGAAATAGCGACCATAGTAGATGGCTTTACAGACGATGGTTTGATTAACACTTACAATAAAAAGCCGGCTATTTTTCTGCAAATTGATCGTGCAGGCGATGAAGATGCGTTTGCAGTAGCGTCAGCGGTTCGGGATCTTCTGGATACTTATACTCCGGCATCGGGGATCGATGTCATCGTCACCTCGGATGAAACCGAATCGATCCTGGATCGGATCAATTTGCTTTCACGCAACGGCTTGCTTGGCTTTGCACTGGTGTTTGTATTTCTATCTTTGGTACTGGATTTACGCCTTGCCTTCTGGGCAACGGTAGGTATTCCAACTGCTTTTCTTGGCGGCTTTATTTTTTTTACCAGCTTCACAACCATTAACATGATTACCTTGTTTGGATTAATTATGGTACTCGGCATTGTGGTCGATGATGCAATCGTTGTGGGCGAGAGCATCTACGAAACGCAAAACCAGGGAGGCGACAACAAGGCTGGTGCGATCATCGGCGCGCAAAGTGTACTGGTGCCGGTTCTGGTCGGGATTGCTACGACAATAATGGTATTCGCGCCCTTGCTGTGGTCATCCGGTACGTTGGGGCAGATTCTGCGTCCCGTACCGCTGGTGGTTATCGGTGTTCTGCTTGTTTCACTTGTTGAAGTGTTTCTTATTCTGCCGGCTCATTTGGCTCACGGAAAGCCGTGGAGTGTCGGTCCGATGCTGGTACTGCGTCAGTACGTTGAAAACATACTTTTTGGCTTGCGCGACTGGTTGCTCATGCCGGTAGTAAAAGTTGCAATGCGCGCTCCGTGGGTAACCGTGTTTGCATTCATTGCCATGTTCATTGCGTTTACCGGGCTGTTTTCCGGTGGACACGTGCGGTTTATCTTCTTTCCGGTGGTTGAAGGCGACGAGGTGGATGTCAATCTTGAGATGCCGGCAGGCACATCTTTTGAGCAGACCGAGCTCACCATGAATCGGATCGTGGCCGCAGGCTATCAGGCGATTGGCGGTGAAGATTCCGATGTATATCAGTCTATGTCAGTGACTATCGGCGGTACGCTGTCTTCAGGCTTCGGGGTATCCGGTACAACACTTAATTCCGAACAGGCAACAGCAACACTCGAACTGGTACCGGCTGCTGAACGCGATATTGTTGCAGCCGAAATCGAACGCCACTGGCGCGAGAACGTAGGAGTTATTGCTGGCATTAAGAGTCTGACATTTGCTTCTGCACGTTTAAGTGGAGGCGATGATATTAGCTATGACCTGACCCACACCAATGCAGAGACACTCTTAACGATTGTTGAGCGATTGGAAAAAGAAATTGCAGCCATTGAAGGGGTGAGTGAAGTTGAACTATCTGCGGAGGATGGTAAACGGCAGTTCGAATACCGATTGAATGAGGTGGGAATCGCTGCGGGTTTAACCGAGAGTGATCTGGCTCAGGCGGTCCGTCAGACCTACTTTGGTCAACAGGTTGATCTTCTGCAACGTGGCACCGATGAAGTGGAGGTTTATGTGCGTTATCCGGAAGATGAGCGCCGTAGTCTTGCTGATTTGATTCAACTGCAAATAAAATTGCCGAACGGTGAGGAGACCACACTGCCGACAATCGCAACGATTACCGAAAGCCGTTCGGAAGCCAGTATTGAACGGGTGGATGGTCGTCGTATTATCTCCATCACAGCAGATGTAGATGAAGCGGTCACCACACCGAATGATGCCAACAGCGTCATAACCACTGACTTACTACCAGCGCTGATGCGTGATTATCCGGCACTTAGTTTTTCACAAGAGGGGCAGGCGCGTAACCAGAGAGACGATCTGTCGACGCTTATGTCAAACCTTATGATTGCCGTACTGGCGATCTATTGCCTGCTTGCCAGTATTCTGCGTTCTTATATTCAGCCAATCATTATATTGTCGGTCATACCGTTTGGATTAGTCGGTGCGGTACTGGGTCATATGGTTCTCGGTTATGATCTGAGTTTCTTTTCCCTGTTTGGCGTCGTTGCACTGTCCGGCGTGATCATCAATGACAGCATTGTGTTGATTGACTACTTCAACAAGCTTCAGGAAAAATCCCGCGACACCGCCGGAAACATTGCCAAAGCCGTGCAAAGACGTTTTCGACCGATCCTGCTGACGACGCTGACAACATTTATAGGCCTCGCGCCAATGATTTCTGAAACCAGTTCTCAGGCGCAATTCCTGATTCCCATGGCGCTTAGCATAGCCTTTGGGTCGCTCTTTGCCGGTGCGGTTATTTTGATTCTTGTGCCGGTTTGTCTGCTGGTTACTGTGAGGGAGCCTGCGGCTTAAAGCATTCAATATCAGCAGATGTAAGCAACTACTG
>CAYULV010000228.1:0-6606 GCA_964445655.1 uncultured Granulosicoccaceae bacterium | reverse complement strand
GCAACAGCAACAGCAACAGCTGTTGGGATCATGATGGATCAACTACCACAGACACCCTCATTCAAACTTGATGGAAAACGGGCTTTGGTTGCCGGTGCATCTTCCGGTATTGGTCAAGCTTGTGCGGTTGCCCTTGCCGACGCAGGTGCACACGTCGTACTGGCGGCACGAGGAATGGAACGGCTTAATCGTACTGTTGAGGCCATGCATGCACGCGGTTATAGCTGCGAGGCCCTGGCTCTGGATATAGCCGAGGTTGAAGATACGCAAGCGGTAATAGAAAGCCAGGAAGCTTTTCATGTGCTGGTTAACAGTGCAGGCCTTGCGATCCATAGTCCGGCTCTGGACACACAAATTGCGGATTTTGACACGGTCATGAATATCAATTTACGTGGGGCCTATTTTTTATCCACAGCGGTAGCCAGAGGCCTTAAAGCATCGGGACAGTCTGGTTCCATCATTACTATTTCATCGCAGATGGCGCATGTAGGTGGTATCGACCGCGCGGTGTACTGTGCATCCAAATTTGCCGTCGAAGGCTTTACCAAGGCCATGGCAATAGAATGGGGCGGTGCTGGCATTCGTGTGAATACCGTATGCCCTACGTTTATCCGTACACCGCTCACCGAGCAAACGTTTAATCAGCCCGAGCGAGTGGCATGGATTAAAGAAAAAATAAAATTAGGCCGAACAGGCGAGGTCGAGGACATCATGGGTTCCGTATTGTACCTGGCGTCAGATGCATCTTCTCTAGTGACCGGCACCGCTCTCGTGGTTGACGGTGGATGGACGGCAGACTGATGGCTAACGAGAAAGTCACCTCCTTGCAGGTTGCCAAAGCGGCAGGCGTGAGCCAATCCGCAGTGTCACGTGTGTTCACACCGGGCGCCAGCGCATCGTCAAAAACGATCGAAAAGGTTCGCCGTGCCGCGAATGAATTAGGTTACCGGCCGAATGTATTGGCGCGCTCATTGATGACGGGTAAATCGCGGCTGATTGGTTTGGTCGTGGCTTATCTTAATAATCAGTTCTATCCGGATGTCATGGAAAAAATATCCAAAGGACTGCAGGCGGAGGGTTATCACGTATTGGTATTCATGGTTGAACAAACTGCAAACAATACCGATGACGTACTTGAGAAAATACTCGACTACCAGGCTGATGGCATCATCCTCGCCTCGGTCGCCATGTCATCCGAGCTGGCTTCACGTTGTCGTGCCGAAGGTGTGCCAGTTGTATTGTTCAATCGGACACAAGACAACGCGGTGCTCTCATCGATCACCTCAGACAACGTTGCAGGTGGGCGTAAAGTCGCGGAGCATCTGATCGAGCAAGGCTATCAGCGTATTGCCTATATAGCCGGTTGGGACGGAGCTTCCACCCAACGCGATCGTGAGGCCGGTTTTTGCGAGGGCCTGGCAGCAGCAGGGCACAAACTGTTTGCCCGTGAAGAAGGCAATTTTCATTTCGAGCAGGCGAAGTTGGCGGCGCGACAGATGTTTTCCGTCGATGAGCGTCCGGACGCGGTCTTTGTCTGCAACGATCATATGGCTTTCGCTGTTATGGATGTGCTTCGTGATGAACTTGGCTTGCGCATACCCGAAGATGTTGCGGTCGTTGGCTATGACGACGTGCCAGCCGCTGCCTGGGGTTCTTATAAACTGACCAGCGTCAGGCAACCAGCCAATCGCATGGTCGAGCAAACCATCACCACGCTGTTATCGCAAATAGAAAACGATGACTCGCCACCCGTGCGTCTGGCACTGAACGGTCCACTGGTGGTCCGCAGCTCCAGCATCAAACCCTGAAAGGAATAGACCCATGCAAGGCTTTGATCCTAGGTTCAAGGACTTTCCCGATTACATTATTGGTATCACCAAAGAGATTTGGGAAGACCGTGGCCTCGACACACTGCACGATTACTATTCGCCTGACATCATTGTGCGTTCGCCCAGTTCAGTGGTCGTTGGCAATAAAGATGTTATCGCTGCCACCATGGCCACACTCGCTGAATTCCCGGACCGTACCTTATTGGGTGAAGATGTGATCTGGAGTGGCACACCGGAAGAGGGCATGCTCTCATCGCACCGGATCTATTCAACGGCAACCCACAGTGGAGATGGTGTCTACGGCGCTGCGAGTGGAACCCGGTTGAAATACCGGATCATCGCCGACTGTCATGCCATCAATAATCAGATTAACGATGAATGGTTGATTCGTGACCAAGGCGCGGTAGTCAGGCAACTGGGTATGGCCCCTGAGGACTATGCACGTGCCCAGATTGAGTCCGAAGGTGGCGCACAAAAAAGTGTAGCGGTGTTTACGCCCGCTATCGATAAACCTGGCCCTTATAAGGGTCGTGGTAACGACAATGAATGGGGTCAGCGTTACGCCGATGTTTTAAAGCGCATCATGTCGGCAGACCTGGCCGTTATCCCCGCAGAGTACGATCGAGCCTGTCAGCTGGAGTATCCCGGAGGTGATAGCGGACATTCGCATGCCGATGCTGATCGATTCTGGGCCTCATTGCGCGCCAGTTTTCCGAATGCGGAATTTAACATCGAGCATCAGATAGGGCGGGACGACCCACTCATGCCGCCACGTGCCGCGATTCGTTGGAGCTTGCATGGCAAGCACGATGGCTGGGGCGCTTTTGGCAAACCGAGCAATGCTGAGGTTTATGTCATGGGTGCGTGTCATGCTGAATTTGGCCCGTGGGGGTTACGCCGCGAGTTCGTCCTGTTTGATCAGACGGCCGTTTGGAAACAAATCGTCCTTAAAACCGGGTAAACACAGATGACACCTATCGAAATGGAAGAGCGCGTCGTACGCTACGGTGAATTGATTCCGTGTCGTACTGCCTTTATCGATGCGCATACACCAGGTTCTGATCAAAAAGAGAATTTCACCATCATTGGTGGTGGTGTGTCCGAGAGTCCTGATCAACACGTACACATTAACGAAACACCGGGCTTTAACATTGGTGCTGCCGGACAACCACCGCGGGTACGAAATTCTCTTCATACCCATCGCACGGCCGAAGTGTTTTTTGTGCTCAAGGGTCGCTGGCGTTTTTTTTGGGGCCGCTATGGTACTGCTGGAGAAGTGTTACTCGAAGAAGGTGACATTATCAATATACCCACCCGTATGTTTCGTGGCTTTGAAAATATAGGTACTGACTACGGAATGATCATGGCGGTACTCGGTGGTGATGATGCCGGTGGTGGTGTGCTATGGGCGCCACAGGTTATCGAGGAAGCCAGCGAACACGGTTTGATTCTGGGTGATAACGGCGTACTGTATGACAGCAAGCAAGGGCAACAACTACCCACTGGCGTCAAACCGATGCCAGTGATGAGTGAAGCAGAACTGGCGCAACTTGATGAGCCTTCTGTAGCTGACGTGGTGAGCCACTATGTCGCCCGTTATCAAGACATGATGGCCTTTTCTGCCAAGCGCCCCTGTGACGTTATTGGTGCGAACGCCTTGATCAAGGATCGCCCGGGCTTTGAAGTGGATTTCATCAGCCGACACTCACTCGATGGTGCAATGTACAGCGTGCCGCAACATGAAATATTAATGGTGATGCGCGGTCACTGGCGTTTGAACCATGACGGTGGCAGCACCGTGCTTAATCCCGGCGACACCTGTGCTGTGCCACCAAACCTGTCTCATGCCATCGAGCCAAGTATGAGCGGTGAAGCCAGCTTGTTCCGCATACGTAATACCCATGATAAGGCAGGCCTAACTGGAGCACTCTTATGAAACAGATACCCGTAACGCATGTAGGCTCCTTGCCGCGTACCCAGGACGTAGTTGATTTTATTTTCGCCCGGGAAAACGAAGAGCAGTTTGATCAAGCAGAGTTTGACCAGTGCATGACAGCTGCAGTATCGGCAACTGTCAAACGCCAGGTAGATGCAGGGGTCGATATCGTATCCGATGGTGAGACCAGCAAGATAAGCTACGCCACCTATGTGAAGGATCGCTATACCGGTTTTTCAGGTGATAGCGAACGCAATGCGCCTGCCGATTTAAAGCAATTTCCGGGTTTTCTTAAACGACTGGCAGATGAGGGTGGCACACCTCAGTACGCGCGGCCCATGTGTACCGGTGAGGTCGTCTCCAAAGGGCAGGGTGAGCTGGAGAAAGATATCGCAAACCTGAAGTCGGCGATGGCCGAGCATGGTGCATCGGGTGGCTTCATGAATGCCGCATCACCCGGCGTCATCTCCCTGTTTTTACAAAACAACTACTACAAAACACGAGAGCAATACCTCGCTGCACTCGCCGATGTCATGAAAACAGAATACGAGACAATTGTTGCTGCAGGTTTGACCTTGCAATTAGACTGTCCCGATCTGGCTCTCTCGCGTCATATGCTATTCAACGACCTAAGTGACGCTGAGTTTTTAAAAATCGCCAACTCACATGTAGACGCGTTAAACCATGCCTTGCGTGATATCGACCCGGCCAAGGTGCGTATTCATATTTGTTGGGGAAACTACGAAGGGCCGCATGTCTGTGATATCGATATGGCTACCGTATTTCCTGTGTTGATGAACACGCGAGCCAACTACTTGTTATTTGAAACTGCGAATCCACGGCATGGCCATGAATGGGCGGTATTTCGTGATAAGAAAAACGACATTCCCGATGATAAGATTTTGATCCCGGGTGTTGTGGATACCACATCCAATTTTGTCGAACATCCGCAATTGGTGGCCGAACGCTTAAGGCGTTTTGTCGATATTGTTGGGGCGGATCGTGTGCAAGCCGGTTCTGATTGTGGCTTTGGTACCTTTGCAGGCTTTGGTGCGGTTGATCCCGATATTGCTTATGCGAAGTTGGCGAGCTTGGCGCAGGGTGCACTGTTGGCGAGAGGAGGTGCTTGATACTACTGAAATCGCTGTGTATCTTAGAATTTACTCTGATGCAGGGTCCGCTGCATTTTAAAACCTAGGAATAATGAGCATGCCACTGAGCGAAGAAAGATTACAATTTATATCCGATATTGCCAATGGCACATGGGTTGATAGATTACCCCCAGATGAGCCAGAACGACAGGAAGAATTCGACAGACTTCAAAAGGAGATGGATGCGGCCAAGGAGGAATTTCTGAAAGGTTCTACATCTGCTGAAGAACTTCATGAGTTTGCCAGTAGGTACAACTGGGATAAGGGTATTCATTCCATGATTGATCTTGTCAGAAATCCTTCATGTGATAAAAACACTGCATTGTTGGTTTTTTGGTTAAGTGGTGTGGACTACTATCAAGAGGACTACGCAACAAGAGATTCGATAGAAGAATGGAACAATGATGAATTAAACACCTGGGATATGATTCACTATATTATTGAGAAAGTGGCAACTGGCGGATATGGCGCAGGAAATATGCCATTAGATTATAAAGGCGATATCTATAAGTCGGATACTCCGTTATGGGAAATACCTGGCTGCATGTCTGGTGATGACGCAGATAATAAAATACCGGATGTTTATTACGATGCGGATTTTGGAAATTATGGCACGTGATGCTATTCTTGTAATAAAGAGCTGGATACTGCAGACGTCCAGAAATGTCTGCATTGCCTTAAAAGCTTTGTTTGATATACCAGAAAGAACGAGGAGAGGTTTTGTAAAGTCGATTGAGTGTCTATATAGGTGCGGTTAAGTTTCATTCAAGCAGCGTAGGAGTTTAATATGAATTTATATATCAGACTTTTATGGGTGATATTTAGAGCCTACAAACGAAATGTAATTACACCTGAAAATTTACAGAACGAAATTAGTACCATTGTTATGCCTAATGATTTGGACATGAATCTACACGTAAATAACGGTCGGTATATGACATTTTGTGATTTTAACAGGGTGGATTTATTTGTACGTTCAGGTTTGGCAAAGCTCATGGTCAAGAACGGTTGGGCTCCTATCGTCGCTCATCACACCATGACATATTTGAAGCCCTTGGCAATATTCGACAGAGTTAAAGTGACTATGGAAATCACGCACTGGGATGAAAAATATTTTTATTCAAGCCATGTTTTATTCAAGCGCGGTAAAAAAATTGCTGAAGGTACGTCCAAATCACTAGTGATCAGCAAAAAAGAAGGGCGATTAGCGCCTTCGGACATTGTTGAGCATGTAAAAGCCTATCAAGGAATTTAAGTGCTTTCCTGACTCTGCTGTGTGATTTTGCTACGCCTGAATGTCAGTCTACTTCTTGTGTTGTTGCTAATGACTTACAGTTAGACACCCATGGCATAGTCATGATTTAACGCCCCATGTGTCGCTCAAGCGATACCCCTCAGGCCACGGATCGGTTGGGTCGAGCATGTGTTGATGCGTGCCGGTTATCCATCCTCGCCCTGAGATGCTTGGCACAATGGCTGGTTTTTCGCCGACTTGTGTTGCACGAACTATCTGTCCTTCAAAAACAGAATCAATAATGGATGTCGCTCGCAACTTTTGACCGGTGTTCATTTGTCCGCGCGCAGAGAGCACGGCCATGCGTGCAGAGACCGCGGTGCCGGTGGGAGAACGGTCGACTTTGCCGGGTTGAATAGCGACTGCAGAGCGCGCTTCAAAACCTTCTGCAGTGGC
>CAYULV010000227.1:4958-6640 GCA_964445655.1 uncultured Granulosicoccaceae bacterium | reverse complement strand
AGCTTGGTGCATGCAGGCCTGCCCGACCGATGCCATCAGCATCAATCAGGACCTGGGAACGAAGGTTGTCAACGATGCATTGTGTGTTGGCTGCAAGGTGTGCACGATTGCCTGCCCCTACGGGACCATCAATTTCAACACGCGTAGTGGCAAGGTGACCAAATGCGATCTGTGTGATGGCGATCCAAAATGTGCTGACGCTTGTCCCACGGGTGCGATTGTCTACGGAGAGGCAACATGACCTGGCATAAGCGAGTACTTCGTGTCGATTTGACGACACATGAAACGTTCATTGAACCGTTGAATGAGGAATGGGCTAACGACTACCTTGGTTCCCGCGGGTTGGCTTCCAAATATCTGATGGAAATGATGGACCCTGCCGCAGATGCAATGTCGCCAGACAATGTGTTGATCTTTGCCACTGGCCCACTTACAGGCACCATGGCCTCGACCGGTGGACGCTATGCCGTGGTAACCAAGGGACCGTTGACCAATGCTATCGCCTGCTCCAACTCTGGTGGCAAGTTCGGCGCCGAACTCAAGTTCGCCGGTTACGATTTATTGGTTTTGCAAGGACGTTCTGCAACGCCTGTGTACTTGCTGATTCAGGATGACAACGTCAGCGTAGAACCCGCCGATGAATACTGGGGCACAACCGTATGGCATACGGAAGAAACGTTGAAAGACAAACACCAGGACCCGCAGCTGAAGGTTGCATCGATCGGCAAGGCTGGTGAAGAAGGCTGTTATTACGCTTGTGTTGTCAATGACCTGCATCGTGCAGCCGGGCGATCAGGTGTCGGTGCAGTCATGGGTTCGAAGCACTTGAAAGCGATCGCTGTGCGAGGCACGCAAGGTGTGCCGGTGAAGGACGCAAAACGATTCATGCAAGCTGTCAAGCAAACGCACCAGCTACTGGAGGATAGTGCTGGCCGCAAAGATCTGACGGACTACGGTACCAACGCGATGATCGATTCGATGCACGCGTTTGGAGGGTTGCCAACAAACAACTTCCAGCAAGTGACCTTCGAAGGCAGTGCCAATATCAACCCAACGGCAATGTCGACGGTCAACGAAAATGGACACACCAACCTGATTACCAACAAAGCGTGTTTTGCTTGCACCATCGGATGCGGACGAATCGCGCATATCGACAAAAATCATTGGGCCATTCGGGATCGACCGCAGTACCATCACGCATCCGGCGGACTTGAATATGAGACCGCGTTTGCTTTCGGTCCTGTTGTCGGCATTGATGATATTGATGCACTGACGTTTGCCGGCTACCTGATGAATGAACACGGGATGGATCCGATTTCATTTGGTGTGACATTGGCCGCAGCCATGGAGTTGTTCGAACTTGGGCTTATTACGCTCGAGGAGACGGACGGCATACCGCTTGAATTTGGCAACGCGCAAGCATTGACGGTAATGGCCGAGAAAACCGGTCTGCAGGAAGGTTTTGGCAAGATGCTTGGTTTGGGGTCGAAAAGGCTCTGCGAACACTATGGCAGACCAGAGCTTGCGATGGTGGTCAAGGGTCAGGAGTTTGCAGGCTACGATTCTCGCGCTTTGCAAGGCATGGGTCTTGGCTACGCCACGGGCAACCGAGGTGCCTGCCACCTGAAACACGATACCTTTGCCGAAGACATGAAAGATCAATCAGGCGTTGGCAAGGCCGA
>CAYULV010000227.1:3291-4858 GCA_964445655.1 uncultured Granulosicoccaceae bacterium | reverse complement strand
GCCGGGGTTGCCAAAGGGCGGGTTTCTGAGCTACCGACAATGTTGCCAGAGTACTATGCCCTGAGAGGCTGGAATGACGCTGGCCAACCCACCAGCGAAACACTCGACCGCCTTGGTCTGCAGCAATACCGTGCTGATTGATCTGACACTCGGTGGCGCGCTGCTGAAGTATTTGCCCGTCAGCGACCCCTCTGGCAGCCATCCAGCCGGTCGCGCTGCGAGCAATCGCACTCAGCTCGACATCGAAGACGGGTCATCCGTTGCCGATGCGCTGCGTGTGCTTGGTGTGCCACCTGAAGCACGGATGATGGTCATTTGCGACGGCAACGTAGTCTCGCCTGAAGAATTTGCCACAACGACCCTGATTTCAGGCTCAAATCTATCCGTTATCCCGCCAATTCAGGCGGGTTAGCCCTTAAAAATCTGCCGCCTTGCCTTATGGTCACGTTGTTTGACTCTTGAAAAAGTGCGTTTCGGACGACAATAACGGTAGGACCGAGCCTACAAAGGTTCTAGAAAATTTGCCAGATCTGATCTATATCTTCGCTCTGGCCTGAAAAAAACGGCCAATTTCAGAGGGAGTCAGTATGAACAAGAATCTGCAACACGTGACACGTACCCTTCACGACCTGATCAAGGCATTGCCTGCCGTCAGAGCCCACTGCAGTCAGGAAGTTTTGCGGCAGCATGTGCAACTGATTGCGCATTTTCAGCGTCAGTATGACCAATTGATTGGCAACAGTGCTTTAGCTTCTTCGGCCGTTTGATTTCCTCAGGCATTACTCTGCAAGGAAGTTTTTTCTGACTCCAGATCTTTTTTCTGACACTGGATCTGCAGACCTGTGAGCATGTTCACACCCTGAGGGTAAGGCGCTGCTTGAGCGCGCCGATGGATCATCTACGGCTCCGAATTTGCGTAATCTAAATGCACCGCCAAATTCGCGCACCCTAAACAACGTGATCTTCAGCGGAAGGCTCGTCTTCCGCCCCGGATGAAACAGATGACCACCTTACAGATTCATATGACAATGGCGGCGCTCGGTGTTGCTGTCTGCCTGGCTTTTTTGGCACTTGTCAGTTACCGGCATTATCCTGCATTCAAGCGCACAATGTTGGGCTTTGTTATTGGTGGCCTGGTTGCCCTGTCACCGTTTATCGCGTCCTTGGGTGGGTACGTCACTGACGGCCTTTTGCCGAAAAGTATGGTGCTGTCATTCGCCGCCGTGTTGAGCGGTCTCCTGATTTACACACTGTCTCGATGGCCGGTCAAGGAACATCAGGCCGCCGGGAACTCCAATTACAATCCAACCCGAACTCCCGTGGTTTTGAAAGCGGATGCCAATAACGCTATCGGGGACGCCCAGGAAGGCGAGCAAATGAAGATCAAAGAGGACACACCTTCGCTGTTGCTTCCAGACACCACAGTTGAAGGCTTTCCTACCCTGGAGTTGAACCAGGAAACCGAAAACGATCCAATCTATGACGTGTCTGACGAAGACATTTTCGAAGCGCCAGAGACGACAAAAATGCCAAGTGAAGAAAACAAAGTGGAAGATACTTTCGATAT
>CAYULV010000227.1:0-3191 GCA_964445655.1 uncultured Granulosicoccaceae bacterium | reverse complement strand
AGGCAAATCCGTTGATGCCGGCTGTCGATGCCGAATCTCTCGCTGAGGCAGAATCCAGTGTCAACACAGCAACTGAGAGTTTAATGGCTCTGCAACGCCAGGTTGTTGAACAGAACAAACAGCAACAGCAACTCATCACAGAGTTGCAGGAACGCTCAGCCGAGCAGCTCGAGAAACAACGCGGAGAGAACATTCGCATTCGCGAGTTGATCGAGAATACATCCAAGTTGACCCGTGAAATGGTCGATCAGCAACAGTCTCTGCGAGACGCTGTGGCTCAAGAGAAGGCTTCGCGACTAAAAAGTGAAGCCTCTGCCAAGCAATCATTGGAGGTAGCACAATCCGCGATCGCCCGACTATCCAAATCCAAGGCGGCTTCACGCGTCAATGCCATCAAATTCAAGTCAGACTGAGCTCCTTCGACTTCTGTCGAACCGAACATGGACAAATTAACACTGGTTCACACTTTTCCAAGAACATCCAGAATTCCCGGTTGTCGTATAATCCCAAGAAGTAACCTTTTTAATGTTCTCTGGAGTTGAATTCAATGACCGACAAGAATCGCCGTAAATTCGTCACAATGGTTGGCGCTAGCGCCGCCGTGATTCCTTTGACTGCACTGGTAAGCTCACTGCCTAGCCACGCAGATGGCCACCTGCCTATGGTTGATCCTGAATCAGCTCAAGCGACAGCGCTAAAATACATGGTGGAATCCGACAAGCCTGAACAAAGCTGCGCCAATTGCACGCTTTACCAAGGCAAGGCAGATAGTAAAGCTGGCCCATGCCCTCTGTTTCCGGGTAACGAAGTAGCAGCAGGAGCCTGGTGCAGCGCCTACGTACCAAAGGCCTGATCTGTTTTATAAAACGTGGACACCTCTACGGTGTCCACGTCTTTAAACCGTAGACACTACGGTACGAATTTCTCGACAGGTTTACCCGCATCTATCCAATGATTGATGCCATCAGTCACGTTATAAATTTCTTGAAAGCCGAGCCGTTTGTCGAGCAATTTGGCTATCTTTGAAGATCGTACCCCGCGTGCACATATCAGCACCACTTTACGCGTGCGTTCATCGCCATCGCTGATCGCCTCTACTTGCGACAACCAGTCTGCGACATCATAGCGACCCCGCGCATCAAAAAAAGTAATCGGATGACTTCCTGCTACCAGCCCAGTCCGCTTCCATTCATCATCACGCCTGACATCTATGACGATTACGTCGTCTGCGATCATTGCTTGCAACGCTTCGGTACTCAGTTCCGACACGTCAGCATTAGCAAACCCTGACGTTGCAGCCAACAACAACAAAGCGAACATACTTCGAGGAAAAAGACGCATATTGCTTGATCCAGATTCAACTATATCGGTGACATTTTCAGACTGAAATCTGCCGGTAAAGTTCATGATTACCCGTGCCGATCACTTTTCCTGATCACCCGTTATCAAGCCCACACCTTTGGCCCGTTGCTCCCACTGTTGGCGCGCCAGCGCTTGCATATCCGACGTTCCATCCTGTTCATCGACGATTTCCAGGCCCAGCAGTGTCTCGATGACGTCTTCCATGGTGACAATACCTGCCATACCACCGAACTCATCAACGACCAAGGCAATATGTTCTCGCTTTTCGGTGAAGTGCTCAAACAAATCCGGAATAGGATACGTTTCCTTGACTGCAATGATATCGCGTCGAATGTTCGACAATGCTGCGTCACCTTGCTGATCAACCAGCAGCTTGAGGATCTGATCTTTAAGCACATACCCGATAACATGATCAGGCGAATCGCTGTAGACAGGTACCCGGGAAAAACGCAGATTGGGGTGCTCGTCATGAAAATCCTTCGCCGAACGCTCCTGCTGCGCACTGACGACAACCGTTCTGGGTGTCATTACATCACGGGCGGTAATGCTCTTGAAGCGCATAAGGTTTCTGAGGATGTTGGACTCACCTTCGTCAAACACACCTTGCTGACTGCCAAGTTCGGCCATGGCCGTGAAGTCAGCGCGTGAAAAGACACTCGCCTGCTTGTCCTTTTTCAACACCTTGGTGATGATCTGGCTGATAAATACCAGCGGCGCCAGTACCCACATGATGAGTTTCAGACTCTTGATCGTGAAACCTGCAAGCTCCCGCCAGTAGTTCGCACCAATAGTCTTGGGGATGATTTCCGACAACAGCAATATTGCCAAGGTCATGACCACCGGCACAACGGCAGTTGAAACAACGGATGCACCCCAAATGGCTGTCGCCTGAGCACCAACACCAATCGCGCCGACAGTGTGAGCAATCGTGTTCAAGGTCAGAATCGCCGCCAGGGGCCGGTCGATATTTTCCTTGAATTCGTTCAAGTTCGCGCCAAGTTCGCTACCCTTCTGTACTTCGGTCTGGGTAAACGACGGGGTAATGCTGAGCAATACCGCTTCCCAGATAGAACACAGGAAGGAAAACACGATCGACACTAGAAAAAAGACGATTATCAATGTGTACATGATGCGTTCGACAAATCTCCTGACAGTGGCAACAGGCCAGCTGTCCGCGATGTTACCTGAAGCACCCTCATACTGTCGTCCGGATATCGAATTTCCATGACACCTGACAAGCACGACCTATGGTTCATACCGCTTGGTGGTTGCGGTGAAATCGGTATGAATATGAACCTCTACGGACACGACGAGCAATGGTTGATGGTGGATTGTGGCGTCACCTTCCGTGATGCTGATGGTAGTCGTGGCAGCGGTTTTGACGTGCAGATGCCCGACCCTGAATTCATCGCGGCCCGCAAAGATGCACTGCAGGGATTGCTGCTGACCCACGCCCATGAGGACCATATCGGCGCCGTCGCCCATCTGTGGCGTCGTCTTGGCTGCCCGATCTACGCAACCGAATTCACCGCCGAGATGCTGAAAAGAAAGCTTGCCGAGCATGGTTTGCAGAATCAGGTCCCGATCAAATTGGTCACGCCGTGCGATCGGTTCACTATTGGTGTTTTCGACATCGAATGGGTCGCCCAGACGCATTCGGTCCCGGATCCCTGCGGTATCGTGATCAGAACTGCGGCAGGCAGCGTTTTTCATACCGGTGACTGGAAACTGGATTCGGAACCGCTTGTAGGCCACGGCTACGACGAGGCGCATTATCGACGTATCGGTCAAAGCGGAATCAACGCCATGGTGTGCGACTCAACCTGTGC
>CAYULV010000226.1:0-6642 GCA_964445655.1 uncultured Granulosicoccaceae bacterium | reverse complement strand
GCGTTATCTATATCTTTGGAAGTGCCCTCTGCATACTCCCGTCCGATTCCACGATACGGATCTGTGCGAAATGTTCGCTCTGCACTTACCCACTGTCCGGCGATTAAATGCTTGCCTGTGATCATAGTTTCCATTTAATCAGATTTGCACAATAACCGGTCAGTCAGAGCGGTAACCGGTGTTGTTCTGTGGACGCTCATCAGGCACGCCAGGTGCGGCTCCGGACCGGTTTTGAACAGATCCGTTATCGCCACTATCACTGTGCCCTTGGCGATGGCGATTAATCTTCAGGTTAAATTGTTCTCTGCAAAACAATAGCGCTACAACAGTGAGAGTTAATGAAGTCAAAAGTATCGCAATTTGCCAGCTGGCTTTGTCTATAGTAAGTGAAGCAGTCAGCAGTAACAGCGCCGCACTTATTCCGGCAATTAGCGGGTCAATCGCTGAATGCAGTCCGTCACTGAACATACGATACGCTAACTCGAAGCCTGCACTCAACGCCAGAGCATACGCCATGATGGCAAGCGTATTCGCACAGCGAATCTTGTTACCCAGAGACAGACTATCTGCCACACACTGGTGATCAGTGAGCACGAACATATAGACTTTTGCGATCAGAGCCACCGCAATGCCTGCACCCAGAATCATCTGACAAATGACTTTTATCAAATACGATGGACGTTCGGCAAAACGGTAGAGTCGTGCCGCTGGTGAGGTATCTTGATTACTCATCGGTACTGAACACTCTTTTTAAAGTGGCAACCCCTAAAAAATAAAATAACACAATCTCGGCTCAACTAAACCGGAAACCACTGTCGATCCGGAAGTGTTTCGGTCATGGGTCCCGGAACAACCATACCGAGACGACCAACAACCTGCTGGTTTTCTATTTTTGCCGGACGATCATGGATTGGCAGTAAAAATGTGTAGTTATTCAAAAGCTTTTTGATCGCGCCTTTTTCTTCACGTTTTGAACCGGAGTGGTTACCGGTGACTCTGGGTTCCATATGGTTATTGGTGTTGACGTGATTAACGATCTGATCGTTAAAGTCATAGATCACATCACCACATATACAGGCAACACCCTCGGATGTTTCAACCATTACATTCATTGAGCCCTCTGTGTGTGCACCTGCACGCTCACACCAGACACCCGGAATGATTTCTTCAGCCATGGTAATTTCCAGATCCAGAAATCGTATCGCTTCAGGTTCATAAATTCTGTCAACCAGATGTTTAATATCTGGCTTGGGATATTGTGGATACATAATCCCGGATACCGAAAACTCCATTTCTCTGCGATTTAACACCACGGTGGTATTCATTGGAAAGAGATCATCTTTACCTGCGTGATCAATATGTAAGTGGGTGTGTAGTATGTAGCGGATATCGCCAGGCTTCAGGCCGTGTTTGGCAAGCTGATTTTCAATCATGGTGTCATGCGACTGAAGGCCGCGCATACCGAGACTTTCCATAATGGCGTTGTCACGGTAACCGGTATCAACCAGAATTGGATATTTGCCACCAGTGATCAGGAAGCCGTAAACCGGCACACGACGGACTCTGCCACACTCATGACCAAGCACGAGAAAGCTGGTTTCGAGTTCGATATCACCATAATCGAGTACATGAATTTGAAGTGCCATCAATTGCTCCTGTTATATAACCGTTGTTTTTTGTGAATGCCTTAATTTAGCAATCATAGTAATTTCACAATCTGTACAGCCTTTTCGCTGTGTCGTTAAAAATTTCCTGCCTGTCTGAATCACTGTATTGCGCTGTTACAGTATTCATTGCAACACATAGTTCTTCGTAGGAAGTCCAGATTTTTTCAATAGGAAAGTTCGATCCAAACATGCATCTTTGTGCGCCGAATGTTTCTACTGTTAAAGATACGATCCGGTTCATAAGTTCAATATCTACACGGTGAGTAAACGTGCCCAGTCCGGATAATTTAACGGCTACATTTTCATACCGTGCCAGCGCAGACATCATCTGCTGCCATTGATCAAAACCAGCTTCGCTGGTGTCTTCCAACATACCGGCATGCTGTAGAATAAAAGTTACCTCCGGACATGCCTCTACCAAAGCTATCGCATGAGGCATTTGCCCGCTAAACACCTGTAGATCAAAACACCAGTTATACTCTGCCAGCAATTTTATGTTTTCCTGAAAGTACCGATCTGATGCTATGTTGTCCCTTGCTGCAAATCTGTATTGCGGGTTCTCATGCCAGTGCAACTGTTGTCGCACGCCACGCATCAGATCGCATTCAGCCAGTTTGTCCAACTGTGATCTCACCTGAGCAGTGGTAAAGTCTGCATAACCTACAATAGCGTGTGGCCAGCCGTACTCATCAGCAACCGACTGAACCCAGGCAGCTTCATCCGCGGCCCAGTTAGGTGACCAGTTCGCCTGTACGTAAACAGATTTTTCTATACCCGCACTACTTACGTCGCGAAGATATTCATCTATCAGGTAGTCACGCTTAATGCTGTAGTAACTACCAAAGATACGCGGTTGTTCCGGCCCCAGTAACCAGGGTAAATCCTGCTGTCGCCATATATGATGGTGCGAGTCAATCATGCGGCTCGCGCCAGGTTGAGCACATGGGAACACATTGATTTAAGGTTATGTCCTGCACCAAGATGATCAATGTAGGGCAGTGACAGCTTTAGCGCTTCGGTCTCGGGTTTATAATCCGCATCTGCTGCCAGTGGTGTCAGCCAGCTTAGGCGCCAGGCAATTCTCGATAGTTGCTGCGTAGCGCTGACCATCACATCCGAGTCACCGCGTTCCAGACCGTCAGACAATATAACTACTGCAGCCCCTCTGGCAAAACCCGAGTACTTCGGTATAGCAAGGTAGGCTTGCAGTGCACTGCCAATACGTGTGCCACCGTCAAAATCGGCCACCAGCTGGCTGACTCTGTGCATAGCCAGATCCCGATCTGCTACCTGCAGTGCAGATGTCACACGAGTCAGTCTGGTGCCGAGCGTAAAGGCTTCAACATGGTCTGCAATCAGTAGCAAACTATGCGCAAAGCGCAATGAGGACGATGTCAGCTCTTTCATTGAACCGGACACATCAATCAATAACAGAATTCGACGCTGGCGTGTTTTTCTACGCAGTAACGAAAGTTTAATTATCTCTCCGTCGTGTTTTGCAGCTGTTCTTAAAGTGCGCCGCAAATCCGGTTTTCTACCCCGATTGACACTGCTCCAGCGGTAGGACTGACGGCGTGGCAGACGATTTTTTAGCTTGCGTTCAAATTCAGTTAGTACCTGATCGTCGGACGCCTGTATAAATTCACGCGTCTGTAGTCGCTCTGCCTGCACTGCATCCGTGCCACTTTGTTCCAGCGACTCACCGACCTCAATAACTTCTTCACCACCGGTTGGTTCAAATGCATCAACGTCATCGTCAGAGCTTTTGGCCTGAGCGGCGATTTCCATATCGTAGAAAAGCTTTTTAAAAATGACGTCGAATTCAAACAACCGCTCTGGCGGGATTGCATAGAGTGCTATTGCTGCATGACGGATATCATCTATATGGCGCGGGCCAAGTATTCCGATGGCCTCAATAAAACCTGTGGTTTGATCCGGTGATACAGCAAAGCCATGCTCCCGCAACTCTGCGGCCAGCGCCAGTAAGGGTTTTATTGCTTGCGGAAGATTCATGCGACCTCGTCCGGCAGCACGGTATCGATACGATCAGATAAATAGGTCAGATCGTCCTGGTCTTTCAGTGCAACACCTATTGAGCGCCTAAATGAATCAGGCCACGCTACCCCCTGGCTATGTAGCAAAGTAGCGGCCTCCGCCCATTCAACACTTTCTGCCACACCGGGTGGCTTAGCCAGTGGTTCGTGTCGCAGTCTGTTGACTGCATCAACGATAGCTCTGGCAGTCTGCTCTGCAACGGTACTTGCGCGCGTCATTACAATACGAGCTTCCAATGCAGGATCGGGATAGTCGATCCAGTGGTATACGCAGCGACGCCTGAGTGCTTCATGTAAATCTCTGGTGCGATTGGATGTCAGTATCACTATCGGCGCTTCGGTCGCTCTTTGCGTACCGGTTTCCGGAATCGAAATAGTAAAGTCTGAAAGAAATTCCAGTAGAAACGCTTCGAACTCATGATCTGATCGATCTATTTCATCGATCAACAGCAACGACTGTGAAGGGTTTCTAAGTACTTCAAGCATCGGACGCTGCAGCAGAAACTCATCTGAATATAAATTCACATAGCTATCCTGCGCCTGCCTGATAGCCAGCATCTGCCGAGGGTAGTTCCACTCATAGATGGCAGAGGCTGCATCAATTCCTTCATAGCACTGCAGGCGGACAACTGTTCTGCCCAGAATTGATCCTATCGCCCTGGCAGCTTCAGTCTTGCCGACACCGGGTGCACCTTCAAGCAGTAATGGCTTACCCAATGCCAGTGACAGATAAGCGGTTGTCGCTAAGGCCGTGTCTGCAATGTACTGCGCATCGTTTAGCGCAGATTGCAGCTCAGCCGGGTTGGCTATGCCTGATATGACAGGTTTAACCGGCACTAGAACGATGTTCCTTTAGGCTGTGCACCACCATTTGCACGAATACCGCGCAGGACTTTTTCAGGTGTGATTGGCAAACTGTCGCAGCGCACCCCAACGGCGTTGTATACCGCATTGGCAATTGCAGGCAATACCGGATTGGCACACATTTCACCTGGTCCCTTGCCGCCGTAAGGTGCATCTTCTGCGGGCCGTTCGAGTATGGCGATATTATGGTTTACGACTTCACCGGGACCGGGCATCAGGTAGTTGTTAAAGTCGACCGGCGCATGATCACGTGAAGGATAGTAAGGCTCGGTGGTTTCATAGAGTGCGTGCGAGACTCCCATCCATGCACCACCGATTAACTGCTGTTCTACCAGTCTCGGGTTTAATGCCCTGCCGACTTCATAAGCTGAATTTATTTCATTGACTTCTACCACGCCGGTTTCATCGTCCACTTCAAGGTCGACTACCAATGCCGCGTGAGCAAAGGTGGTGACTGTCGACATCTCGCCGGTGAGGTCATCAACACCCGACTTTGGCACCAGAAAAATACCCCGGCCGGAAAGCGTTTTACCCTGCTTGAACTGTGCAGCAATTGCCGTCTCACTCACAGTAATAGATTTTGCAGGCGCACCCTTTACAAAGATATTGCCCTTGCCATCGGTATCGAGATCACTGGCATTTACTTCGAGTTCATCTGCAGCTGCTGCAAGCATTTGCTGACGTGCTTCATTGGCGGCACGAATAACAGCATTGCCTACACGGTGTGTGCCGCGTGATGCGAATGAACCCATACAATGCGGGCCGGTATCACTGTCTGCTGTATCGACATAAACATCTTCAACCGGTACACCAAGCGTTTCTGATGCAATCTGACGCGTAACCGATTTCATGCCCTGCCCCAGATCAATAGAGCTGAGTGTCACCTTGAACTTGCCATCGGGATTCGAGTGCACCAATGCCTGCGACGGATCACCACCAAGGTTCATTCCTATCGGGTAGTTGATACAGGCAAAGCCGCGGCCTTTATGAATAGCCATATTATCTGCGCCGCCTGTTAACAAGATGTCTTGCAGCACCGGGTCGGTTCATACCTTTGTTGAATCGTTCTTTCGGTTCGTAAGGTGATTCGGAGCCTGATGGCGGTGGTGAACTACTGCTCTCGGTAGCAGTAACAGCGGGTGTATCCGGTTTTGACTCGTGAGACGATGACGGCGGATACATTGATTCGGGTTGTGTACCGGATGGTGGAAAAGAAGACGATGATGACTGTGGTGCTGTGCTGTCAGTTGAAATTGTTTCCTGCGATACAGTATTTGTATTAATCGAGTTTGTATTATCCGGTTGGCTGCGGTCGGCCACAGCGTGACCCAGCCGTGACAGTTCAATTTGCATATCAGCATGCTGCGGTGCTACCGCATAACTTAGAGATTCACCGGCAGTACCGGCAGGTATCCTGTCTGTGCCCGGTGCAGGTGCGGTGTCAATTGCATGGGATCGGCGCTCACCGATTTTACCTGCCATATCTACTGCGGTTTCCGGTATCGCGGCGCGTTCCGGACTGCCGCCACCACTAAGACTCGACGCACTTGCGTATTGCGATCCAATCTGCCACCTGGCCTTTTGTGCCGCCACCTGACAACACTCTATCAGTGCTGTGTTCTTTGCCAGTCTGCGATGTGCTTTCATGTCTCCGTCGCGATAGGCATTGTGAATACGTAGTTCTATAGGATTCATACCGACAGCCTCTGCGACCTTATCCATGTGCGCTTCAATGGCAAAATCGACGCCGGTAATACCGAAGCCTCGCATCGCAGTGGCAGGAGTACGATTGGTGTAGACACAATAAACATTTGCTGCGATGTTTGGAATTGTATAAGGACCGGGCAGATGACCTGTGCCCTTTTGAATTGCGTAGGAAGATAAACGTGTATAGGCACCGCAATCAAAATAACCGGTAAACTCCCGCGCGATAATAGTACCGTCGTTCATCACACCGTCTCTGATTGTCCAGCGTTCAGCACCTCGCGGCGCACCGACCTGCATTTCCTCTTCACGATCCCAGTGAAACTTAACCGGCTTACCGGTCAGCATTGCAC
>CAYULV010000225.1:2964-6642 GCA_964445655.1 uncultured Granulosicoccaceae bacterium | reverse complement strand
TACCTCTTATACCTTTGTAGAGATTACAAGGCTTTCAATCAATGCCGCCACACGCTCCGATGCACCCGGTTCACCCATGGCAAGTTTAAGCTCGGCAAGATCATGGAGCATCTGGCTTCGACGTGTTTCATCGTTCAGTAATAACAAGGCTTCTGCGGCGATGTTTTCAGCCGTTGCGTCGTCTTGAATTAACTCGGGCACTATGCGTCGCTGTGCAACGATATTAACGAGTGATACGTCGTCGATATTGATCATGCGTTTTATGATGGCGTAGTTGAGCGGGCTGACTTTGTATAACACGACCATGGGAGTGCCCATCAAACCGGTCTCGAGCGTGGCGGTGCCGGAGGCGACGAGTGCGACATCGGCTGCGCGCATGGCGGTGATGGATTGGCCGTCAACAATTTGCAAGTGTGGGGCGCTGGGTAGGTTCGCGTCTGCAGATTCGAGTAACTGATTGAACCATTCGCGATCTATGGTGTTGGCCAGGGGTAATATGAACTGGCAGTTGGGGCGTTCGTTGGCAAGTTTTTCTGTGCTTGCCATCAAGAGTGACATATGACGTTCGAGTTCGCCTTTGCGGCTGCCGGGCATTAACAGGATTACGGGGCGGGATGAATCCAGATCAAGTGCGTTACAGGCTTCTTCGCGTGTTAGTGGTGAGTGCGCGTCTTCGACTACAGGGTTACCGACGTAGCTAACGGGGATGCCGGCCTTTTCATAGATATCAACTTCAAATGGGAAGATCACAGCCATGTGTGAAATTCGCGCGCCAATCTTGGGGACGCGTCCGGGGCGTGATGCCCAGACCTTGGGGCTGATGTAAAACAGCACCGGGATATTCAACTGCCGCGCGTATTCGGCGAGTTTGAGATTGAAGTTCGGGTAGTCGACGATCAGCAGAAGGTCGGGGCGTCGTGCTTTCATCGCCGCTTTGAGCTTGCGCAGGCGAATCATGAAGCGGGGATAATTCTTTACGACATCGATGAAACCGATGACTGCCAGTTCTCTGCAGTCAACAATCAGATCGCAACCTTGTGTTTGCAAGAGTGATGCGCCCATGCCGAAGCTTTCGAAGTCGGTACCGCGTGTTTGCAGTGCTTCAAGTGCGTGGGCGGCATGGGCATCGCCTGATGCCTCTCCCGCGGATACCATGATGTTGATACGGCGGGATGAGGTCATCAAGCATGTCAGGTTACCAGGGCGAGGGCTATAGTAACTTCCTGCGCAGCACAATCAACAATCCGGTGACAAGAAAAGCGTAACCGGCCGACCCGGTGCCAGTCGCATCAGCGCTGAAGGCGTTAGCTGTGGTGCCGCCAGTGGCGCCGCTACCGATGTTGCCCGAAGCGCTGTTGCCAGATGTGGTATCTGCTGGAAGGGCCGCGGCGACTACAGGTTCTGTTGTATCTGGCGTTGTCGACGGTTCATTCTGGGTCTCGCCTGGATCAGATTCGCCCACGTCGTCTATGGGTGGAAACTTGGATTGATCATTGAACTGATTGTTGCTGAAGTCCGTGTCACGGGTGGCCAATTCGAGGCGCATGGATAAGTCTGCCGATGTGCCTGAGCCGGGTTCGACCAGCAGTGCAAACGAGGAGAACTCGGCTTGCGCCAATTGTTCGCGCACGCAGCGAAGCTCTGCGCCGTAGGCTAGGCAGTCCCAGCCACTATTAGGGGAGATGCCCGTCCATGTCGAGTTGTCTGCAATAGCCACGCGTAACATCAGATCATGTGCGCCAAGCGAACCGAGGTTCATGACATTGACATCAAACTCCAGACCATCAGTTGTTTCCTGCAATTGCGAATATTGAACGGACAAATCTGTGGCGTACATATTCTCGACACTTTCTATGTCAAGCGGGCTCAGTGCTTCGCGCTGACCGATCTCTACACCATCGGGCGCCTCGATTGTTGGTTCACCCGTGGCGGTAAAGAAGAATTCGCCGTAGTGCATGATTGAGCCATAATCATATTCACCGAGTTGCTCGACACCGGCATTGAGAATGTCGAAATTGATCGTTTTGTCAGGGAAAACCTTATCCAGACGAACGTTCACGAAGTTATCGCGGTCCGGACGAGTATGTTCGTGAAAGAGGCCAATGGCGTGCCCGATCTCATGGACGATGCTGCCAACTGCACAATCATCTGCAATCATGATCGATTGCTCACCGCCTTGCATGCCCACGAATGACGCGCAGTTATTGCTTGAGTCAAAACGTAAAAAATTCGGGTAACTGGATGCGTTGTCCGAGGTTCGCTCGACGAATTTCAAACTGGTGTTGTCGGTCCAGTGTTCGATTGCGGTGAAAACGTTCTGACGCTGAATGTCGGACGCATCGTCCGGGAACTGGAATGGCACGATGCCATCCGGCCAGCGGCCAAAGATATCGCTTCGACCCAAGCCGCGAAAACTGAATTGTTTGATCAGTTGGCCTGCCTGATCGACCTGACCAAGCATGATGTCGCCTTCGGCGATGGCATACCCTTGGATGATCTCATACCGCCGGTCGCCATCGCTTCCCTGTGTGACGCTACTTGCAGGCGCATCATCGAGGAGGTTGGGGTTGGCCTTGAATTGTTCCGGCTCGTTCGCTGATGCCATACCGATCACCCCCGGGGTAACCGCCATCAGGCATGCAGCGCCCACCGACCGCATGTGTCGGTGCGAAGTTAAAAACATCATTTAGTTGACTCGCGTTTCTTATTATTTTTATTGCAGTCAAGCTGCGTCTATCTCTACTGTTATCGGTCCCTGACTGGAAGCTTGAAGGTCGCTCTGCCCAAGACTGTGGGGTCATTCCTTTGAACACTCGAAGCGCTTTGCAAAACAATGTGAAAGCTCGACCGGTCGATGTGCGAGGCTTGTTTTCTTGCGCGCTGGATCACGCAGTGCCCGTATCGTTTTTGTGAACCCAGCCAAGGTAACTTCGGTACCATGTTCACATTCGGTTTAAAAGGATGGTTCATGAACGGCTCTGGGGCTCAAGGTTTATCAACTGCACAGCGAGCGTTTATGGTTATCGCAGCGGGCTGTCTGATCGCGGCAATCGGGTTTGGTGCGCGTTCCTCCCTGGGCTTGTTTCTCGAACCCGTGACCGCCGCGCGTGGCTGGACACGCGAAACGTTTGGTCTGGCGCTCGCCATCCAGAATCTGTTCTGGGGTCTCGGTTTGCCGATTGCCGGCATTGTTGCTGATAAATGGGGTTCTTCGCGAGTCATCACCCTGGGAGCCGTGGTTTACGCCGTAGGTCTCTACGGCATGAGTATCGCCAGCGGTGCTTCGGCCTTTTATCTCTTTGCGGGTGTGCTGTCAGGTATTGGTATTGCGTTTTCTGCATTCTCATTGGCGCTTGCGGCCATGGTCAGAGTGGTGGGCCCTGAACGGCGTTCCATGATTCTGGGTTTGGGCACTGCGGCAGGCTCATTTGGGCAGGTGGTTTTCTCACCGCTGACGCAGGGATTGATCGAAGCTTTTGGCTGGCCGTCTGCACTGGTCTATCTCGGTTTGTTTGTACTGGGTTTGATTCCACTGGCGTTCATGTTGCCGCATCTTCGTGATGGTGAAACCGTGCAGGCGGTAGAGCAGAGTCTGCGCGATGCCTTGCATGAAGCGTTTGCGCATCGTGGCTTCGTCTTGTTAACCATCGGATTCTTCGTCTGCGGTTTTCATGTGGC
>CAYULV010000225.1:0-2864 GCA_964445655.1 uncultured Granulosicoccaceae bacterium | reverse complement strand
GTGCGGTATATGGCGACGCTGTTCGGTATCGTTTTTTTGAGCCACCAGATCGGTAGCTTCATTGGTGTCTGGCTAGGCGGTCTTTTGTATGACACCACCGGCAGTTATGACGGCATGTGGTGGGCCGGTGTGGTGCTTGGAATAGCCGCTGGGGTGATTCATCTGCCGATTGATGAAAAACCGCTGGCGCGCCTGCAAACCCAAACGGGTTGAAGCAGGGCGCCAGTACTTCGAGTCGGCATTTGGCATCAGCGCTTTTCGGGCGTAGAGCCTCAGCGCAAACGCTCGGATTAATTGAACTCAGGGAAAAGCGTCTGCTCGTCCGGCACGTGCGCCATCACCTGATCTGGCGCGCACTGCAACAACGCTAGCAGCGGGAGTCGATGCGGTCAATGGAGAAAAGTTTGTCCCGTCCAGTGAGAACTCAAGTGGCAGGCCAGGTACTTCGCTGTTGATCGACAAGGTGCCACCTGTGTTGCTGGCTCCCGGTACCGGGATGCGGTATTGGATACCAGCCGTGTCGAGCTTTCTGAACTCCTTGGTGCCGAGTGCTGCTGCAAAGGCTGCGTAGTCATCAAGTAGCGCTTGCTGGGCAACAAAGTTGGTGCTGGCGGAAAAGGTACGCCCTTGCACGTAATCCAGTTCCCAGTCAGCTTTGTGCCAGGCACGCTCTGCCAGTGCGAGTAAGCGTGGGAACACCATGTAATCGAATTGCTCAGCTGTTCTGACTGTTTCGCTCCATAGCTGTCCTTGCATGCCAATAAACGTTTGCGCAGGATCTTCTCCCGTGGCTGACCATGCATTGCCTTCACGATTTACCGATGTTTCTGCATTTTGCGGCAGATTCTCTGGTGCAAAACTGAAGACCTTGCGCAAGCCGGTTGAGCGAGTTGCCCAATAGTAGCCACGTTCTTCGGGATTTACTTCTTGCGGGAAGTCGAAGTACAGGTAGTCAGGCACGGCAACAATGGTTTCAAAACCGCGACTGGCAAAACCGTTGATCGTGTTGTAGCCACCACTGGTGACCATTTCCCAGAAGCCCACGCCGGCGACATCAGTTGCAAGCTCGCTGGCGCTGAGATTGTCATAGATGTCTTGATACGCATAAAAGCGCGGGATGCCTGCATCGGCAACCAGTTGCGACACGCGTTTGACAAAGTAGGGCTGCAGATCGGTCAGTGAGTTAACGTCAGGTGTTGATGCGATGAAGGACTCACAGGCCGGTGAACGTTCCCAAGGGAAGTCAAACAGGCTTGTGTCGATGTCGCCTTTGTAAGGCACCTTGTTACCGTCGTTTATATCCTGAAAACCGGCTCCCTTGAATACATTGTTTGCTTCATCGCCACCCATGTGCCAGACATCAAGGCTAAGACCCGCTGATGTGTACATGTCATTGACATCATCAATCACACTACCGATGAAGTTGTAAGTGCCGGGCAGGCAAGGGTTGATAATGCCGTCGTCATAGTGCTGTACGGTTCGGTAACGCGAGGTATCGGCCGGATCATCAATGCGAATTGAGGTATCTCCCGGTCGGCCCAGATTCGCGGCACGTGCGCGCATGGAAACAACGGCGGCTCTTGCATGCGCAGGCATGTCGAATTCCGGAATGACATCAATGTAGCGATCAGCTGCGTATTGCAATAACTCGATAAACTGTTCTCGGCTATAGAAGCCGGTGCCCTGATTGTTGGTACCTGGTCCCGAGCCCAGCTGTGGCATCAAGCCTGCCGCTTCTGTGATATTGCCGTCGCTGTCGAGTTGAAACTGACGTCTGGCTCCGACATCGGTCAGTTCCGGAAGGCTTGGAATCTGTAAACGCCAACCTTCATCGTCACTTAAGTGCAGATGCAGTTTGTTCAGTTTGTACGCAGCCATTTGATCCATCAAGCGCTTCATTGAATCGAGTGAATGAAAGTTACGCGCACTGTCGATATGCATGCCACGAAAGCCAAAACGAGGCGCATCACTGATGGTCACGGCCGGTATGGTGCCGATGCCGGGCTGCACCAGTGCCAGCAAGGATTGCGCGGCATAGAACATGGATTGCTCATCCGCTGCAGTCATCGTGATGCCAGATGTGGTCACTGTCAGCTCGTAGGAACCAGATGCCATGGAGGGGTCGATAGTTGCCGCGATACTGGCACCTGAGCTTGTGCTCATGAATTGCGCTTGTCGCGCTTGCAGCGCAGCTATCGACTCGGAGGGTATCGGCAGTCCGGCCAGAGAAACGCCACCACCGATATCGAGCGAGCCGGTACCCAGGATAGTAGAGGAAGGTTTTGGAACGATGCGTGACTGAATGACGTTGGCATCAAGACTGGCGACTGTCGCCGCTACATCGCTGTTCGCGGTGAATCGCGAGGCTGCGCTCGCGATGGCAATCGGTTCACCGTTGAAGGCTTGAGCATTGTCACCGGTGATGGCAACCGCGTATTGGCTTTCATCGGTGTCTTCGTCGGTGTTGTTTATAAGCGTGACGCTACCGTCACCACGCACCAACCAGTAACGCGGCATGAAGTCGCTCTCGATCAGATGGGAGAATTCGGTCACCAGACCCACGGTCTTGATACTGCCATCAAATGGCGTGAAGTTATCAGTCGGTTCCAGGTAGTTAAGATCCCCATTGACCAACGACACACTGAATTCATCACTGTCGACGCGCAGTATGCGACGAATGCTATGGAAGTAGATTTTCCAGTCGCCATCGTTCAATGCGCCCGCTGCATCTTTGATATGTAGATTGGCGATGCTGCATGAATTGAAGCCGGCACCCAGTGTCTTGCAATTTGGCGAACCGGATTGATCAAAGGCATCGGAACCGTGATTCTCGACCGACTCGTAAACGATGCCGAGATCGTTCG
>CAYULV010000224.1:4044-6661 GCA_964445655.1 uncultured Granulosicoccaceae bacterium | reverse complement strand
CCACGGCAATCATCATTGTCCATACCGAAGTTGATGATCAACCCAGAATCATCGGTCTGGTTGTCGATCAGGTATCTGAGGTTTACCACCTTGGTGCTGACGTTATTCAGAACGTTGACGAAACCAGTTCAGGAATTGACAAAGGGTTTATTCGAGGCTACGGGAAAATTGAAGAGAAGCTTGTGATTCTTGTGAACCTTGATCCGATTATCGCTTCATCCATGGAGCCTGAATCTACCTCATGAGCGAAACCGTTATAGAAAATTCAACCGTCGAATTGCCCGAGGTTTTTACACTTGCCAGTGTGAATGAGTTAAAAACCGCACTCGATGCCAGCATTGCAAACAACGATGTAATACACGTTAATGCATCGAAGGTCGAACGGGTGGATGGAGCAGCCTTGCAGCTTTTGTTTCACAGCAGCAAACTGCTTGTGAAAAAACCGGATGACTTCGTACTCTTGCAGCCGAGTGAAGTATTGCAAGATGCATTGAAGGTCATGGGGATGGAAGCTCTGCTTGGCACCGATAATTCACAGGACAACGAATACACTGATACCGAATCCGGTTCAACAACTGAGTCGTCGCCAGCGTGAGCAACACGGCGGAACGTCAACCCATCGGGCCGATGACCGACAGTGAATTCGCTGATTTTCAGCGCATCACTGTTGAGATGACCGGTATTCGCCTGTCCGATAAAAAGCGCGCCATGTTGACCAATCGATTGGCCAAGCGTTTGATCGCGTTGGGCATCGATACCTATCAAGACTATCTGTATCTACTTAAAAACGAAAATAGCGCTGAAAAAACCGATTTCATCAATTCGGTCACGACAAACCTGACGTACTTTTACCGCGAACCCCATCACTTTGAATTTTTCTCCAACACGGTTTTGCCAACCGTCGTGGCGAACAGCAAGCCAAATAGCCCAATCCGTATTTGGTCAGCAGGCTGTAGCTATGGTCAGGAGCCCTACACATTGGCGATGGCCGTTAGTGAAAGTGATGTCATTGCACCGGTTCGGGTGCTATGTACCGACATAGACTCAGCCACCGTGCAATCCGTACAGAAAGGCTGCTACAAAAAAGAATATTTACGTGGATTGTCCAACGAGCAGATAAGAAAATGGTTTGTTCAGCGAACTGATGGCACCTGGCAAGCAATACCCGAATTGCGTTCACTGTTGATTTGCAAACAGCTGAATCTGTTCAACGACTGGCCTATCCGCCCTGGCGTTGATGTGATCATGTGCAGAAACGTATTGATCTATTTCAACGCGGTAGATCAACTCAAGCTGGTTCGCCGGTTTGCACAATTTCAGGAAAAAGGTGCTTTCTTGTTTCTGGGTCATTCCGAGAATATCAAGGGAATTGACAGCAACTATCGACGAGTCGATAACACAGTCTACGAACGTATTTAACCCATAAGGACGCCGGACAATCCTATGACGACTACAAAAAAATGCCGCGCTCTCGTTGTCGATGATTCACTCGCGATGTGTAAATTCATCGAAAAGGTACTCTCGTCCGACCCCGATATTGAGGTCGTTGACTATGCACTGGATGCCTATGAAGCTCGGGACAAGATCAAAGTATACAAACCCGATGTACTGACACTCGATGTTGAAATGCCGCGGATGGATGGCTTGACCTTTCTGAGAAATCTGATGCGACTGCATCCTATGCCAGTGGTCATGATATCGTCGCTGACCGCAGCAGGTGCCAGTGTCACGCTAGATGCTCTGCGTGATGGGGCTGTGGATTTCATGGTCAAAAGACACCCCGGCAGTACCGCGGAGTTGAAAGACTATACCGATGAGATTATTGAACGCGTCAAGAACGCCGCCACGGTTGACATCAATCGCCCGAGCGCCGCAAGAACCACCCGCGAACTACCTGATCTGACCCAATATCGGCAAAAGGTAAAATCGGGTAAAAAGTTCTCCGCTGATATTCATCGACTGATAGCCATTGGCTCATCGACTGGCGGGCCCGAAGCCTTGCATCATTTTCTGCAGGATCTGCATCCGGCACAATCGTCAGCGCTGGTATTTGCCCAACATATGCCAAAAAACTTCATGAATACCTTTGCTGATCGGCTTAACTCCTGGTCGAGTTTCGATATTCAAATCGCGAAACAAAATGAAGTGATCAAACCGGGTATGGGCTATGTCGCACCGGGCGATCAACATCTGGCGGTTGAACGTCAAGGTGGGAATTATGTATGCCACTTGTTATCAACGGAAAAAGTAGGCGGTCACAGACCTTCGGTAGATGTGCTGTTCAACAGTGTCGCGAAGAACTCAGGGGATCGAGCAACGGGAGTACTGCTCACGGGTATGGGTGACGATGGCGCACGTGGCTTGACGGCCATGAACAAAGCTGGCTCCCTGACCGTTGTGCAGGATGAAAAAAGCAGTGCCGTGTGGGGTATGCCCGGCAGCGCCTATAAGATGGGAGGTGCCGATGTTGCTCTTGATTTGCGTGCAATAGGGCCAGCGCTGAACAATCTGCTCAGCGCGGCATAGCCGTCAGCTGCTGAAGAGCATTACATCGCGCGCACATCACATCACATCACATCACATCACATCACATCACGTCACGTCACGTCACGTCACG
>CAYULV010000224.1:0-3944 GCA_964445655.1 uncultured Granulosicoccaceae bacterium | reverse complement strand
ACACAGGTAACTATTCTTGGTTGACGCTCAGACAGGGGATCACATGCCCCTTCCTCGTACACATATGTCCACACTGAGGTAATGGTGGAATCGGCAAGTTGACTGGTACGCGTCAATACTTCTCCAACCTCACCGTATTCAAAAGAAATCACGAGATCAGTGACGTTATCCAGATTCTGATCGAATTCGATCACATCAACGGTACCCGCACTATTGAAGGTGTAGCTGGCCACCTCATCAACTGCACCATCAGCATTTAAGTCAAAGTTTGCACCAGTCAGTTGTCCTGACGTGTCCTGTAGATAGTCAATACGCTGCACCTCAGGGCCGTTGAGCCCATCCATTGCCGTCTCAGTAAGCAGAACACCGTTGTTGTCATAGCTAAAGAAAGTGAAAAAATCCCGCGTACCGTCCAGATCTGCATCATCCGCCACATTGAACAAGTTTCCACCCTGATAGACGAAACTGAATTCTCTATCGGCAACACCATCCAAATCGCTATCAAAGAATTCACTTATTAACAAACCTTGGCTGTCATAGACTTCGAAGAATTGTTGATCGACAGTGCCGTCATTACCCGCATCGATATCAATTCTCGCCACCCTGAAACTGGGTCCAGCATCAACGTCTTCATCCACTTCATCTTCGGTGTCATCACTGTCATCGACCGACGAATCGGAGCTCGAAGAACAAGCACCGAGGGTCAACATGACGAAAAGCACCGTAGGCAGAGCAAGAGAATGACGGCCAGAAAACTTTTTCATAATCAAACGTCCTTCAATGAATGATGTGTCGATAAGGTCGAGACCTGCAAGGCGGATCAATCGCCTTCAGGTACGTACCCTTCAGGCATGGTCACGTTATCGCTGAAAAGAAATTTTTCCATTTCTTCTTCGAGAAACTTGCGCGCCTTGGGATCAACCGGTGTCAAACGGTACTCATTGATGAGCATGGTCTGGTGACCAACCCACATCTGCCACGCTTCCTGACTGATGTTCAGGTAGATGCGCTTGCCCAGATCACCCGGGTAGGTTGGACGCTCCAGACCTTCGCCTTCTTTATTCAACTTAACGCACTGCACCATGCGACTCACAATAACTCTCCAATCAAACTTGTCAGAATTCGGGATACCGGGGCTGGAACACCACCGGGTAACTGATCACCGTTATACCAGACCCGCTGCCCGCTCTCCATCAAACGGCGCTCAACAGTGTCCACCGTCACACGCTGCACATCAATTTCAAGGTGGAAATGACTGAAGGTGTGGGTCAGCTGCGCATGGCTCTCGGGAGTACCTATCGACTTGAGTCCCGCGGCCTCCAGCCACTCGGCGATCGCCTGCACAGTGGCGGTCTCCGGCAAACTCCACAGCCCACCCCAGATGCCACTGGGGGGACGACGCTCGAGTAACAAATCACCCGCTTCATTTTCCAGCAGCCACATCACCGTCTGGCGTGTCGGGATGACCTTCTTCGGCTTCTTGCCTGGATAGGCGGTCGGATCACCACTGGCCAGGCCCCGACAATCCTTGCTCAGAGGACAACGCTCACAAGCGGGTTTGGTACGTGTACAGAGCGTTGCGCCGAGATCCATCATCGCCTGATTGAACGGACCGGTATTGCTAGCTGGGGTCAGCGCTTCAGACAAGGACCAAAGCTCGGCAAGCACATCGCTTTTGCCGGGCCAGCCAGCCACCGCATGACAACGCGCCAGCACACGTTTGACGTTGCCATCGAGAATCGGCTGCGGCTGCCCATCGGACAAACTTAAAATAGCGCCAGCCGTGGATCGCCCAATACCCGGCATCGCGACCAAAGCCTCCATCGTCAACGGCAAGGCACCCGCATGCTCCTGCATGGCCATGATCGCGCACTTGTGAAGATTGCGCGCACGTGCGTAGTAACCGAGACCGGACCAATGCTCAAGCACCTCATCGATCGGCGCGGCGGCCAGCTGCTCAAGAGACGGAAAGCTCTGCATGAAACGCTCGAAATACGGGATGACAGTCGCCACCTGCGTTTGCTGCAGCATGATTTCGGACACCCACACACGATACGGCGTCGGCTGCTGTTGCCACGGAAGATGCTTGCGCCCGTGCTCTTCAAACCAGCGCAACACCTGCCGGGAAAAACGCTGGGTCTGAGCGCGGGTGAGTGTGTTGGCGGGTGGCGTCTTGGATGGCATGACCGGGTTTGGGCGTCGGCGGATTGGTCGAGAGGTGCTGTGGAGGCTGGGTGGAAAGCTCTTCAGGGGGTACTTCAGGGGACACTTCAGTCAGTGCATCGCGTAATAATGCCTGCCTAAATGCCAAATCGCCAGCAAGTCACATTGTTCACAAGTTTAAGGCAACAAGTGGCGATCTAAATTCCCTATACTCCCGCCATAGAAGCACCGAAGCGTCCCAAGTTCCAAGGATTTTTCGCGCCAGCCAATACGGCCATCATAGGCATATCGCTTTTTTGCTCCACCCAACTGGCAGAGCATTGCCGCCCACGACGCACCGACGTCCGAGAAAAACAACTTTGTCCTCAACAGAAACTGCCGAAAACGGCTTTGCCGAGCTTGGCTTGTCCGAACCACTACTGCAAGCGATCGCAGACACCGGCTATACAACCCCCACTCCGATTCAACATCAGGCGATCCCCTTGGTGCTCGAAGGTGGAGATCTCCTAGCCGCCGCACAAACCGGAACCGGTAAAACGGCAGGCTTTACCTTGCCCGTGCTGGACCGATTACATGCGACCAAGCGCGAAAAACGCGGCGGTGGCGTACCGCTGTGCCTGATCGTGACACCAACCCGCGAACTGGCAGCACAGATTGCAGAAGCCGTCGACACCTATGGCAAGAACGTACCGTTACGCTCGACCGTGATATTCGGTGGGGTGAACGTCAATCGCCATATCAAGGACATGCAAAAACCTGTCGACATCCTGATCGCCACACCCGGGCGTTTACTGGATCTGGTGAGCCAGAAAGTACTGGACTTGTCCAAGATCGAGATACTGGTACTCGATGAAGCTGATCGCATGCTCGACATGGGTTTTATCCACGACGTCAAACGCATCCTGAAAATCGTGCCCAAGCAACGTCAGACCTTGCTGTTCTCTGCCACCTTTTCAGATGACATTCGCAGCCTGGCCAAGACTCTGTTGAAAAACCCGGCAGAAGTTTCGGTTGCCCGTCGAAATACGGCATCTGAACTTGTTGATCAATCGGTCTACCTGGTTGATAAAACCGGCAAGCGAGCACTGTTGTCTTTATTGATCAAAGAGCATCAATGGCCACAAGTGCTGGTATTCACACGCACCAAACACGGTGCGAATCGCCTGGCTGAACAGCTGAAAAAAGAAGGTATCAAGTCCGATGCCATTCACGGCAACAAGAGCCAAGGTGCACGGACACGCGCCTTGTCGGCGTTCAAGGATGGATCCCTGCCGGTACTTGTCGCAACTGACATCGCCGCCCGTGGACTCGACATTGAACAGCTACCCAATGTCGTCAACTATGAACTGCCCAATGTACCGGAAGACTATGTACACAGAATTGGACGTACCGGTCGCGCTGGCAGTAGCGGGCAAGCGGTATCACTGGTTGAAGCCGATGAGCTTAAATTACTCAAAGGCATCGAGAAGCTGATCAAGCGCGACATCCCGCGCGTGGATGTCGAAGGGCATACCGGTCACACCAAGCAGGCGAACGAGAGCGGACCCAGCGATCAACGAAACCGCGGCTCAGGCCGTCGTCGAGGAGGGCCGAGTAATGGATCCGGTCGTGGCCGCGGACCACAGAACACCGCGAATCGATCAGGCAGAGCGCCTGGTGGTAACAGCCGACGCACTGCACGTGGTCGGGGCTAACAGCTAACTGGCCGACTTGAGTGTTGTTATAAAAAATCTGGTATATTTTTTCTGTCTATTGAACAAGGAGGTTCAACGGAATGAACC